>JANNXI010000154.1:0-5240 GCA_031409495.1 Betaproteobacteria bacterium
CTTAGACTCACCTGCAGAACGCTCCTCGTGTTCAACGACAATTTCAGTTGGGTTGTGTGAATATGAATAAGCCAGCGCGGGAATGTAGGTATTGATTTCCTTACTCATATTAATGGCATTAATGATGTCGCGACTATAGGCGCGGAGCATACAACCTTGGTCGGTCATTTTTATATGAGTGAGGCGCTCCCGCAAACGGTTCATGGCGCGCGACGCAAAATGCCGCCAAGCAACATCATTGCGCTTGCGACGAATCGAGCCTACGTAGTCAAAACCCTTGTCCATTTCAGCCAACAGATTACCAATTTCTTCTGGCGGATTTTGCAGATCGGCATCGAGCGTAACCACACGTTCACCGCGCGCATGCTCAAAGCCCGCAACAATCGCCATGTGCTGGCCGTAGTTACCATTAAATAAAATAACGCGGGTTACATCAGGGCGAGCTTGAAATTGTTCGCGCAGCAACCCTGCTGATCGGTCTTTGGAGCCGTCATTTATAAATATGATTTCATAGCTGCAACTTAACTTATCGCAAGCAGGGTAGAGCCGCGCAAATAGGGTCGCTAAACCGGGTTCTTCGTTATAGACTGGTATGACAATTGATACTTTTGGTGTGCTTTGCATGATCAATTTTTCCCTACAATCACGTCGCGCAACGCGCCACAAACGCGCTCCACATCAGCCAATGTCATTGTTGGAAATAGCGGCAATGTCACCGTTTCGCGGCCAATACGCTCAGCATTTGGAAACTCACCTTCTTTGTGGCCTTTACGGCGATACAACGTAGATAGGTGCATCGCTTCATACGATACACCAATGCCGATACCGCGTTGATGCATGGCATCAATAAATTGCTTGCGGGTAAGCGTCATATTATCGAGCGGCAACAGCACGCAAAACATATTCCAGCTGTGGCCAGCTTCCTCCCCCCCCCAAGCGCGCGCAGGCAACTCGCACACGGGACTGCTATTTTGGCTTTCTAAACACGCGAAATAATGTGCGGCCAAGGCTTGGCGCTTTGCACACCAATTGTCTAGCTCGACTAGTTGGCTCAAACCTAAGCGCGCTGACACATCACTCATATTAAATTTGCCACCGGCGACCTCAACGTCGCGCGAACCATCAGCAAGCTTTGTGATGCCGTGAAAGCGCAATATTTCCGCGCGCTTCGCCTCGTCTTCGGACGCGAACACAGCTGCACCGCCTTCAATAGTCGTCATATTTTTATTGGGATGAAAACTAAACAAGGCAGTATCTCCGAAAGCGCCTATTTTCATGCCTTTCCAGCTACTTCCTATCGCCAAAGCAGCGTCTTCAATCACCCGCAAATTATGCTTTTTTGCCAAAGCATAAAGATCCTCCATCTGGCACGGCAAACCAGAAAAATGCGTCGGCACGATGGCTTTGGTACGTAGCGTAATAGCGGCTTCAACTTGCTGCAAATTCATGTTCCGGGTTTGCAAATCACAGTCTACGAATACGCAAGTCGCACCTACTTTTTCGATCATATTACCGACAGAAAAAAATGTTTGTGCACTCGTAATAACTTCATCCCCCGTGCTAATTCCCAGCAGCTCAAACACTACCTCCATTGCCGCTGTGGCAGATGTGAAAACACGCGTAGGACGACCGTTGTGGTAAGCGGATAAAGCCTTTTCAAACGCCTGCACTTGCGGGCCGCTGGTTATCCAGTGCGAGAGCAGTGTTTCAGAAACGGCGGCGGCCATGGCAGCATTCAGCGTTGGGCGAGCGAAGGATAAGTAAGGAAGATTGCTAGCTTGCATTTAATAAATCCACTCAAAAATTTTATTGCGACCGTGCCACTAAGTACACGCCGATCAATATAAAACCGATGCCCGTAAGCTTTTGCGCGCTTACACTTTCGCCCATAAACTGCCAGCCAATAAACGCGGCGACTACATAGCCAATAGAAAGCATGGGATAAGCGATAGAAACGGGCACGCGCGACAACGCCAATATCCACACCACGACGCTGACTACATAGCAGCTTAAGCCTAAAAATATGAACGGATTAGTGGCAATTTTCCAGCCGATGGGTACAATATTTTCCGCAGAAAAGTTAAATGCACCAATTTGATTCGTGCCAGCTTTTAAAGCCAGCTGCGCACCGGCGTTCAGCAATACCCCCGCTAGCACCATGCAAAAGGTAAGGGCGGTCATGGCAAATGCGGCGGCTTAATCACCACAAATCGGCGCGGATCAGAATGGATTAACTTCATCGGTACACCTTCAGCGGTTAAATCCGCATAGATGCCATCTTGCATTACAGCCACCGCGGGCCCTGGTTGCGCCCACAACGCGGCAAAACTTTCTAACTTGGGCGTATACAAATGCGGCTCGGCCTTTTGACCCGTTTCAAACTCATCTACATATTGAATCAACTGCATATGCCGCTTGGTATAAAAAGGCATTGATTGATCGTACATTTTTACCCCATAAAATCGTGTTTGCGGGGTTAGATAAGGCAATGCTGCCTGCGCCGCTTGATACCCAGATTGCAGGGGAGAAATTTTTTCGTAACCGTAATTCATCAAATGAATGAGCGCCAAGCTCGCAATCGTCACACTGATAGCAGCGTAGCGTTTAAGCGCATCGGTGTTCCGCATAAACATAAAAATTGCAGCAAGTACGCCCACGAAGATAATCGCGCATGCCCCCATTAGAATAATGCTGTATTGCTTGTAGAGGGTTAAGGTTAGGGCGTCTTGGGCTTTTTGCTCGGGTGTTACATAGGCCCATACGCCACCGACAATGGCTAAAAGCGGAATCGGCCATAGATATTTGGCCAAGTCTTTGGCCGGTGTTGTCGAAAGGTAAAAACCAATTACTATCGCCAGCGGTGGAAAAATGGGCAAAATATACGCGGGTAGTTTAGAACCCGACATACTAAAAAATATCATGATAAATCCGCACCAAATTAGGGCAAATTTAAGCGGATGAAATAAGCTGATTTTTGACGGATGGTAAAAATCAGCCTCACCATTGCCGCGCAAATTAAACCCACGCCAAATGCTTTGCAGCATCATAAACGCCCATGGCGCTGCTCCTGCCATCAGTATCACAATAAACGTCCACCACGGTGCTACGCGGCGATGGGTGTTGCTAAAAAATCGCTGCCAATGTTCATGAATAAAAAAGAACTGATAAAACTCAGGATTACGCTCGCCCACCAAAATAAACCAAGGGGTAGCTAAAGCAAAGAATATGACGATGCCGATTATCCACGTGCGGCTAACAAGCTTTCTAATCAAGGTTGCATCGCGACAGAAAACACTATAAAAGAATAACGTCGCCGCTGGGAAAACCACACCAATTAGGCCCTTTGAAAGCACCGCACCCGCTGCTGCAGCCCACGCCAACCACACCCAGCCCGGATGCTCATCACGCCCGCCGCGTGGCGATTGCGAAATCATAAAACTACACAAACTGAGCGTAGTCCAAAAAGTGAGTCCCATATCAAGGGTCACAATTTCGCCTAAAGCCATAAAATACGGGCAAGCGGCCAATGCCAAGACACTATACAAACCCACTTCCCGATTAAAAATGCGCGAACTGGTGTAGCCAACTATGCACAAGCAAAGCAGCGCACAAAGTGCTGTATAGAGCCGCGCCGACCATTCGCTTTCGCCGAATACCTTAAACGCAATGGCGGTAGCCCAATATTGCATCGGTGGTTTTTCAAAATACTTTAAACCGTTTAGGCGCGGCGTCACGAAATCGCCGGTCACAGCCATCTGCTGCGCCAATACCGAATATCTGCCTTCATCGGGATTTGCTAGCTTACGATAACCAAGATCAAACAGCGTCAAGAAGGTGATCAAAGCTAAAGTCACGAGCATTAATCGGCTAAAGTGCGTTTGGGTGCTCGTGCTCATAAGACGCTAATAAAACGCGGGGGGAAGGTAGGGTTTGTTGGCATAAGATATTTGACTTTAGGCGCTAAATGTTGAGTGAGCCCTAATTTTACGATAAGCAGCCGCAGAAAAGCGCAGAACGCTCTAAAGCTCGCAAAAGTTTAGTTAAGGCGGGCTCAACTCTTAACTTCCCGTTCGACAAAAAACGCCACCAAAAACGCCACGCTCACGAGCCCGGCCAGAACGTAAAACGCAACTTAATAAGACTTATAGCTATCAACAAGATCATTGCCACCACCGACGTCCTTGCTAAGCGGTTTGTAAACGCTCGAGGTGCGGTGTAGGCCATCATTGATGATTTAGGTGCAGATCACATTGGGCACCTGGAGCAGCGCATGCAGGCCACGCGGTTGGACCCGGCTTCTGCTAAGAGTTGGGTCTGAAACCCGATAGCCCCACCCTGCTCATAGTCCGGCGCTATTTTGATCGCAACGGTGCACTAATTTTAGTCGCTGTAAACCAACAACGACCCGATGACGTGTCTACACGGTGGATTTAAGCCGCAATAATTTCTAACACCCTAAACAAAGCATAGGCGATTTTTAATGCGTGCTTGACCCTCTCCCCACCCTACGCCTTGGTTGGATGGCATGGAGGTTCGCCTATCCAGTAGATGCCCATTTTTCGGGCATCTACTGCCCATTGAAACGCTAAAATAAAACCTTACTTCAGTCCCAACGCATTAGAAATAAACGCCAGTAAATCGGTCCGTTCTTCGATAATTTTTGAAGTTGGCGTACCTGCGCCGTGACCAGCACTCGCTTCCACCCGAATATGCACCGGACCTGTTTTTAAATTTAGCGGCCAATTTTCGTGAAACTCGTGTGCCGCTGCTTGCATTTCGGCAGCGTATTTAAAGCTGTGCGCGGGCACAACTCTATCATCATGATCCGCCGTCATGATCAGTGTGGGCGGATAGGCTACGTTGCGCTTTACCGTGTGTAGGGGTGAGTATTTAACGAGCGCCGCAAATTCATCGGCTTTATCGGCTGTGCCATAATCTGGAACCCATGCCCAGCCGATAGTAAATTTATGGAAACGCAACATGTCCATCACGCCTACTTCTGGCACGGCAGCACCGAACAATTCTGGGCGTTGATTGAGCACGGCGCCCACTAACAGGCCACCGTTTGATCCACCATTGATAGCAAGTTTTTTAGGTGACGTGTAGCGATTAGCGATCAAGCCTTCGGCAGCGGCAATAAAATCATCGAAGGTGTTTTGCTTGTTTAGTTTTGTACCTGCATCGTGCCATGCGGACCCGTACTCACCACCTCCGCGCAGCACGGCCAGCACATACACGCC
>JANNXI010000155.1:0-11395 GCA_031409495.1 Betaproteobacteria bacterium
TCTCGCGGCTTTTTGCGATAGCCGGAGTCGGTAGCTAAATTATGACGCTACCTATTCTTAACACCGATCCCGGCTATCGCAAAAAGCGCGAGAGCCGGGCTACAAAATCAACACCTCACGCCGCGTCGAGCAACCCAAAAAAGAGTAAACCATGCACTACATCTCAACTCGTGGCCAGCCCACCGACACCCCTAAAACCTTTAGCCAAATACTACTTGAAGGCTTAGCCCCAGACGGCGGTTTATACCTTCCGCAGCAATATCCAATGCTTGGAGATACCCTATTAACGGGGCTTCGCAGCCTATCTTATGCTGATCTTGCCTGCGAAATTATTGGGCTTTATGCCACCGATATTCCGCGTGACGATCTTAACACCATCATCAAAAAAGCCTACACCAAAGAAGTATTTGGCAGTAACGACATCACGCCGATCAAAACCCTAAAGCCCGGTCTCCACCTGCTGCAATGCTCAAACGGCCCCACCTTAGCGTTTAAAGACATCGCCATGCAGTTTTTAGGGCACTTATTTGAATATGTGTTGGCAAAAAGCGGGGGCCAGCTCAATATTTTAGGCGCAACGTCAGGTGACACCGGATCCAGTGCGGAACACGCCATGAAAGGCAAACGCGGTGTGCGCGTGTTTATGCTGTCACCTGCTGGCAAGATGTCGCCCTTCCAAACCGCGCAAATGTTCTCACTGCAAGAACCAAACATCATCAACATTGCCTGCGAAGGGGTGTTTGATGATTGCCAAGATGTGGTCAAAGCCGTATCAAACGATTTAGCTTTTAAAGCTAAATACAATATAGGTGCGGTAAATTCCATCAACTGGGCGCGCATCGTGGCGCAAGTGGTTTACTACTTTAAAGCCTACTTTGCCGTAACTAAAACCAACGCCGAAAAGGTCAGTTTTGCCGTACCATCGGGCAATTTTGGCAACATATTGGCGGGTCATATCGCCCGTCAAATGGGCTTACCCATCGATAAGCTAATTTTAGCCACCAACGAAAATGACGTGCTCGATGAGTTCTTTAAGACCGGCAAATACCGCCCGCGCACCTCGGCCGAAACCCGTCAAACGAGCAGCCCGTCGATGGATATTTCAAAAGCGTCTAATTTTGAACGGTTTATGTTTGATATCGTTGGCCGTGACAGCAGCAAAGTACGAGCGCTTTGGACGGACGTGGATCGCGGCGCAGGTTTTGATATTAGCCAGACCCTTGGCTTAGTGCCGCTGATCGACAAAGGCTTTATTTCTGGCCGCAGTACCCATGCCGAACGCTTAACGGTCATCAAGCAGGTGTGGGCTACCTATCAAGTTGAAATTGATACCCACACTGCCGATGGCATAAAGGTAGCGCAAGATCACGCAGCAAGCATCGCAACGCCGGTAATCTGCATCGAAACCGCGCTTGCCGCTAAATTTGAAGCCGCAGTAACGCAAGCCCTAGGCCACGCGCCGCATCGTCCGCCCGTATTTGCGAATATCGAAGCGCTGCCACAGCGATTTTTAACGTTACCAGCCGAAGCGCAAGCGGTAAAGCAGGTTATTTGCGATGTGGTTGCGCGCTAGCGCAGCAGCGATAATAGCTTTCCGGTAACGGCAGTATGTGCTGTAGATTCCCTAAATACGGCCATCTACAGACTGGTGATAACTGCAACTTGACCAATGCTTCGCAGCGCCGCTAAAGTTGAGTTAGCTTAGGGTAGGGTAGGGCGTGTGCAAACCATGAAATGGCTATGCCGTCATTTGCAGATTGACAACTTTGCGGTTGTGCAAACAAGTTACGGCGTCACCCGGCTTATCCACGCGTAAATGCACAGAATAGCCGATAGAAACTAGGGATTTTTCTATAAATCGCTAGTGATTTTGATAGGGCCGCCACGCGGTGATCAAGCCATTGAGAAGTGGTATTTCCCGCCACAACCACGACACATACGCACTTTTTCACAATAAAGCGCGTGAATCATTGTCTTGTGAGCGCAAATCCGCAAATTTTATTTGTCAACCACCGCATTGTCGGGCAGACTATTGATAGGGGAATATACTAGTGAAGTAGTATTACTCACTTCGCTTTTCAAAAAAGGCAGCGGTGGTGCTTTTTAGTAGAGATAACCGAGCAGCAGGGTTCCCAAGTAAGGCGATTAAACGCTCAAACGCAAGCTGTGAGTGGATGGTAGTGAGAATAAATGTAAGTAAATTGAAATTTCATAAAATGAAACTCGATATTCGAGTTCTGGGGGCAATATGATTCAGTTATTTTCCGGTAAGCAGCTGGGTGCTAGTATTGCGACGGCAATTACAGCTATTGCGCTGCTCACATCCGCAGGTGCCACGCTAGCGCAGGGCGTAAATACAATTACTAAAACCGTCATCGCCGGCGCCAACGCAAAGGTAGGTGAAGAAATTACCTACCAAATTGCAATCGGATGTAACGCGGACCCATCAAATTGCGGGTCCCTTACTTTGATCGACAACATTGCATCAGAATTGGAGTTTTCAAGTTCTACAGCATCCGCCTCAGGTTTTACTTGTGCAGGTGCCTGCGGTGCGGGTCAATCAGGCACTATCACCCTTTCAAAACCAGCGTTTAACGGGGGTGATACGCTTATTGTTGAATTAAAGCTGCGCGTAAAACCTGGTACCCCAGCCGGAACCACCATTGGCAATGCGATTCAATCAACCATCAGTACGCCGAGCTTGGCCAACGGCGGACCCACAAAAATGACACTGCCGACGAATATGACTACTGGCGCCAACAGCCCTAAGTGGTCCACTACCAAGGTAAAATCAGATCCTTTAGGCGCGATTCAGCCAGGCTTAGGGCAAGATGTATCTTATAGAATTAGCTTTTGTTCGGACACCTTGGTCGGCAATGAAGACCTTACTACGTTAAGCTTGGTAGATACCTTTCCAGTAGGCGCCACAGTCGTCGCAGGGGATGGTGGCGTGGTGGGGGCAAATACGATCACTTGGGATTTAGCCAGCTTTACGCCGGGTATTTTGTTGGCCAATTTGTATGCTGGTGGCGCGACTGGCCAAAAGTGCTTGGAAAAAAATGTAACCGTTAACTACCCAGCGGGCGCCTTTCCATTGACAACGATGGTGACTAATAACATTACTTACACTGGGGGGACTGCGAGTGTTGCGGGACCAGGCTGCTTAAACACCCCTGCCTCCAAGTGTTTCACCAACGTAACCAATACAATTTCTCCGGCGGTTTCAATCCCAGCGCCGAGTAAATCTGCTGCGCATGTCAGCCCAGGTAATACCTTGAGTTACTCCATCGGCATTGATATCACTTCGGCTAACTCGCCCGTGCAGCAATTGGAAATAACCGACACCTTTCCAACCAATGCAGGTACTACTGGCAATCCGTCTGGCCTAGTACTTACCGGCTTAACCGTTTCGTCCGGCGCGTGGACTACCTTGGATGTATCAGCAGACATTGCCTTTTCAACCACGGCCGGTTGCGGTGCGGCAACCTTTACGGTTAATCCCAGCACCCAAGTTACCGGTGCTGCGTCAGTTCCGCTTACTGTGCCTGCGGGTGCGTTGTGCGTGCGCTGGCGTTTCTACAAAACGGGCGATACCTTCGCCACCGACACCGGAATCCGAAAATCGTTTGGTTTTAGTGCGGCGCCAACAGTCACAATACCAACGCTAGCTGCCCCGCCCCATGTGTACTCGCCGGCCTTACCGGCCGTGGCCACAAATTGCATTATTGCAAAAACAGCGCTCAGCGCAGTTGTACCCGCCTGCGCCAGTCCAAATATCGAAGATGCAACGCCGGCGATCAGCAGCCAAAAAACCCTTAGCGCGGGTGATGCCAATAATTTGGTGCCATTCAATGAAGACTTGAACAATCTCTACACCACGCGCTTGCGTTTTATTCATATTGCTAATGATTCAACAGGCCCCGTCGTTAACCCCGTCGTTGCCGATTTGTTGCCAGCAACGTATGAATTTGTGAAGTGGAGTGCCTACACCGGACCAATGCCTGCGCCAAACTTAGAAGTGATTCCAAACTACGGTGGCTCTGGAAGAACAATGGTTAGGTATACTTGGAACGCGGTGGTGCCATCCGGTTCGACAACCTTTCCATCTGGCGCTGGTGTGAGCAATGCGATTTCGATCCCAAACACCACAGCTGATGCCAGTATGCCAACGATGGATTTTCAGTTCAAAATCAAAGCTGGCACTGCTGCCGGATCGTTTACAAACGACATGGTCACCTTCGACAACGGCCCCCGCAAAACCTGTGATAACGAAACCGATGAGTTCACAGCTAACATTGACTTTAACGGCAACGGCACCAAGCTTGTCACCGAGAAATTCTGTAAAGGTGGGTTAGCGTTAACAGTAATTTCTTCAGCATCACTCGAAGGCAAAAAATTTATTAAGAGTTCTGATGTTGCAACGTTCCCTAATTTGCAGGACCCAACTTCTGTTCCTGCGGTAACAGTTTGCCCTGATGAACCCGCAGCTTCAAACTTCACGCGCTTCCCGTGTGTAGCGCGTGGTTTGCCCGGTAGCGCGTTTGACTACCGAATCGATATTGCAAACTCCGGCAACGAACCGCTCAATAATTATGTGCTCTACGATGTGCTTCCCTACCCTGGTGATTTGGGTGTTACTGAACCAATCGCAACAGTTGCACGTGGTAGTCAATTCCGCGTCACGTTGACTGGGCCAGTAACGATTGACGTGGGAGCATCTACTGCAAATGCAGGTTCTTTAGGTGCCGCTATTTTTGAATATAACCCTGCTGATGGTAATTCTTGTCGCCCTGAAGTCTCTGCAGGCGCTATTGAAGCGCCGGCCGCGCATTGGCAACCGGGCTGCAACAATACATGGGTTATAAATCCATTAGCGGATACGGTGAATTTCCCGCTGGGCTTTGCATCGGTGAAGTCATTCCGTATCAAAGTCGCATTTGGCACGCCTTTCGCGCCCACGCAAAAATTTGTGATTAATGTGCCGATGTTGATCCCAACTTCTGCGCCGCCGACTCGTATTGCTTGGAACACCTTTGGTCACCGCGCCAGCAACTCAAATACCTCATCTCGCCTGCCCACGGCCGCGCCGCGCCGCGTAGGTATATTTGTGCCAGAGCGCTACCGCGTTGGCAATTTGGTTTGGTTGGATTCAAATCGCAACGGCCGAGCAGAGGCAGGTGAGCCTCCATTGGCTGGCGTAGATGTAAAATTGGTTCGTGATATTGGTACCGCAGGTCTTGATGCTGGCGATACCGTAGTTGCCACGACTACAACCGACCTAAACGGTAAATATCTATTTGAAGGCTTACCAGCGGGCAACTACTTTGTCATTGTTCCAACGACACAGGTGACAACTCCCGCCGTCCTGAGCACGCTGTTGCCCACAAACTTCGGAAAAGAACTAACACCGAATAGCGATGGTGATAATAACCAAAACGCCACTAATAACGTATTAGCAGCGGCGTCCCCTGTTCCAGGTATAGCTTCAGGTTTAATAACGCTTGGTGCTGTCGCTGAACCAACTAACGAAGTAAACCGCGTTAGCGGTGCCGACGATGATGTCGGTGCGCCAATTAATACCTTTGATGCCTTGCAAGTAAATGCAAATGTGGATAAGTATCCAGATAATTTGTCGAACTTATCGGTTGATTTCGGTTTCCATCGTCCGTTTAGCCTAGGCAATCGTGTCTGGTTAGACGTCAATAACAACGGTATTTTGGATGGTGGCGAGTTAGGCATCAATGGCGTAACAGTTAATTTATTGGATTCAGCCGGTGTCGCCATCGATGGTGATTCTGACACTGCAGGAGTACAAGCCGTTACTACCACTACAGACGCCACCGGCCACTATCGCTTCGATAACTTACCAGCTGGCGATTACATAGTAGAAATTATTGCACCAGCAGGGCTCACTAGCAGCACCGGCGTAAATGGTGCAGTTACTGGCCCCTATGAAGGTGCGGCTGGTCCAGATGCTGATGCAGCGCCAAGCGATACCGATGACAATGGCAACGTATTTAACGGCGCAACCGGTGCTATTCGTAGCAAAGTTGTTACCTTAGGCACGCTTTTGGTGCCTGCTGAGCCAACCGGTGAAACCGACATAGGTACTTTGGGCGCCGGCCCGCACCCCGATTTACAGAACAATCTAACAGTAGATTTTGGCCTATTCCGATCATTTAGCTTGGGCAATCGCGTTTGGTTAGACACGCCAGCAGGCGGCGGCACGGCAAATAACGCAATCATGGACGGTACAGAAACCGGTCCAGGTGGTGTCGTCTTGAAATTAAAAGATGCGCTCGGTGTGGATATTGATGGTGATCCAGTTACAGCAGGTACGCAGCTCGTTACCGTTACCACAACGGCTGGCGGCTACTACCGTTTTGATAATCTGCTACCGGGTAGTTATATTGTTGAGGTTGTTGCCAGTAACTTCACCGCCGGCCAACCTTTGGCTAATCTATGGACGACGACCGGTGCTGGTCAAGAAGATACGCCAAACGCTGATGTGGATAGAAACGACAATGGTATTGACGTTGGTGTAGTGGGTGCGATTCAAAGCGGCGTGGTAATTCTTGGTACGGCCGCGGTGCCTGCAGAGCCAACGGGCGAAACCGATTTGGCAGCAAGTGGCCAAGGACCTCATACCGGCTTTCCTGATGCGCAAGCAAACATGACGGTTGACTTTGGTTTTACCAATCAGCCGCCGGGTTACTCTTTGGGTAATCGGGTTTGGTTGGATGCAAATAATAATGGCGGCGTGGATGGCACAGAATCGGGTATTGACGGTGTAACCGTTCAAATCTGGGCAACCGATGCGTTGGGAGTGCCTACTGGATCTGCGCCCATTGCAACGCAAACCACCGCTGCAGGCGGGTATTATTTATTCAAAACCCTGCTACAGGGAAATTACCGTGTCGTGATTCCGGCGGCTAACTTCGCGAGTGGGGCGATTCTTTCCGGATGGTATTCCAGTGGGACGGTACAGGTAGGCGGCGGCGGTACCTTGGATATTATTACGTCGACTGATACCACTTCTTCAGGTACGAACAAAGACCATGGTGCCAGAATCAACGGAAATATTGGAGCAATCACTACCGGATCCGTTGTCAGTAATGTTTACGTACTAGGACCTGGTAATAATCAGCCCATAACCGAAGACGGAAACAACACGCCGGGCCGACCCGACACAATTGCAGATGATCGGAGTAATCTCACAGCGGATTTTGGCTTTTACACAATGAATATCGGTAATTTGGTCTTCCGTGACGACGGCGCCGGTGGCGGCGTGGTCAATGACGGCATACGTAACGGTTCTGAGGCGCCGATTGCAGGAGTGGCCGTAAATATCTACAACGATACGAATGGTGATGGCGCTCCAGATGGAGCAGCGTTGGCCAGTGCAACGACAGATGCCAATGGTAACTATTTGTTTGCTGGGATGGCTGAAGGAAAATATGTAATCGAAGCAACAATACCGATGGGACTGAACACGTCCGCGCCCACTACATTGCCGGCCAATCTCGTAAGCAACGACAATAAAAACCACGGTTCAAAAGTGGGTGCTGTATCTCGTACCGGATCTATTTCTCTTTTCGCGGCAAGCGCCCCAACAGGTGAGGTTGCTGCAGGCGCCCTAAATCCGCTGACTCTTGCTGGTGCTTTGCCATCAAGCTTGGCAGTACCAGATTCGAACGTTAATTCAACGATCGACTTCGGCTTCCTACCGACGTTCTCAATTGGTAATCGGGTGTTCTCGGATCCAAACAACAATGGCAAACAAGACGCTGCCGAACTACCTTTGCCAAATGTGCAGTTACGCTTGCTAAGCGCAACTGGCACGCCAATTGCCGGTGTACCTTTACAAACCACCGACGCGCAGGGCTACTATCGCTTTGATGACATTCCAGCGGGCAGCTATATTGTCGAAGTTATTGGTTCAACCCTTGAAATAGGTGCAACAAGTTCAACGGGTTCAGTGCCGGGGGACAACGGTGACAAAGGACTAGACGCCCCAGTGAGCGGAAATTTCCGATCATCACCTGTAACGGTGGGGACTGGTTTGCAGCCGCTAAGTGAAGCGGACCATTCCGGCTCAGGCCGGGGTGCGCAAGGCCCCAACGGCGATGCGGCCACGAACAGCACCATTGACTTCGGTTTTGTTCCGCCTAAATACAGCATTGGTAACCGCGTATGGCGCGATTCAAACAACGATGGTGTGCGTCAGGCAGCTGAGCCGGGTATTGCCAACGTAGTCGTGTCTCTATTTGCGGCCGACGCGGCCGGCAATCCAACGGGTGCCGTTCTGACCACCATGAACACGGATGCGTCGGGTTACTATCGTTTTGACAACTTGAACAAGGGCGATTACGTCGTTCTTATCGATAAGGCGAACTTCCAGCCAGCCGCTGTGTTGCGTCCATTCTTAAGCTCAACGCCGACGCAAGCAAATCCTAATACCGATATCGATAATGACGACAACGGTGTTGATGCACCGAACCCAGAATCAACTGGTGTAAAGAGCGGCAAAATTACGGTTGGTCCTGCCCAGCTCGAGCCTGCCGCCGAAACGGATTTAGGTGCTGGTGGACAAGGCCCGCACCCTGATTCACAAGCCAATATGACTATTGATTTCGGCTTCTACCCATTGAGCAGCCTAGGTGATCGCGTTTGGTTAGACACGAATGGCAACGGCATTCAAGACGCTGGCGAAACCGGTATCCCGGGCGTTTCTGTGAAGTTGCTCGATGGCTTGGGTAATCCGTTCCTTGATCGTAACGGTGTGGCTGTCACAACTACAAACGACAGTAACGGAAATTATCTATTTAAAGACTTGCCTGTAGGTAGCTATCAAGTGAAGTTCATGCCTCCTGCAGGTTATGTAATCTCGCCTAAAGATAGCGGGGCTGATGACGCAGTTGATAGTGATGCTGATCCGATTACTATGTCGAGTTCCATCATCGCGTTAGGGTCAGATCAAACCAACCTAACCCTGGATGCAGGATTATTCTTCACCGCCAGTCTCGGTGATCGTGTTTGGCATGATTTAAATAAGAACGGTATCCAAGATGCAGGTGAGCCGGGCGTGCCAAATGTAACTGTTAATTTATTGTATGCTGTGACGAATGTCGTTGTTGCAACAACGACAACGGATGCGAGTGGTAACTACAACTTCCCGACGCTTACACCAGGTCGCGCCTACGTTGTTGAGTTCACCAATTTACCTGCTACCTATCAATTCACGACCAAAGGCTCGGGAACTTCAGCGAGCGATGTTGGCGATAGTGATGCCAACACCACAACCGGACGTACTGATCCAATCACGCTTGTCAGTGGTCAAAATGATCCGAATTGGGATGCGGGTATTTTTGGACAAATAGATTTAGTGCTAAGCAAATCAGTCGCACCGACTGCGCCCGCAACCGGTAGCCCATACAACACCGGCGACACCGTGGAATACACTGTGGCCGTTGTGAATAATGGCCCTGCAACAGCGCTTGCCGGTTATTCGGTGAAAGATATCGTGCCGGTCGGCGTTTCGAGCTTAGTGGTTACTTCTAGTAGCGGATTTAGCGGCTGTACATTCTCAGGTCAAGTGCTTAACTGTACAGGCACAGCAGATTTGCCAGCAGGTAGCGCGAATGCACTCGCTATTAGATATACGGGTGTGATTTCTGCAATCTCGGGCAGCTTGAAAAACGTGGCCTTTGTTGATAAGGCGCCTACAGATCCATCTATTGAAACTAATCCTTTAGGCGCGCCACCCACCTCGGCGACGAGTACCGCAACGTCTACTACCAACAACGATGCTGAAGCCACGATCGTCGTCAACGCGCCGACGTATAGCATAGGCAATCGGGTGTGGATTGATACCAACAATGACGGCATCCAAAACAATGGTGAAGCCGGTCGAGATGGCGTCGCCGTAGAGTTACTAAGTGCAGCGGGTAGCGTGATAGCGACTACCGTAACCATTGCGGGCGGCTTTTATCGTTTTGATAATTTGCCAGCGGGCGATTATTTTGTGCAGATTGCAGCGGCGAACTTCGGCGCTGCAGGTGCATTGCCAAGCTTTAAGTCAAGCACTGGCGCTGGCCAAGAAGGCAATCCAAACAGTGATGGTGATCGTAATGACAACGGTCTAGATACGCCAGTTGGTGGGGCAACTCGTTCGGCTGTCGTTACTTTAGGCCCAACATTTAATGAGCCAATCGGTGAAGCGGATGTGATAAGCCCTCCCGTGCCGGGCGAGGCACAAGACAGCCGTAGTAATCTGACGGTTGACTTCGGTTTCTTCCCAACATTTAGCTTAGGCAATCGCGTGTGGAACGATACTAATGCGAACGGTTTACTTGATGCTAGCGAAATCGGCATAGCGGGCGCAAGCGTCAAGTTGCTCGATCCCGCAGGAACCGTGATTGCAACAACTTCCACAGACAGCAGTGGCTATTACCGCTTTGATAATTTGCCAGCCGGTAATTATCTTGTAGAGGTTGTCACGCCAACTGGTTTGACGCCAGCTTTGGTTCCTGCAACAGGTGGCGCGCCAGATAACAGTGTCGATAATGACAATAATGGCACTAATCCAGTAGCTGGTGGCGTACGCAGCGGCACTGTTACGCTTGGCCCACTTGGTGCTGAGCCAACGTCTGAAGCTGACCTATCGTCAAGTGGTCA
This sequence comes from Betaproteobacteria bacterium, assembly GCA_031409495.1. Lineage (GTDB taxonomy): Bacteria > Pseudomonadota > Gammaproteobacteria > Burkholderiales > Usitatibacteraceae > JANMDR01. The sequence goes on from JANNXI010000155.1 coordinate 10,678, forward strand.
AGGTGGTGCGGATAGCAATGCCAATATGACGGTAGATTTTGGCTTTACACCGCCATCGACGTTCAGCCTAGGTAATCGCGTATGGAATGACACCAACGGCAACGGACTACGCGAATCGGGCGAAGCCGGAATCGCGGGTGCAACTGTAAAGCTACTCGACGCTACCGGAACAACGGTATTAGCCACCACCACCACGGATGCCAATGGCTACTATCGCTTTGACAACCTACCAGCGGCTGGTTACATCGTTGAAGTCAGCACACCAAGCGGGTTAACGCCTACCCTCGTTCCAACAACGGGTGGCAATCCGAATAACGATGTAGACAACGACAACAACGGCGCCAATGCAACAACAGGTGGTGTCCGCACAGCACTCGTCACCTTAGGGCCAACAGGAACTGAGCCTACGGGCGAAGCTGATGTATCCACAAGCGGCCAAGGCGGCGCAGACAACAATGGCAACATGACCGTTGACGTCGGCTTTACCCCGGTCGCACCGCCACCGCCACCGCCATCGACGTTCAGCCTAGGTAATCGGGTATGGAATGACACCAACGGCAACGGACTACGCGAATCGGGCGAAGCCGGAATCGCGGGTGCAACTGTAAAGCTACTCGATGCTACCGGAACAACGGTAATAGGCACCACCACCACGGATGCCAATGGCTACTATCGCTTTGACAACCTACCTGCAGCCGGATACATCGTTGAAGTCATC
>JANNXI010000156.1:0-58048 GCA_031409495.1 Betaproteobacteria bacterium
CCGAAACTTATGGGGTTGTGCCGTGTAAAGTAGAATTGAGCGGGCTACGCGGCTGTTTGCGCAGCCCGCTCGAACGTCGGGTTGGGCGTCATTTCATTTCTTCCCAGCCTGCTTGGGTCCAACGCAGGACCACTTGGGAAAGCGGGCGTGTCGTCTTTTGTGCAATTTCACGGCCGGCTATGCGCATTGCCTCAACCCCCTTAGGCGTCGAACCGTCACCGTAAAGTAAGATATCCGGAGCAGGCAGCATCACGATTAGATTCCCATTTAGTTTGTCCGCAAGATCTTTCCACTCCTGATGAAATACGACACGACTCGTAGCATAGTCCTCGCCAGTAATGCTTCCAAAAGAGTTTTTGCCCAAAATTGGTGTGACTTCAGCGAGTGGCTTTACCGTTGACCGCAGGTTCTGTTCGCCTAGTTTGAAGGCTTCATCTTCCGTCACACCAAGTCTCGTAAGGTCTTTCTCGTTAGCGAACCGCACTGAGCGCGTGTAGTCGAGGACTGGGACGACGGCAAATTCCCTTGCAAGGGGCTTACCGTAAATGGGGGCAGTGCCAGTGCTCATTTGCTTTTTGATGTTTTCGACATAGATCATTGGTCTGATGGCGAGCCGCACCATTCCTTTGTCGATTGGGCGATCTCGCTCTTTTATTGTCTCGCTGATGCCTTTCGCATACTGAATGAGCGCAGCACTGCAGTTTGCAGAGTTGCGGGAGCAAAAGGAGTAAATGCGGTCGAGGCTAAGCTGCCCTGTAGACTCTCCATCAGCGCGCTTGCCCTCTACAGTAAGGCGACTAGTAGGTTTGATGTCGTAGGTTTGAAGTTCTTGTTGAACTCGCTCTGCTGCTATCTTTGCGAACGCGGCTTCGTCTACTGGAATCTCCTGAGCCTGCGATGAGGTAACGAGAACGCACAGGACAATTGAGGTGAATAATTTATTCATATGAACCTAAAAACGGCAGTTGACCGCTTGAACTTTTGGGAGAGGCTCGTGCTTGTTAGTGTTTTGCGGTTTCTGTTCCGTCACCACTTAGGTGAAACGTTACCGGCAAATTAAATGCCTGAAGACGCCCTAAGCGCAGGCATCTTCAGACATTTTAATGAGGCAATTTATACCGAGAACGACGAGCCACAACCGCAGGTTGAGCTGGCGTTCGGGTTTTTAATCACGAACTGCGCGCCTTCTAAGCCTTCGGTATAGTCAATTTCGGCACCGATTAGGTATTGATAGCTCATTGGATCAATTAGCAGTTTTACGCCTTTTTTCTCCATGATGGTGTCGTCTTCGTTTGATATTTCGTCAAACGTGAAGCCATATTGCAAACCGGAGCAACCGCCACCGGTGACGAATACGCGTAATTTAAGATCGTTATTGCCTTCTTCTACGATTAGCGCGGCCACTTTATCAGCAGCGTTATCGGAGAACAAAAGCGGTTCTGGCATCATCGACATATCGTTCATTATGATTCCTTGGGTCAGTTAGAGATGGTCAATTCCATCTTCAGTAAATTGGGGTGCGGCGGTACTACTTCAAGTTGATTGGTGCGCTTACGAAATTAATTACCACTATTGGCAGGTTTAAATTCCAAAATTTTGTCGCCTTGGCGGGCGCTAGATTCATACACCATGCGGCCCATGACAATCGCGCCCACATGGATTTCGAGCGCTTTGTAGGTTACATCACCTGTGACACGGGCTTTTGGCAGCAGTTCAATGTACTCGCTGGCTTTAACAGCGCCCGCAACAACCCCGTTAATAACGACGTGGCCGACGACAATTTCGCCTTCTACTTTAGCGGTTTCTGAGAGCACTAATGTACCAGGCTTTTCGCCGGAGGCATGAATATTGCCCTTCACCGTACCGTCAACGCGCAATCCGCCGGTAAAAGTGACGTCACCCGAAATAGTGGTGCCCGCACCGATTAAGCTATCGATTGGGCTAGGTTTATTTGATTTTGGAAACATGATTGCCTCTTAAAAAGTAATGGCTTTAATGGTGCGCACTTCATTGCCTTGTTGCCCCAGTACACGAACTTGGACAGATTTTAACTGCGCGCCTTCCGGTAGTTTAAACCGTCCTTCCACCTTCTGGTAGTACTTAAAATCAACTTCACCGTTATTGGCAGGATTTTTGCTATCTTCAGGGAAGGTTAAGTTAAGCATTTCACCATTTTTAAGCGCGCGTACCACCAGTTGGACTTTACCTTTAAAATCTGCGCGGCGCTGCCCACCCTGGGTGAGCAACATGCGATAGCGGATTTCTGCGGTTTGTGGGTCTGGCTCGACTTTAAAGTTCGCAATGTTCAAGCCATCGGGCACTTTGCCGGCGCTCATGATGTTGCGCAAAAAGCCCAAGTCTTCTTTTAGGCTGGCGTTTTCTTCTTGAACTTGGCTGCTATTTTTTACCAGTTCAGCTTGCGATGATTTTTCCACTTTTAATTGGCCATCGCGCTCATTTAACGCGCTCTTCAGAGCGTCGGCAGTTTTCTGGAGCGCCGCATTTTGCTCAGTGAGGGCGGCAATCTGCGTCCTTGCCTCATCTTTGTTGAAGCCGGTAATACGATAACTATTATCGACCAAATACCACGCTACCGCGCCCGCAATGCCCATTGCGAGACCGAGCCCACCGATGCGCACATACCAAGGCTGATGACTTTTGATCGCCATTTTTGACGAGCGAATACCGATGTTGCTGCGAATGCGTCGCCACAAGCCGCGTAATTTCAAGTTGCTCAACATAGGGCTCTCCCAAGGGACTGCCGATTCTACCGATCAATAATCATCGATAATACCGAGCAAATTTAAGCAATACACCAATTAGCTAAACGAACAAAAAGCCGCACAGGGCGGCTTTTTGAATATTTGCAGTTTGATTCGCAGCGCAACGGTTGCAGCACAGGTGCCAACAACCAAGAAACCGCAAATTAACGCTTGGAGAACTGTTTGCGACGACGCGCCTTGTGTAAACCCACTTTTTTACGCTCTACTTCACGCGCATCACGGGTAACAAAACCAGCTTTAGAAAGCTGTGGCTTTAAATTTGCATCGTAGTCGATCAAGGCACGGGTAATGCCGTGGCGGATCGCGCCAGCTTGGCCAGACTCGCCACCGCCTAATACGTTTACCATGATGTCGAATTTATCGGTGCTGCCCACTAATTCTAATGGCTGACGCACAATCATGCGGCCAGTTTCACGAGAAAAATAAACATCCAAAGGCTTATCGTTTACAACGATGGTACCTGTGCCTGCTTTAACGAAAACGCGCGCAACGGAGCTTTTGCGACGACCTGTACCGTAGTAATATTTACCGACCATGATTTATCCTTAAACTTCTAAAACTTTGGGCTGTTGCGCGGTATGCGGATGCGTAGCGCCCGCGTAAACTTTCATTTTCTTGATCATTGCATAGCCTAGCGGACCTTTTGGCAGCATGCCTTTTACGGCTTTTTCAAGTACGCGCTCAGGGTGCTTAGCTTGCAACTTATTAAAATTAGTTTCGTACAAACCGCCTGGATAACCAGAGTGACGGTAGTACATTTTTTGCTCAGCTTTATCACCAGTAACACGCAATTTTTCAACGTTGGTGATGATGATGAAATCACCGGTTTCAACGTGCGGCGTATATTCTGGCTTGTGCTTGCCACGTAGGCGCGCTGCAACTTCAGAAGCTAGACGGCCAAGCACCTTATCGGTAGCGTCTACAACGAACCAATCATGCACAACCTCATGCGATTTGGCAGAAAATGTTTTCATGTTAAATGCTCAGTAAAAAATGTCGCGAAAAAACGGGGGACGGGTTCGATCACAGTTTAATTGCTTAAAACAGCCGAGAAAAACCATATTGAAGAAGCCACTTTTGCGGAGGGCGCGATGCATTAACTTTACTTAAACTCGCTATCGCATTCCTGCTATTGCTCCAATATACTGCTGTCTTTAAGAATTTATTGCCATTGCCCACACGCCAAATACGACAAGACACGGCGTTACCCAAGGAACCCAAGATTATAAGGCTAGGGTGCTGTGGTGTCAAATGATTCCTTCACGGCGCGCATGCTTTTGCATGCGTATTGCGCTGAAATTAGGTTTTTTTGTTTATGCTGTATCAATTTTTGAGGTTGAAGCAATGCAAGTAAAAATAAACTGGGTAAGCGGCGTAGCGTTTGCGGGCGAGACTGAAAGTGGACATCAGATTTTGATGGACGGCAGCCCTGAAGTGGGTGGCCAAAACCTTGGCGCGCGGCCGATGGAAACCGTGCTTATCGGTACAGGCGGCTGCAGCGCCATTGATGTGGTGCTAATTCTTAAGAAGGCGCGGCAAGAAGTAACCGATTGCCAAGTGGTTGTAGATGCAGAACGCGCAACGACAGACCCAAAAGTGTTTACAAAAATCCACTTCCACTACGTAGTTACTGGCAATAATTTGAATGCGACCCACGTTGATCGCGCGGTGAGGTTGTCTGCCGAAAAGTATTGTTCAGCCACGGCGATGATGGCAAAAACCGCTGCAGTTACGTTTGATTTTGCGTTAATCGCCGCGATCCAAGACGCAGTTTAGTGGCACTTGAGTTCGGCAAAATAATGCCTGAAGATGCCCGTAATACGGTCTTCTTCAGGCATCTATCAGTTACTTAGCGCGCTTAAATTTGCGGTACTCAAACCCAAAAAGTTGTTCGCGTCATCACTGCCGAGACACCGCGCATCACCGCTGTGACAGGCGGGGGCACTAAGCTTGCACCGTGTTTAACGCCGGTTTGGCCGTGGCGCTGCTCATCTTCGCGCATCGTTTCTAAAATCTTGCGACTAGCCCTATCGGATACTGGTAAACGCTGCAAGTGATCCGTTAGGTGCGCTTCAACTTGCCGCTCCGTTTCAACCAAAAACCCCATGCTGCGCTTGTCGCCCAACAGCCCCGCCACAACGCCCAGTGAAAACGATCCAGCATACCAAATTGGGTTAAGCACCGAGGTGGTGCCGCCAAGCTCGGCGATGCGCTCGCCACACCATGCAAGGTGGTCACGTTCTTCAACGGCGGCATGATTGAGTACGGCCCGCGTTTGCGGTGTTTTAGCCACTAAGGCTTGCCCTTGATACAGCGCTTGCGCACAAACTTCGCCACAGTGATTTACCCGCATTAAGCGAATCGATAAGGCCTGTTCTGCGGCGGTCAAGGCGGCAACACTTGCCTCGGCAGGCGTTACCGCAGCCTGTTCTGTGGCCACAGCGAGGGCGACAGCACCGTACGCAGGATTAGGTCGAGATGCCGTCGTTTTTGCAAAAAGCGCGCGCAAACCAACATCCACTTCAGAAATTACGGTATCGATAAAATTCATGGTTTAGCCCTCCTGATGATCATTTGCTTGAATGTCTAGCAACCTGCGAACGCGGTTTGCTAGCACCAACCAGAATTTTACGCCGGTTTTAATACACTGCACGCGCAAATACAAATCGGGCAGCGTTTGCACGCTGCCCGATTTATTTTGCATTTTTCTAAATTAAGACTGCATCAAAGCGATGCGTTCAAAATTAGAATGTGTGCTTAACGCCAACACCGAAGCCCTGTGGATCGTTGTCGTTGCCAACACCACCCAATGGGCTAGAACCAAAGTTAGCAGCGGCTTTGTCGTTGTTAGTGATACGTGTAACTAGGCCGTATAAATTTGTACGTGGGGACAATTTGTAGTTTGTGCCCAATACAAATGAACGTGCTGAACCGCCACGGCCATCAGAAGTAGCAGTCACAGCGCCGCCGTCTTTAAAGCGACCGAAAGTTACGTACGGGTTCCACATGCCGTGCGTCATGCTAGCTGAAACGAAAAATGCGTTTTTATCAGCAGTTGCTGTTTTACGAATCTTCTCAAGCATTACGCCAAATTTGAAGGCGCCCTGCGTATACGTGGCCGCTAACTCGTTGCCATTTGCATCAGCACTTGCTGCCGCTACTGAACCAATTTGGTTGCTATGACGCTCGTAAGCGTAGGCTACGCTGAACACTTTAGTTGCGTAAACCAAGTTACCCGAAAAGGTAGTTGGGTTTGTTGACTGTGTTTTAGCTTCGGATGCAGAATAATGCAAACGCGCAGTAAAGCCATTGATATTTGGTGACCAGTACTGAACCGCGTTGTTCTCACGACGGTTAAAGTTACCACTATCATGCATTACGGATACATAGGTACCCATCGTTACGTCGCCTAGTGGATCAACCATCAGCGTTGCAACTTTGTAAGGCGTGTCCCAACGACCAATCAACACGCTACCGAAATCGCCCGTAAAGCCCACGCCGCTGTTACGGCTGGCTAGCGCACGGCCGCCAGTACAGCCACCGGATGGCAAAATACCTGTTGCTGGATTGCCGCCTTGGCCGCAACCATCATCTGGATTGATTTGTGTTTCGATTTGGAAAAACGCTTTAACGCCGCCGCCCAAATCTTCTTGACCACGTACGCCTAAACGTGAAGACTGGCTAGTAACACGGGTACGGCTACCAATTGGGGTTAGGCCGCCTTTGGCTTTTACGTTTTCAAAGGTTAAATCCAACAAACCGTACAAAGTAACTGGGTTTGCGGTTTGGGCGAAAGCAACTGGAGCAAACATTGCACCAAAAACTGCGGCCGCGATTAATTTCTTATTCATCAAAAATCTCCTGTGGTTAAATTCGAGCTTCGTAATTCTGTTATTTCGAAACTGGTGGGTAGTGCTTGAGACGCCTGCGATAATTTTGTAGGCATGACAACGATGCCGCTACCGCGTAGGCGCTCAATTCCTCAAAAATAAACGTTAGAATCAACTACGCCTAAACCTATATTGTAACGAACTTCAAGCTGTCCATTCAAAAACTTCCCCAATATTGCCAAAAACGGCTGTTTTGCTCAAGCGATACCTGTGTTTTAGCCCTTGTCAAACAAGATTGTTGCCTTTTTGCAACAAGGTTTCTCTGCATGATGTGAGACTAGTAAAACATATCAGCCAAAGCTTTTCCAGGGTCAAGAGCTTGCATAAATGCGCCTCCCACCAAAAATGACTTCACACCATTTTCGTGCATTTTCATGACAATTTCGCGACTGGTTATGCCACTTTCAGTCACTAGAATACGGTCTTGCGGGATCGCTGCTTGCAAATCAAACGTGATTTGAATATCGGTCACAAACCGCGTTAAATCGCGATTGTTTATACCGATAAGTGGGGTTTGCAAAGTAAGTGCCTGTTGTAATTCCGCCGCATTGTGGCTTTCTACCAACACGCTCATGCCCAAATCGAGCGCGACCCGCTCCAAACTCTGTAATTCCATCACCGGGACGGCACCCGCGATAAGCAAAATGGCGTCAGCCCCCATCGCCCGTGCCTCTAAAATTTGGTAGGCGTCGATGATGAAATCTTTACGCAATATCGGTAAATTGCAAGCGGCTTTTGCAGCCACTAAGTCAGCGACACAACCCTGAAAATAATCGCGGTCCGTTAATACCGACAAACACGCCGCGCCGTGTTGCTCATAACTCTTGGCAAAAAATGCCGGGTCAAACGCTAAACCTTCCGCCCGAAAGGTGCCAGCACTGGGGCTGGCACGTTTTATTTCAGCGATTACGGCGGGTCGATTGGCTGCATGTTTGGCGCGAATAGCTCCCAAAAAATCGCGTGGCAATGGCAAACCAGCGATCCGCTCAAGCAATACTGATTCTGGTGTAGACGCTCTATTTTCGGCGTTCTCTAGCACTTTTGTAGCAAGAATTTTTTTTAGAATATCTGACATACCGCTACTTCACCGATACCATATTATTGGTTACTCTAATCAATTCCTCGAGCTTCGCTTTCGCGCGACCTGTTTCAATCATCTCCCGCGCGCGCGCCACGCCAGCATTCAAATCTGCCGCCATACCCGCGACGTAGATGGCAGCGCCGGCATTGAGCGAGACGATATCTTTCGCGGCACCCTCCGTGTTGTTGAGCACGTCCATTAAGATTTTTAGTGACTGCGATTTATCCACTGCCCGCAGCGAGTCTAGCGATTGCGACTTTAAGCCAAACTGCGACGGCTCAATCATGTAATCATTCAACGCGCCATTTTTTAGCTCGGCCACGTAGGTAGGCCCGCTAATGGAAATTTCGTCTAGCCCTTCCGCACCGTGCACTACCATCACATGCTTCGAGCCAAGCGTTTTTAATACCCGTGCTTGAATACCAACTAAATCAGCATGAAACACGCCCATGACTTGATTTTGCGCACTAGCGGGATTGGTGAGCGGCCCTAAAATGTTAAGGATAGTGCGCATTCCCAATTCTTTGCGCACTGGCGCGGCATATTTCATCGCAGGGTGATGATTGGGCGCAAACATAAAGCCCACGCCCACGGCTTTGATACATTCGCCCACCTGTTCTGGTGTGATGTTCAATTTAACGCCCAGCGCTTCTAGTACATCGGCGCTACCGGACGAGCTTGATACCGCGCGACCGCCGTGTTTGGCCACTTTGGCACCGGCTGCCGCTGCCACAAATGCCGCGGTGGTTGAAATGTTAAAGGTATGCGACTTATCGCCACCGGTACCGCAGGTATCGACCAGATGCGGTTCATTACGCACGTCAACCTTCGTCGCAAACTCACGCATAACTTGCGCGGCCGCCGCTATTTCAGACACGGTTTCCACTTTCACGTGCAAGCCCATCAAAATGGCGGAAAGCTGTACCGGCGTGACTTCACCGGTCATTATTTGCCGAAATAAATCAACCATTTCATCATAAAAAATTTCGCGCTTATCAGATAAACGGCTAATCGCTTCTTGCGCTGTAAACATGGTGAAACTCCTAGTAAGTCGTTACCGGCGCATCGACGCGGCCGCGTTGCATAAAGTTGCGCAACAAAGCATAACCATGCTCAGTCAAAATGGATTCGGGATGAAATTGCACGCCTTCAATGTTTAATGTTTTGTGCTTAACGCCCATCACTTCGCCATCATCGGTCCAGGCAGTAATGTCCAAACAATCAGGGCAAGATTCGCGACGAATCACTAGCGAATGATAACGGGTGGCGGTGTAGGGCGAAGGCAATCCCGCGAACACCCCTGCTTGGCTATGAAAAATTTGTGAGGTTTTGCCGTGCATGATCGTGCGCGCGTGAACAATCTCGCCACCGAAAGCCTGACCAATCGACTGATGACCCAAGCACACACCCAAAATTGGAACTTTGCCTGCGTACTTTTCAATCACACCCAATGAAATACCGGCCTCGTTAGGTGAACAGGGACCGGGTGAAATAACAATTTTTTCTGGGTTCAACGCGCCGACTGCAGTCACCGAAATTTCGTCATTGCGCACTACTTTTACGTCCTCACCGAGTTCGCCCAAATATTGCACTAAATTATAGGTAAAACTATCGTAGTTATCGATCATTAAAATCATCTTAGGCCTCGTTCGTATCTAAACCAGCGGCAACCAGTTCGGCTGCGCGCAGCAAGGCGCGCGCCTTATTCTGCGTTTCTTGCCATTCGTTTTGCGGAATGGAATCAGCCACGATACCAGCAGCAGCTTGCACATACAGCACACCGTTTTTTACGACGCCGGTGCGAATTGAAATAGCTAGATCCATATTGTCATTAAACCCAATATAACCGGCTGCACCCGCGTAAATGCCGCGTTTAGATGGTTCAAGCTCATCAATAATTTGCATTGCCCGCACCTTTGGCGCGCCGGTGACGGTACCGGCGGGAAACGTCGCACGCAGCAACTCGATGGGGCCAATACCGTCTTTAATTTCGCCCTCAACGTTTGACACCAAATGCATGACGTGTGAGTAGCGTTCCACCACCATTTGCTCGGTTACTTTTACCGAACCAATTTTGGCGACTCTGCCTACATCGTTACGACCTAAATCAATTAACATTAAATGTTCTGCCAATTCTTTTGGATCTTCCCGTAGCTCTTGTTCTAAAGCTTTATCTTGCTCTGGCGTCACGCCGCGTTTGCGGGTTCCGGCAATGGGGCGCAGCGTAATTTTAGCGCCTTCTTGGCGCACCAAGATCTCTGGCGATGCGCCGACGATATGGAATTCACCCATATCGAAATAGAACATGTACGGCGATGGATTGATGGAGCGCAGCGCACGATACAAGTTGATCGGCGGCGCATCAAAGGGCTGAGAGAGACGCTGCGAAATTTGAACTTGCATTAGATCGCCATCGACAATGTACTGCTTGCAGCGCGCCGCTGCCTTCAAAAACGCTGCTTCACCAATCTCCGATACCGGTTCGGCCACGACTTTATGCGGCACATAAACGGGTAACGCCGCCGGCTGTCGTAAGCCTAGGCGTAATTCCGAAAGGCGACGGTTGGCCTTGGCGAGCGCATCCGGTTGTGCTGCATCCGCATACACAATCAGATAGAGCTTGCCCGATAAACTGTCTACCACGGCTACCTCATCGGACAGCATTAAAATTGCATCAGGCACATTAATCGGATCGAGCTGGGTGCGGCCATTGGCAATTTCTGGCGACAGCTTTGGCTCGATAAAACGCACCACATCATATGAGAAATAGCCGGCCAATCCGCCCCCAAAGCGTAGTGGATTCGTTACCGGTGCCGCTTTAATTTTAGCGCGGTATTTTTCAATGAAACTTAAGGGGTCTTTTACAAAAACATGCTCAACCGTTTCGGTGCCTGACGAATATTTACCGGCCTTTGCGCGGATTACTGAAACTTCCTGTCCAGAAATTTGAATCCATTCTCTGGCAGGTAAGCCAATGATGGAGTAGCGACCAAAACGCTCGCCGCCAATGACCGATTCCAGCAAAAATGAATAAGGTTTATTGGCTAATTTCAAATAAATAGATAAAGGCGTATCCAGATCAGCAAACGTTTCTAAGACAACGGGAATACGATTGTAGCCTTGCGCTACAAGGGCGTTAAATTCTTGTTCAGTCATTGGGGGTTCCAACAAAATAATAGATGATTTGGCGCACAACAATGCGCGCGAGGATGGCTTTACGGCGTTTAGAAATGAATAGGCCATCGCCAATGGCAGTACTGCCACTGGGTCAAATTGCAGGACGTTATTTTTGTTGGTCGCATGTTTCGTTTAAATTTAGGTTTCAAGCGTGGCGGTGATCGGTTCTACAACATCAAGCACAACGGCTTCGGGCACGTTCACAACAGCAACCGTTGGTGTAACCATCAGCTTAACAAATTTTAGCGCCTCGGGTAGTTCTAGCAAAAACGCATCACAATCCAAGCCGCGCAATTGCTCACCTTCGTTGTAACCATAGGTGACAATAAAAGTGGGTGAGCCTGCAGCACGAGCGGCTTTAGCGTCGCTATGCGAATCGCCAATCATGAGCAGTTGCGAGGGCTCGACGTTAAAAAACTGCGCGGCATGCAGAACTGGCAACGGATGTGGCTTACGCTCAGCCACTGTATCGCCGCTAACGACAATTTCAAAATAGCGGAGTAGTCCGGCTTTTTCTAAAATGGGCAGCGTGAATTTTTCGGCTTTATTGGTGATGCAACCGAGCCGGAAACCTGCGGCTTGCAACGCGCTCAATCCCTCAAGCACGCCAGGATAAATCACGAACGAATCGGTAGCGCATTGCTCATAGTGGCGCTCAAAAACCCCAATGGCAACCTTGAGTGCCGTGGCGCCTACCTCGCCCACAACATCTTTGAGCGTTTGCGACACCAAATTGGGGATGCCCTTCCCCACAAAATTTTTAATGATTTCGTCAGGAAGCGGCGCAAAACCAAGTGACGCACGCATACGGTTTGCGGCTGTTGCAATGTCACCAACAGTGTCAATCATCGTGCCGTCTAAATCGACGACAACAGCCCTGATTGGGATCGGAAACGCATACTTAGGCTTTGCGCGTGGCTTGCCCTTTTTAGCCACCGGCGCAACGATAATTTCATCGTCACAATCATCGACAAATACCTTGGAAACGTCCGTATTTAGGGCGTCTTCAGGCAGGTTCAGGGGCGTATTGACAGGCGCAACTTCGGGCGCCAACTCAACAATATTGGTGGGCGCGATGGTGCTTTTCGCTTCTACTAATTTACCGCTGGCGGCAAACGATTCAAGACTGCTGATAGCCATTTGCTAAACCTCTAAAATTAAACGGTGGCGACGGCGATGGCATTCCGCATCGCAGAAATTCGCGTGGTGTAGGCGGCACGTCCACCGACACCATAAATAGCCGAACCCGCTACAAACGTATCAGCGCCCGCATGTGCCGCCGCACCAATATTTTCGGCCTTGATACCACCATCGACCTCCAGCAAAATAGCGCGGCCCGACTTATCAATTCGTGCTTTGGCTTCAGCTATTTTAGTTAAAGCTGAAGCAATAAACTGCTGCCCGCCAAACCCTGGATTCACCGACATAATAAGAATTAAATCGACCTTGTCCATCACGTAATCAAGGTGATGCAGTGGCGTACCTGGATTGAACACCAACCCCGCTTTGCAGCCGCAATCGCGAATTAGGCTCAACGTTCGGTCAATATGCCCAGACGCTTCTGGATGAAAACTAATAATATCAGCGCCTGCCTGAGCAAAGTCAGACACAATTCGATCAACTGGGCTCACCATCAAATGCACATCAATCGGCAATTTACCGCCTAAGGCGTCTACCGCATAGGGGCGCACAGCCTTACACACAAGGGGGCCGACGGTTAAATTCGGGACGTAGTGGTTATCCATTACGTCAAAATGAATAATATCGGCGCCAGCGGCGATCACGTCTGAGACTTCTTCACCCAAACGGGCAAAATCAGCCGACAAAATGCTTGGGGCGATATTGAATTTTTTTTCAGTTAATTTACCGCTCATAAATCCCACCAATTTGCTCTCTAAAGGCTGCATTTTACGCTATATACAAGACGTGGCGCAGCACCAAGTGCTTCGCTGTTGTGAGGCCGTGCATGGCGTGTTAGCATATACTATATGAATAGTGCTAAAAAATATGCGGTAAAGGTAGATGCGCAGGCGTTTTACTTAGCTGATCATTCCGACGAGGATAATGATCGCTACGTGTTTGCCTACAGTGTCAAAATTACTAACGTCGGTGAAATTGCGGCAAAAATCGTCAGCCGCCACTGGCTGATTACGAATGGCACTGGCGAAGTACAGGACGTGCGCGGTATGGGCGTCATCGGTGAGCAACCAAATTTGGCCCCGGGGACGTTTTTTGAGTACTCTAGCGGCTCCGAATTAAGCACTGAATTCGGCTCAATGCGCGGCAGCTATCAAATGCTGGCGGCTGATGGCACCCGCTTCGAAGCCATCATTCCCGAGTTTAGTTTAACGGTGCCACGAGTTTTGCACTAGCAGCGCAGCAACAATTTTCCAAAGGTGTGCATTGGATATGGTTCCCGCACGCTAAATTCCAGCTTAAGGAGCATCCAAAAGCATGACTAAACGAACCGAAATTTTTCAGTCAGACGAGGCAACACCTGCGCAACTCACCTCCGCGCGCATTCGTTCGCGCCTTGTTGCAGCAAACAAACGGTTTTACGCGAACGATAATATTTCCGCATTTATCGAGCCCGGCGAGCTAGATGCCCTTCGGCAAGAAGTGGCCGCAAAAATGCAAGGCGTACTCGAAAGCCTAGTGATTAACACTGAGAACGATCACAACACCAACGAAACCGGTAAGCGCGTTGCCAAAATGTTTTTGACCGAAGTGTTTCGCGGTCGTTATGATCCTGCACCGCCTGTCACCGAATTCCCGAACGTAGAGCACTTAAACGAGCTGATGATTGTCGGGCCGATTACAGTGCGGAGCGCGTGTTCACACCACTTTTGCCCAATTTTGGGTAAGGTTTGGATCGGCATCATGCCTAACGAGCATTCCAATTTAATTGGTTTGTCAAAATACGCGCGCATCTGCGATTGGATTATGTCGCGCCCGCAAATTCAGGAAGAAGCCGTAACGATGCTCGCGCATCACCTGCTCGAAAAAGTGAAGCCGGATGGTCTAGCCATTGTGATGGAAGCCGATCACTTTTGTATGCATTGGCGCGGTGTAAAAGATAGCGAATCGAAGATGATTAATTCGGTCATGCGCGGTTCTTTTTTAAAAGACGCCAATTTGCGCCGAGAATTTTTGTCGCTCATCGGCAACAATCAAAAATAAGTCAAAACGAAGCCAAAACTAAGCTAAAAATAAAATAATCGCGTTTTTAAGGAGCCACCAATTATGTTAGTTCGCCTACTTTATGCCAGCCGCGCCACAGACACCGTAAACCAAGATTCATTAACGTCTATTTTGAATAAGTCCCGCGTCAACAATCCTAAAACTGGTGTCACCGGTGTGTTGTGTTTTAGCGGCAATATTTTTTTGCAAGTACTTGAAGGTGGTCGCTTACCGGTGAGCACCTTATACAACCAAATTGCATCCGACAATCGCCACAAAGACGTGGTTATTTTGTCGTACGAGGAAATCAGTGAACGACGCTTCTCTGGCTGGTCGATGGGTCAAGTGAACCTTGGCTTAATTAACCCATCGCTACTGCTGAAATACTCTGAATCAGCCACGCTCGATCCTTATTGCGTATCCGGCAAGGCATCACTCGCGTTGTTTGAAGAGTTGATGGCTTCGGCGCACATTATGGGGCAGCGGGTTTAAGCGTCACATCTGCTTCGTTACATTTTCGTTGTTACATTTGCTTAAACAAGTGAGCATACGCGCGGCTTACTTGTAACTTTGTTTTGGTATCGCGCAGCGCTAAAAATGTATGCCCTGCTTCGTCCCGTGTACTATTTAAAATAGCAGCGACGTTTACGACTGACGAGCGATGAATTTGCCAAAATTCATCGCCGTCTAGCTCAGCAAGCAACTCCGCAAGCGGCGTGCGGATTAGCGATTCACCTTCCTTTGTGTATACGCTGACATATTTATCTTGCGCCTGAAAATACAGCACATCGGCCACAGCGATTTGCTTCACCACATCACCCACAGACGCACGAATCCAACGCATTTTTTGCGCTGGCACACGCCGCGCATCCGGTATGGCACCACGCAACATACCGATGAGTGCGGACACATCTTCGGGTGCTGAATTGGTCGTTATTTTTGCCTTTAATTTTTCGATGGTGCGCACCAATCGGGCGTCTTCAACGGGTTTAAGTAAATAGTCTACGGCGTTAGTATCGAACGCATTTAACGCATATTGATCATAGGCAGTAACAAAAACCACGTGAATTTTTTCGTCCGCCCGAGCTGCCACTTCGAGCCCAGTTAAGCCTGGCATGCGAATATCGAGAAAGGCGACGGTGGGCAAAAAATCGTCCATGAGTTTAATAGCTTCCAAGCCATTTTTAGCCACACCCACGATTACTAATTCAGGCCAGAGCGCATTTAAACGGATACGCAAATATTCAGAAAGGTGTTGCTCATCATCGGCAATAACGGCGGTGATTTTAGAACCAGTAGTAGAGGCCAACGAAGAACCCTTTCAGCTTAAATTTGATGGTTTTTAGGTACGGTCATAATAATTTTTACACCGCGTGGCGTGTTGGGTTCAACCAGCATAGTAGCCGCCGCGCCGTAAGTGCTGAGCAGGCGTGCCCGCACATTTTCCATACCTACGCCGCCTGCGGAATCTGCTGTGGTTTGGCTGTTTTTAGTAAAACCGATTCCTGTATCAGCCACAATAATCACTAAATTGTCGCCTTCACAGCGTGCAATAATGGACACTTCGCCGCCCTCAATACTTGGCTCTAGACCGTGTTTAATAGCGTTTTCAACAATCGGCTGCAACAACATCGGCGGAATATGACAGCTTGCTGCATCAGCTGCGATATCAATGCTGGCGTTTAAGCGATCGCCCATGCGAATCTGCAAAATAGCCAAGAAGTTGCGCATCATTTCTACGTCTTTACCTAGCGTGGTGGTTAGCTCACGGGTAGCGGCCAAGGTGGCACGCAAGTAGGCAATGAACTGCTCCAGCATTAGCTTGGCTTTGTCTGGCTGTGGATGAATTAGGCCGGTGACATTGGCTAAGGTATTGAACAAAAAATGCGGTTCAATTTGTGCCTGCAATGCCCGTAAATTGGCGTTGTCGGCTTGGCTTTGCGCCTCTTTTACTCTCGCTTGTTCGCGTGCCATTTCGGCTTCGCGGGTAAGGTGTGCAAAACGGCTGCGCCACGAAAATGTGAGCATCAGCGAAATGAGAAACGACAGACTCAAACTAATCAGCAGCCATTGCGGATCTCCCATCCACGTGCGCAGTCCGCCTTTGCTGGGAATCAGTGATAGCCCAAGGATTGCAACTTGCACCACACCAAACCCCACAACCGTATAAGCGAAAATAGTCGCCCACGTTCCCATGAGATTGACGCGCGCAAAAAATCCACGCGCAAAGACCATCACCCCTGCAAACGTGAATCCAATCGCTTGCGAAATAATAAAGTTAGTTTGAATCGCCTTTAAAAATCCACCCCATGACCGAATATCTGCAATCACCAGCGCCATCAGCGTTATAAAAAGCGCGATGATGGTATTGAAAATTACGGTGTAGAAAAACGTGCGCAAACGACTACGCTTAAACTGCCGAAAAAACGGAATTAATTCCAGTGGATGGAATGATCCTGACTCGGCCGCAATTTGATCTGCCGCAATTTGCACAGGTTCGCGAGGTGCACTCATGGAAGCGTTGTTTGGTTGGATAAATGGCGTTGTTTGTACATTTGCGTTCATGATAACCATCCTGCGGGCAATTAGATGAAGTAAATCGTTTTAAAATTATTTGCTTCGTTGAAAAAATCGGTAAGCGAGATATGTAGTGGCTGCAGCCAGCGCCGATAAAGTCAAAATTTTAAACGCCCGCGCCCACACGCACAGCAACGCGATGCCCATACCAAAAGCGACCCACTGCGCCCACCAATGGTTGGGCGATGTCATCCAATTGATGAAGTAGCAAAGACCAACAACAAAAATAAACTTAAACGGAAAGGTGATGGCTTTAAGTAAATCGGCTGGGGCTGTAAGTGGGTTCATGATGATCTCCAAGAGAAGAATTAAACAACGTGAACGCAGTTTGTAGCTAACGCGGGAGCTACCGGCACCAAATGCGCCGAACCGTCGCTTTTACGGCGCGAATGGTAAAAATAGGGCGCGAACGGTTTGACTATTGAATAGCTACCAAAATTTGAAGCAAAAAAGCTGTATACACCCTAAAATAGCGCATCTACAGCCTTTTTTGTTGCTGCAAAAGCGATAGTTGCCTAACCCATCAGTAGTTTCGGCAACCACATTGAGAATGCTGGCACAAACGTAACCGCCATCAAAGCAACGATGAGCGCCCCGTAAAAAGGCCAAATCGTGCGCATTACTTCGCCCACCGATATGCCCCCGATAGCACAGCCGATAAATTGCGTGGTGCCAACAGGCGGCGTGTTTAAGCCTAATGCGCAGTTGATTAAAATCACAATACCAAACTGCACTGGATCCATGCCATATTTGACAGCAATGGGCAAAAAAATGGGCGTGCAGATTAGTATGGTGCTGGCCATATCCATGAAGGTGCCGAGCAAAAACAAAATTAAGTTGATCATCAAAAATATCACCCACGGAGAACTAGATATTTTTGTCATCAAATCGCCTGCTAAGTCTGCCACACCGTAAAGCGCCATTAAATACTGGAACATCGTCGAAACACCGATGAGCAGCAACACCACGCCGGTTGTTTTTACAGCCCGCGATGCGGCTTTGATAAACTTGACCATCGTCATGGTGCGATAGACGAAAAACGTCAGGAGAATGGAATACACCACCGCTACCGCTGCAGATTCGGTGGCCGTAAACACTCCCGACAAAATTCCGGCCAAAATAATAACAATAATTAGTAGCCCCGGCGCTGCCGCGGCGGCAGACCGCCACACCGAGGACCAACCAGGAAAAATGCCTGCCGGATAACCACGGCTCACCGCCACCAAATACGCCGCCACCAACATACATACTGTGAGCACCAACGCAGGCACAACGCCTGCCGCAATCAAGGCACCGATGGAAACCTGCCCGCCGGCCGCAAGCGAATAAATAATCATGTTGTGACTTGTGGGCATGAGTGCGCCCACTAAAGAGGCATGGGTGGTGACGTTTACCGCATAGTCAGCGTGATAGCCCTCTTTTTTCATCATTGGGATCATCACCGAGCCCATCGCTGAAACGTCTGCTACGGGCGAGCCTGATACCCCACCAAATAGGGTGCAGGCAACCACGTTCGACATGCCCAAGCCGCCGCGTATATGACCCACTAAGTTGCGGGCGAAATTAACGATTTTGTCGGCAATGCCACCGTGCAACATCAATTCGCCGCTAAAAACGAAAAATGGAATCGCCAAGAATGAAAAAATATTCATGCCCGACATCATTTGCTGAAACAGGACGGCTACTGGCAGACCTTCGTACAGAATTGTTGCAATTGCGGCCAAACCAATCGCAAATGCGACGGGCACGCCAATGAGTAGGCATATGAGGAACGTTATGCTGAGAATTGCTAGTTCCATGTTGGCTCCACGTCCGTGCCGCTAACTAGCGCGAGCAAATGTTCAATCGAAAATAAGATGATGAGGAAGCCAGAGAGCACTAAAGGTACATAGCGCCACGCTTCCGACAAATTTATATTGGCCAGCTTATAGGCAGCAACCGAACCACCCAAAATACAACCGTTATAGACCATTGCGCAGCCAAACAAAGCCACGCAAATGTGAATCACCATTTCGATTTTGTTACGGATACGTTCAGGCAACAGCACAATAATGGATTCCATACCGATATGCCCAGCGTCGCGCACACCTACTGCGGCGCCAATCAGCGTTACGTATAAAATGAGTACTAAGGCTAGGTTCTCAGCCCAAGTTGGGCTGCTGTTTAGCACGTAGCGTCCAAACACTTGGTAGGCCACAATCGCAATAATGATCAATAAGCCCGTCATCGAAAAATACATGCCGTACTTCGCGAGTTGTATGTTGAAACGCGTGAAAAGATTTGCAGTTTTTGTGCTTTTTTGCTGTGCTAAATTTTCCACGCGTCCCCCTTGTTTTTATTTTAAATGCAACTACACCGTTACTGCGTTTCTTGAATGCGCTTGACCAAGTCTTTTAACTTTGGGGTGTTCACAAACTTAGCGTAAACCGGTTTCATCGCATCGAGAAATTCCTGTCGGTTTGCGATAACCACCGCTTGCGCGCCGCCGGCTTCTACCACCCTGCGCGACTTCATTTCGCGTTCATCCCAAAGCTTGCGCATAATCGGTACAGAATCTTTAGCTGCTTTGCGAATGATGACTTGATCTTCTTTACTTAGCTTATCCCATATTTTTTTGGAGAAAACGAGCACTTCAGGCGCGTGCGAGTGCTCGCTAACGTTATAGTATTTTGCAGCCTCAAAGTGACGCGATGATTCATAGGACGCCCAGTTGTTTTCGGCTGCATCCACAATCCCCGTTTTAAGTGCAGTGTAAACCTCTCCCAATGGCATCGGCGTCGGATTTGCACCCAAGGATTCGATCATCGCCACAAACAAGTCTGACTGCGGCACGCGAATTTTCAAGCCCTTCATGTCAGCCAAGCTCCTAATTGGCTTTTTAGCTGTATAAATAGAGCGTGAGCCGCTATCGTAAAACGCAAGCCCTACCAAACCATGAGGCTCCATGGCCGCCAGAATTTCGTCGCCTATGCTGCCGTCCAATGCTTTGCGCATGTGCGCGGTGGAACGAAACACAAAGGGCAGCACTGTGGCCATGGTTTCTGGCACGACACTATTTAAGGTGCTGATATGGATGCGCATCATATCTAAGCCGCCAATTTTTAGCTGCTCAATATTATCTTTTTCAGTTCCCAAGCTACCGCTTGGAAACACCTTCACACCGTGGCGTCCAGCGCTCCGTTCACTGAGCATCCTGCCCATTTCTTTAACTGCGACTACGGTCGGGTAGTCGGCCGGGTGCACGTCGGAAGCGCGAAAATCGCGGGCTTGCGTCGACAAGGACGCAGTGGCAATCACGATGCCAACAGCGGCAAGTACGTGTGGTATGACGGTCTTTGAAAGAATCTTCATTTTAATATCCTTCGGATGATGGCACGCTAAGTTAAATTGAACGCGCCAGCTTGTTATATTGTTAAGCAATCTACTGCAATTAACTTGAAGGCATGAAACTGGTTGACGATTACGGTGAGACAATCTGCGGCACCGCTGCAACCACACAGCTGACACTTAAATTGCTGGTGAAGCTGGCGCAGACCCGTTGGCCGACGTGCACATCATGTACACCAGTAATCGCCCCACTTGATACCCAAGTCCCAGCGGGTAAGCGGATGCCTCGCTGCGCCATCAGTTCCAACAAGAAGCGCACCGCACCGATTGGGCCATCAGGAAACACAGAAGCACTGCCACGTCCAACTTCGACATCATCAATAGCAGTTGAAACGATCCAATTGGCGAAATCGCTTGACTGCCAATCCTTAATTTCCGTACCCACCAAAAGACCATTGTTGTTGCCGAAATCGGCTGCGGTAACCGCGGGGCCAAGCGCATTAATTGTCGATAATGGCGAACTGGCAATTTCGATACCTATATGCACCACATCAATTAAGGCGGCCGCTTCGGCTAGGTTAAAGCGAGTTTGTCCGGCGTTAGGGGATACGCCAAACCGCAACATAAACTCTGCCTCAACCGCACCAAAGCCGCCCGTGAACACCGAGCCCACAGGCGTCTTTGAGACCTTCACCGCTGGAGACCGGGCATTTCCCTGCATTGCGGCTGGTAGAATTTGAATGGACTTATTGAAAATTGGTCCTGCCAAGCGATCACACCCAAACTCGATTGAAAGCGGTGGAAAAATGCGGCCTACTTTCCAACCCGCAATGGCGTCGTTCATTCGAGCAATACCGAAATCTTGAATTTGGTATGCCGCCGCAAGGGTCGGCGGCACGCTGCCCGGAAAATCGTCGAGCGCACTACCCGACAGCCTCGCCGCCACAAATTTGTCCGCTATTGCTTCCTCAATTGTGATGATCGAATCCAACGGACCCCCGAAATTTAATTTGCTGATGATTTAAATGATGGTAGAGGAAACCGGTGTCATTTGCAAGTGCTTCGCTGTTTTTATTGTGCTTTAGTAAAGTTAATCACGAAGAATTTTCACGGCTGCGCTCACCGCAAGCACAATTTCGCGCTGAAATAGTGCTCGTAAACGACCTATTTTCGGTCTTCTACAGCATTTTCTAAGCTTTAAAAATCGCCACTACTAAAATTTGCTCCACGTAAACTTCGCACGAGTTGCTGCTACTCCCTACTTTATCGTAGAGATTACGTGCGGTCCAATTACACCACTGTGAGCCAAAAAATTGCTAGAGAGCGGAGCAAAAAGCCAATTAATGTCGCATTCAGCACCATTTTCTTTCGCGAACAGCCTAAACTAGTGGGGCGCGCTTCATTTTCAGCGCATTATTTTGTCTATACGATCCCGCGCAGCACTGCAAATTCCTCTTGTATTTTTGCGCGAATGGTTAGTTCCTATTTTTAGCTCCACCCTCCCAATATGGCCACCACCGCAAAACCACGGGCTTCAACAAAAGCTGCGTTAACTACGCAAACCAACAAACCAACAATCAACGATATCGCCCGCTTATCTGGCGTATCGAAGAAAACGGTTAGCCGAGTCATCAATCGCTCCCCGCTCTTAAATGAAAAGACCCGTGAGCGCGTTGAAGCGGTAATTTTGGAAACTGGCTATGTGCCAAACCCGCAGGCCCGCGCGCTGGCATTAGGGCGCAATTTTTTGATTGGCCTGATTTACGATAACCCTAACGCACAAATGATTCTGAACGTGCAACAAGGTATTTTGGAAGCGCTGCGCGACACCGATTGCGAACTTGTGGTTCGGCCCGTGGATAGGGGCTCGGCGACAATGCTCGATGACATTCGAAGTTTTTTAGAACGCCAACGCTTGTTTGGTGTGGTCATTTTGCCGCCAGTTTCGGAAAATGATTTAATCGCCAAACTTTGCGATGAAGTGGGCTGCCGGTATGTACGCATGGGCTCAGCCATGCTCGACCAGCCGCCACAAATGGTGGCGTCGAACGACCGTGATGCCGTTGTAAACGCAATGCGCTATTTGATTGCGCAAGGGCATAAACGCATTGGTCTAGTAACCGGGCCTCATGGCTTCAGATCGGCACGCGAGCGGCGCGAAGGCTTTGAATTTGCGCTCGCTGAAGCGGGCATTAAATTGCCTCGAAGTTTAGTAGCTGAAGGGCATTACACGTTTGAATCTGGTATTTCAGCCGCCGATAGTTTACTGGCGCTTTCCCCCCGCCCAACAGCTATTTTTGCCTGCAATGACGAAATGGCCGCCGGAGTATTGTTCGCCGCACGCGAACGGGGCTTCGGGGTACCAGAGGACGTATCGATCATCGGGTTTGATGACACGCCGATTGCCGCACGGGTTTGGCCACCACTCACCACGGTACGTTGGCCCATTGTGGCAATGGGCCGCTCCGCCGCGCTAAAGCTCATTAACGGTATTTTTTCTCATTCAGACGAGGAAGAGGAGCCATCCACCTTTGTCTCCACACTCATCCGTCGCGGCTCCGTTGCCCCCCCAAAGCAAACCTAACCCGAAGATTCAGTACTAGCAAGCACTTTTCACCTTTGGGTCACGCTAAACCTACAATTACACTTACTTTTCAGTAAACTGGTAGCAAAAAATGCTTCTGCCAAACTGAGCGTTGACACCGGTTACCAAGGGGACTATGATTAGAACATATTCTTTCTACTACTTGGAGTCTTCCATGTTCACCAAAACCTACCACGCTACCCACCCCGACATGATGGATAGCGCCAGCAACGATGCTCTACGCGACAGATATCTTGTAAATGGTATGTTTGAAAAGGGCAAAATTGTTCTTAACTATTCGCACAATGAACGCTTTGTCATCGGTGGCGCGGTACCGGGTGACAGTATCCTCACGCTGCCAAATCAAGCAGAACCTAGGAGTGCAGTTGGCGCCCCATTTTTAGAGCGACGCGAAATGGGCGTTGTAAATATTGGTGCAGAAGCAGGCGCAATTGTTGTAGACGGCGAATGCGTCGAGATGGCGCCACGTGATTGCCTATACGTGCCAATGGGCAGCAAAATTGTTACTTTCGCTGGTGCGCAAGCGCGGTACTACATCACATCGTTACCGGCGCATAAGGCCTGCGCACTAAAGAAAATTTCCATTGCGCAAGCTACTCCCCTGCTGCGTGGTGATTTAGAAACCTCTAACAAGCGCACGATATATCAGTTTGTTGTGCCTGGTGTATGCGATAGCGCGCAGCTATTGCTGGGTCTCACCATATTGGAAACTGGTAGCGTGTGGAACACCATGCCACCCCACCTACATGATCGCCGAAGCGAAGTGTATTTGTACTTTGGTTTGGGTGAAAACGACCGCGTATTTCATTACATGGGTGAACCAGACGCCATGCGCCATATCGTAATTGAAAATGAAACTGCAGTAATCTCGCCACCATGGTCAGTACATATGGGATCAGGCACAAAGTCTTATGCCTTTATTTGGGCGATGGGCGGAGAAAATTTAGACTATACCGATCTAAACACCCTTGATATATGCCAATTGAAATGAACGCCTTATTTGATCTTTCTGGCAAGGTCGCGATCGTCACTGGAGCTAATGCGGGCATAGGCCAAGCTATCGCGGTGGCACTCGCGGGCGCCGGAGCGAGTGTGGCACTGGTTGGCCGCACTAAGGCTACCGAATCCCTCGCACAAATAACCGCGATGGGACGTAAGGCACTTTGTGTAGCGGCCGATTTATCAACGATTGAACCAGTTGAGCGCATCGTCGCTGAGACCGTTATGGGCTTAGGGCGGCTGGATATTTTGGTCAACAACGCGGGCATTATTAGACGCGACGACAGCGTTGACTTTACTGAAGCTGATTGGGATGCCGTGATGGATACCAATTTGAAATCGCTGTTTTTTTTGTCGCAGGCCGCAGCAAAATTCATGTTGAGCGCGGTCAGAACTGAGACCGAGAGCGGCGCGAACAGTGGAAAGGGCAAAATTATCAATATTGCTTCCATGCTTAGTTTTCAAGGTGGCGTGCGCGTGCCGAGCTATACGGCATCAAAAAGCGGCGTCAGCGGGCTTACCAAGGCAATGGCCAATGAATGGTCGGCAAGGGGCATCAATGTCAACGCCATCGCGCCAGGCTATATTCAAACTAATAACACCAAGGCATTGCAAGCCGACTTGGTGCGCAACCAGCAAATTGTAGCGCGCATTCCAGCGGGGCGCTGGGGCAACGCAGAAGACATCGGCGGTGCCGCGGTTTTTTTAGCGTCTCGAGCGTCTGATTACGTTGCTGGTCATATTTTGGCCGTGGACGGTGGCTGGCTCGCCAGCTAGCATTCAACACGTTTACCCACACAAAAATAGCTCCATCAAAGGTTGCCCATGCTTAACGAAGCTCATCCGAATAAATCGTCAAAACGCGTTGTTTTTTTTGGTGAGCTGCTAATCCGGTTGGCAGCGCCTGCGCGTGAATTGCTGATGCAATCGCCACAACTTAATTTGCACGTTGGTGGATCTGAGGCCAATGTGGCAATTGGTCTAGCAAACTTAGGCCATCGCACTGCGCTAGTTAGCATGGTGCCAGCCAATAGTTTGGGGCGCGGTGTCGTTGCCGCCTTGCGCGCGCAAGGCGTTGACTGCTCAGGCGTGCAGCTTGGTGCAGGGCGAATGGGCTTGTATTTTTTAACGCCCGGTGCAGGGTTGCGCGCATCAGAAATTATTTACGATCGCGCGCACTCAAGCTTTGCGCTCGCAGCGGCTAATGTTTACGATTGGGATGCCCTGTTAGCACACGCCTCGCAACTACATTTATCCGGCATTACCCCCGCATTAGGTCTTGCTAGCACGCAGCATGCCGTGGCAGCTGCCGCGGCCGCAAAGCGTTTAAATATTCCTGTGTCCTTCGACGGGAATTATCGCGCCATGTTGTGGGAAAGCTGGGATAGCAAACCTAGAGCGGTGCTCGCAGAATTACTCAGCTACACCGATGTATTTTTTGGAAACCATCAAGACATTGCGCTCATTTTAGGCAAGCAATTTGCAAGCGATGGCGAAAGCCGCCGCAGAGAAGCCATGGCCTCCGCGTTTACAGCCTTCCCAAATCTTAAAATTATTGCCGCCACTTCACGCCGCGTGCAAGATGCGGATTGCCATCACATCGCAGCACGTGTGGAATCGCGAACCGCCTCGGCACAAACGCGGGAAGTAACAGTCGCAGGCATTGTAGACCGTATCGGCGCAGGTGACGCGTTTGCGGCGGGGGTATTGCACATGTATTTATCCGGTGGAAATGTTGCCGCGATGGCGGAGACCGGTCTGGCACTGACTTGCCTAAAACATTCCCTGCCTGGTGACGCCAGCCTATTTAGGCAGTCTGACATCGATGCCTTCAAGGCCGGCAACCTAGATGTGCGGCGGTAGCCTTAAACCGAACACTGTCCTATCGGGCGGCACACAGCTTATTTTTGTTTCAGCTATCAGCTATTTGACTGGCGAGGATCATCTCTAATGCAAAGTCGACCCAAGGAGTCAGGAGATCCAGTGGAGCACGCCCCAATTGACACCGCACGCCGCGCAATGCTTGGCATGACCGCTGGCGCAGTAGTTGCCGCCGTAGCGACACCACTTATAGCAGCAGTTGTGAGGGCGGATCCGCAAGCCGCCACTAAAGTCGGTACTTTTCGCGGCGCGCATGAAGACGGCATCGCAGTGTTTCGCGGAATTGCTTACGGCACGGACACCGCACAAACAAGATTTGCCGCGCCGCGCGCCGCGCCGCCCAGCGCAAATTTAATCACTGCAACTGCCAATGGCGCAGCCTGCCCGCAACGCAGCAACACAGTCGGCACCCAGGGCGAGGATTGCCTAAAGTTAAATATCTGGACGCCCGAGGCGGATACGCGCGCGCGCTTGCCGGTAATGGTCTATGTTCACGGCGGCGCATACGCAACGGGCAGCGGTAACGATCCACTCACCAACGGCAGCCAGTTGGCAACACGCGGAAGCATGGTCGTGGTTACCCTCAGCCATCGCCTCAATGCGTTTGGCTACCTATACCTCGCCAACATTGAGGCGCAGCTTGCTGATAGCGGCAACGTCGGACAGCTCGACCTAGTACTAGCATTGCAATGGGTGCGCGATCACATCGCAGCTTTTGGCGGTGATGCACAGAACGTGACGGTGTTCGGTCAATCGGGCGGTGGGGCAAAAATTGCCACATTAATGGCCATGCCGCAGGCGCGTAACCTTTTCCATAAAGCGGCGACAATGAGCGGTCAGCAAATTACCGCATCCGGTCCCATAAACGCGACGCGGCGTGCACAGGCATTTTTAACCCGTTTAGGTGGCAATGCAGCAGACGCCCGTACTCTACCGGCGGCACGCGTTGTTGAGGCTCTAGCGGCAACTGATCCAATTTTAGAGGGCGCGCTGTATTTCGGTCCAGTGCTGGATAACCGCGTCTTGCATCGCCATCCTTTTTATCCTGACGCCGCATCGCAAAGCTTAGGCGTTCCGTTGTTATTGGGCAACACGGTGGCCGAAACGCGCGCTTTTTACCCCAACAAGCACGCCAAACTAAACGGATTAAATTGGTCAAACGTGGCTGAGCGATTAGGGCCTGAGCTACGGGTTGATATTTCTCCTTCATTGGTGGTTGAACGCTATCGCGTTTGGTTTCCTGAAAAAAGCGCAACAGAAATATTTATTGCTGCCACCACTGCCTCGCGAAGCTGGCGCGGCCAAATCATTGAAGCTGAATTACGCGCGCAGGCTGGCGCACCGGCATGGGTGTATCAGCTAGATTTTGAGAACGCTAAGCACACTGATGATATCGGGCTCGTATTTGGCACCGCTCGCGAATCCTTCGCGTCTAAACGCGAAGGGCTACAAACCATGAGCAACGCGCTTATGGATACTTTCATCCGTTTTGCCCGCACGGGTGACCCCGGTTGGCCTGCCTACAGCCCAGCCACTCGCACTACAATGATTTTCGACACGATATCGCGGACGCAAAATAATCCGAGATATCGCGAACGTGAACTGTTTGCGACAGTGCCCTACGTACAACCCGGCACTTAAGCACACTTACTGCCGCATCGCTTGATCGCGCTCGCTTAAGCGCTCTTGTATTGGTTCTTTTTGTCCAGGATAGCGCCCAGACTTAGGCAGCATGCTAGGCAAATCCCAATCTGCTTCGACAAAGCGCGCACGCGTTTCTTTGGATTGCGGATAACCGCCAACTTCATTTTCATCGTCAAGCACTTCACCACGGCCCTCTGCGATAAAGAACAACATGCGAATGTCGTCGGGGTCGCGATCCCACGGGCGGGCACCGGCGGTTGCCAGAAGATGCGTTTCTAAGTCGCGCGCGGGCATCACGTCAATTCCTTTAGGCCATGCCACGGGCGTTGTAGACACGATTAACTGCGCCTTCGTTTCGCCATAGCGGCCGAACAGCGGCAGCGCAGCGCCGTACTTATCGACGGCAATATTGTCCTTGCTGTAGTACTCCAAATCACCCGCGCCACCCAACATTAAGAAGGGCAGCTGATCGACCGTTGATGGCCCAGCGCGGTACACGTTTCCAACCGCGCTCATTTTGCCCACTTCATACGGATAGTCACCCCATTCGAGCGCCATCAGATTGTATTGCACCGCGCGCCGCTGCGGGTTGTAAATGAAATTATTCACAATGCTGCCGTGCACACCACCCTTAAACAGCGGATTACGCTCTACGTTATGCGCCCAAATATTGCGATAGAAAAGTATATTGGTCACGTTATCATGAACCAGCGAACCTTTTGAGTGCTCGCCCTTTGGATGACTTGCTTTAGCCAAACCTTCAGACGCTACATTATAGGAATACGTAATGTCGTGCGATGTGTTGGCGCGCCATTCAGCTACGTTTTTGCCCTTAAAACGCGGGCCAGAAGCAGACATGTTTTCATCAATTGCCCAACTCATTGAGCAATGATCGACAATTACTCTGTATGCTGAAACCGTGTTTATTGCGTCAGGCTCCCACTTACTTTTATTTTTCTGGCCGTCTACGCCGACGCGAATACGCAAATGGCGCACGATTACATCATGCGTGCGAATATCAATGCCAGTACGAATCAACGTAATGCCGGGCGAGGGCGCCGTTTGGCCTGCAATGGTTAAAAACGGCTCGCGAATTTCAAGCTCCTCCCGTTTCATATCAATTACACCGCCAACTTCAAACACCACCACACGGGGCCCCTTGGTTGTGACAGCCTCTTTAAAGCTGCCTGAACCGCCAGCATTTAGATTGGTGACGCGAATAAGCTTCCCGCCGCGACCACCAGCCGTTTGCCCGCCCCAACCCGTCGCACCCGGGAACGCCAGATCAGCGACCGCTTGAGCCTGCGAAGATGCGTAGACCAATATTGTTGCTGCCACCACACCACACCGCCGAACAATACACAGCCAGCGATATTGCAAAAAAATGTTTTTCATGGGTTCTCCCGTTTAAAAAAATGTATTGACAGCGCGTTGAGTTGCCAATATTATTATTATGACACCGGTTACTTAAATAATTTTGGTCTTTGATAAATAAATTAGTTTTATCTTAGGTAAAAGCGTTCACCACTAGCAAATTGATGTCGATTATTAGAATTTTTAGCGCCAATATGACACCGGTTACTTTTCTCAGCTTATATTGCATTGCAGCAATTTGTAAATGGATGTGATGACAATGCCGAGCTTACGTTCCAACAAATGACTACTTGCTTGCACCGCGACAAATCAAAACAATAGTTTTCATAAAAAGCGCTTCCAAACGCTTGCGTTTCACCAGAACGACAACCCTAAAACCGTTCCTAACTTTGCAACCATTCTGGCAGATAATTAGATACTTATCGCCACCACCGAGGAGAAACGCATGCGCATCAAATCTAAATCGCGGCATCTGGGGGTTTCAGCTGCTAGCCTATTCTGTGCAACCTCACTTTCTGTCTTGGCTGTGCAAGGCGCATTGGCACAAGACGCTAAGCCAGAAGAAACCAAGCCACAGGACACTAAAAAGCCCACCGACTCATCTAAGGCATTGGATGCTATTGTCGTTACCGGCTTCCGCGCATCGCTAGAAAGTGCACTGAACAAGAAGCGCGAAGATAACGGCATTGTTGATGTTATTAAAGCTGAAGATATCGCGAAATTTCCTGATACTAACCTCGCTGAATCGCTACAACGCGTACCAGGCGTGGTGATTGATCGGGACGCTGGCGAAGGCCGAAACATCACCGTTCGCGGATTAGGATTAGACTTTACCCGCGTGCGCATCAACGGTGTGGAAGCGCTAGCCACAGCAGGCGGCACCGATAGCTCCGGCGGCAACAATCGCTCGCGAGGCTTTGATTTCAATGTGTTTGCATCAGAATTATTTAATTCCCTCACAGTACGCAAGAGCTCGTCAGCCGATGTTGATGAAGGCTCTCTAGGCGCAACGGTTGATCTGCAAACTACGCGCCCGTTCGATTTTAAAGGCTATAAAGCATCAGCCTCGCTGCAAGGTCGCTATAACGATGCGTCTCGCGACTTCAACCCACGCACCGCGTTTTTAGTATCCAACCGATTTTTTGACGATAAGTTTGGCGTGCTACTTTCGGGTGCCTATTCTAAACGACGTCTGAACGAAGAGGGCTTCAGCACAGTACGCTGGGACAACGGCGCCTCGTCGGCCGGCTGGTGCGCGCCAATCGGCGTGACGGCTAATCCAGCCACTTCTACCGCCACAACCTGCGGCCCCGCCGCGCAAGGTGTGCCGCGCCTAGCTAATACGCCGGCTAATATCGCAGCCTACAACTTAGCGAGCGATCCTGCGAATTTTCACCCGCGTCTACCCCGCTACGGACGCCTCACGCACGACCAAGATCGCCTTGGCATGACTGGCGCGCTACAATTCCGCCCGCAAGACGGCACCTTGTTCACGTTTGATATGCTTTACTCCAAGCTGGAAGCGACGCGACAGGAAGATTTCATACAAGCCATCTCTTTCAGCCGAAGTGCGGCGCAAGGCGGTAAGCCACAAACCAGCGTGGTAGAAACAGCTTATGGTACCAATGGCGCGCTGTTGTATGGTGTTTACAACGGTGTAGATATTCGCGCTGAATCTCGGTTTGATAAGCTCTCTACTACCTTTACCCAGCCAACACTGACGCTTGAGCACGATCTCACCGACTCAATAAAACTAAACGCCAAGATTGGTCGCGCCGATTCTAAATTCCGCAACCCAGTGCAAACCACTACAACCTTGGACGCACTGAACGTAAACGGCTACACCATCGATTTCCGTGGCAACGACAGACTACCCGTCATCACCTACCCATTCGATGTCTCCCTGCCGGGTGGCGCACTCTCCATAGTAGGTGTGCCGCAAGTAACTATTGGTACTCAGGCCGCTACAATCCCGAACACCACCAGCAGCGAAATCCGTATAAGACCACAGGGGTCAAATAATCGTACCGATTTGGCGAACGTCAACCTGATTTGGGAGGCTCTGCCAGAAAAACTCACTCTTCGTGGCGGCATCGATTTAAAGAAGTACCAATTTGACACCTACGAATTCCGGCGCGTAAACCAGAATGACACTATTTTTGCGCCACCCGCAGGCGTCACGTCGAGCAGCCTCACAACGCTCATCACAGGGCTTGGCAGTGGATTGGGCTTACCTTCAAATACGCCAACGATGTGGGTCATCCCGAACTTGAATGCAATTGCGGATGCGTACAACATTTACTGTAATTGCCTGCAGTCGGGGCCAGTCGGTGGGCCTGGCGACTTTACACTTTCGTCCAGCACGAACCCCAACGCACGCGGCAATAATCGTGCAGTGACAGAAACAGATCGCGGCGGTTTTGTGATGGCTGATTTTTCTGGCAACGTTGGCGACTTTCCAGTGCGCGGCAATATTGGCGTGCGCTACGTAAAAACACGCCAAGTGGCTACTGGCTTCCAAGCCAATGCTGGCGGCACTGAAGTTACGGTCGAAAATAGTTACAGCGACACTCTGCCATCGGGCAATATCGCCATCAACGTCACACGCGATTTCATTGCCAGATTTGCTGCCGCAAAAGTCATGTCGCGCCCACAACTCGGCTTTCTCAACCCGGGCGGCACAATTAGCACAACGGGCACGTTGTCGGTCACTGCAGGCAATCCTTTGTTGTTACCATTCCGCGCAAAGACGTTTGATACTAGCTTCGAATGGTATTTTGATAAGCGCGCATTTTTAGGGCTAGGCCTGTTTTACAAAGACATCGGCACCTATATCCAAACCTTGCGCACATCGATTCCATTTAACCAAACTGGTCTGCCATTGTCGCTATTGCCAGCCAACTTCACCGGCACCGAAGTTTTCTCTGTGACGACGCCCGTAAACACGCAAGGCGGCGCATTGAAGGGCTTTGAACTGAATTATCAGCAACCGTTTACGTTTCTGCCAGGGGTTGGTCGCAACTTTGGAACGCTACTCAACTACACATTCGTTAAATCGAAAATTGAATATCTCGTTTCACCCACTACCAACACGACTATCACCGATGATTTGACTAATTTGTCGCCTAAGGCATGGAACGCCACGCTCTACTATGACGATGGTCGTTTTAGCGCACGCGTATCCACCTCGTTTCGCAAAGGGTTTATTACGCGTGTACCTGGACAAAACAACAACGACGTTGAAGGCAAAAACAACGCAACAAACGTCGACGCTTCCATGTCTTACAAAGTCAATGAAAACCTAGATGTAACGCTTGAAGGGGTCAACCTGACAAACGAAGCCAATGACCAGTTCATCAGCCGCGCCCGTAACAGCTCAGTGGCGTACTACAAGACGGGACGGGAGTTTTTGGTGGGTGTACGGGCTAAGTTTTAGTTTAACTTTATTGCGTTTTGTTAATGTTTGGTTTTTATCGGCAGAGTGGCTTGCCACGCTGCCGATAAAAAGCCCAACGCATCATTCAGTCGATGCGAAAACTATTATTGATCACTAAAACTGCCACAGAAGAATAAGTCTGGAAACGCTTTTAAATAAGGCTTCTTCAGGCAATCCAAATGTTTTTGGGCACCAGCACAATCTATTCGATCACCACTTCGGCACTTAAATCGCCCAACTGGTTATACAACGCAAGCACGTTTTGTGAGTCATCGGGATAAACCCGGTTTGAGAGAAACACGTAAAAACGCTTGGCAATAGGGTCAATCCACAAAATGCAGCCAGTGAAGCCGGTGTGGCCAAAGCTTGCAAACGAAAAACCGTTGGATTGTCCCTCTTCATTCAAAGTACCGCGCGGCCGTGAATACGGGCTCTGCATATCCCAACCGGCGGTGCGTTTGATATTGCCTACCGCTGGCATGCTCACACTCACCACATCGGGCTGCGTTTGTGCGGTGTGCATCAATGCCACGCTCCCAAAGGACAGCACGCGCACGCCGTCCAAGCTGCCACCATTGAGCACCATGCGCGCATAGCGGCTCAAGTCATCCACAGTGGTGAACAAGCCTGCGTGCCCCGATACGCCCCCCATGATGCGCGAAGTAGGGTCATGCACGACCCCTTGCAAAATTTCGCCTTCCGCGAGGTCTGTATGCAGCCGTGTGACGGAATCAAGCGGCTTGCTACCGCCTATTTGTGTGGGCGCAATGGTATTTTTTAACAAGGGACGAGCCCCCTGCAATGGTGTGAACCGCGTGTGCTGCATGTTAAGCGGCGCAAAAATATGGGTAGTGGCAAACGCGTCAAGCGATATTCCACTCACCACTTCAACGAGTCGGCCAAGCAAAATAAAGTTGATATCAGAATAGCGAAAAAACTTACCAGGTGCATGCGTGGGTGCTTGCGCACAGGCGTGCATGAATACCTTGCCGCGAGCGTCCCCCGAGTAATCTAGTGAGGCTGATAACCCAGCTGGCAAGCTGGAGGAATGCGTAAGCAAATGGCGCACCGTGATCGCTTGCGCCCCAGTACGATTTGCCGCTGGAAAGCAATCAGGCAAATATTGCGCTACCGGTGCATCAAGGGCTAACTTACCCATTTCCACCAAGCGCAAAACAGATGGTGCAGTAGCCACCGCTTTAGTTAACGATGCCGCATCAAATACCGTGGAGATGCCTGTATTTAGGGCGTCTTCAGCATAGTTTAATTTACCGTAAGCACGTACCCGCGTTTCGGCTTTACCGGACGCGCCACATGTCGCTTGGTGCAGCAAATAGGCAGCGCCGGGCATTTGCTTACGGGCGATATAGCTATTGATGGCAGCATCAATTTTCTGCGTTTGCGTGTCAGTCATGATTGCAGCTTTAAGGTTGTCGGGTGCTACGCAACCGCTAAGAACGATGGCAAAAAACGCTGTGAGGGCATATTTTTTCATCGCCACTTATCTGAGCGATACCGCTTGTTTTGCAAACACTTCCATCAAGTTTGCGTTGGCTACCCGACTGATCTTCTTGGCATTCCAGGCGCATTGCGCGCGTTCAAGCACAACGCAGCCGTCCTTAATGTCTAAATTTCGCCGAGCACCCGGCTCAATGTTTACCATTTTTAACATCGAAGCGGGTAAGCACGCCGCACTGCTATTGCCCCACTTAACTACGTCAACTTGTATATTCGTCAGCATGTTTTGCGCCCAAGGTATGTAGATACAATGTATATCTCTTTGCAACTAAATGCCAGCCTTCGGCACAACCTCACAGCGCGTTATTGCGTCCGCCGTCCACTGCCAAAATCTGCCCGGTGATATATGGTGCATGCAGCAGCAAGTAGCAAACAGCCTGCGCAATATCGGTGGGGTCTCCCACGCGATTTAATGGTATTTGCGCCAAAATACGGGCGCGCTCGTCTGCTGTGTAGGTGTCGCCCGGATGCCCGGGCTCCGGCCACAAAATAGCGCCCGGAGATACACCATTCACGCGTATGCGCGGGCCAAGCTCAAGCGCCAATGCACGGGTGAGCCCCGCCAATCCTGCCTTTGCAGCCGTGTACACCACAAAATCTTTGAGCGGACGCTCGGCATGAATATCGACAATATTAACGATAGCACCCATGGTTTGCGCTAAATAGGATGCTGCGGCTTGTGACAAAAACAACGGCGCTTTTAAGTTGGATCCCATTAATTCATCCCAATGCTGCAGCGTAATTTCGCCAACCCGCGTTGGGTAAAATGCAGAGGCATTATTTACTAAACCCGTGAGCACGCCAAAAGCAGAATGCGCTTCATCCACCAAAGCGCTTAACGCGTCGGTATCGAGTAAATCGCCTTGCACCACGGCACAGGATTGCGCTCGCACCGTGTTTAACTGCGCTGCTAAAGCATCGGCTTCGTTACGCGAGTGATTGCAATGCACAATGACGCGCGCGCCTTGAGCGTGCAGCGCGCGACTAATTTCAGCTCCTACTCTTTTAGCTGCGCCGGTAACAAGAATAGTTGGGGTTACACTTTGTGCGTGGTTATTTTTATTGTTATTTTCGCTTAGTGGCATGTGATAATTTGGCTATAAATTCGAACATTGGATTGAGCTTTGAGTTTAACATTGCACCGCGCAGATAAATTAAATGAAAACACCGTTAAACAAAAATCAAGCACCACAAATGCCCCCCCCCTCCGCCGACGCGCTTGCGCACTCCGAGGCGTGTGCTGCACACATACGCGAAGTGATCGTTGCTGCCGGAGGGCAAATTACGTTTTCAGACTTCATGAATTTGGTGCTTTACGCACCGGGCTTGGGCTACTACAGCGCGGGCGCTAAAAAATTCGGTGCGGATGGCGATTTTGTTACCGCACCCGAAATTTCAGATTTATTTGGACAGTGCGTGGCACGCGCAATTGCTTCCACCATCACCAACACGAAGGGCGCGGTGTTGGAACTAGGGCCTGGCTCCGGCAAACTCGCTTGGGATATTTTATTGGCGCTGGATGCGCTTAACTGCCTGCCTGAAAAATACTATCTACTGGAAGTAAGCGCTGATTTAGCACAACGCCAGCGTGAATGTTTAAGCGCGCTTCCTGCACATTTAGCATCGCGCGTGGCATGGCTAGATGCCCTACCTACAGGCTTCTCCGGCGCAATTATCGCCAATGAAGTGCTAGATGTGCTACCGGTGCACATCGTGCGACTAACAGGGGACGACACAACACTGCGCGGTGTAAAAAATACGTCAGACGGCTTTGATTGGTGTGATTTACCCGCAACAGAGCACGCTGAAATTATCGCAACCGCTCAAGCGCTTAAAGCCCGGCACCTCACGCAACCACAATCGCCCAGCTATGAAACTGAAATTTGTCCGCAAGCGCAATCTTGGGTGGCGGCATTAGCTCAGCGTTTATCTAGCGGCGCTATTTTGCTGATTGACTATGGTTTTAGGGCGGCCGAATATTATCACCCCAGCCGCAGCACCGGCACATTAATGTGCCACTACCGCCATTTTGCGCATACCGATCCGTTTTATCTACCCGGCCTGCAAGACATCACGGCACACGTTGATTTTTCAGCCGTTGCCAAGGCTGGCACCGACGCCGGTTTAGTTTTGTGCGGCTACACCACACAAGCGCAGTTCTTGATTCATGCGGGGTTACTCGACATTGCCCAACACAGCGGCGACACATTAGCCATGCTGGGGCGCAGCACCGAAATTCAGCGTTTAGTGTCGCCCGCTGAGATGGGGGAGTTTCTTAAGGTAATTGGCTTTAGCAAAAGTTGCGATTCAGCGTTGGATGTTTTTGATCGGGTGCGACCGCTACCACTGTAGCGTTTTTACATCTCTACGTTCTAATTTGGCTTCGCCACATCCAGATTACACTCACCAAACGTCGCTTGCGTTACACTGTTGATTGAGTCACAGTTTTTAAACACGTCGCAACCACAAAAAACGCGTGCCCAACATTACGGTCGGCACTAAAACCTAAAATTTTGTCATCATTGGAGGCTCCATGGCAGTGACCATTGCAGTGTGCAAAGAAAGCGTAACCGGCGAAACCCGCGTTGCCCTTATCCCTGAAGTTGCCAAAAAACTCAAAAGTCTTGGCGCTGAGTTAACAGTAGAAGCCAATGCAGGACTTTCGGCGTTTTATCCCGACAGTCAATATGCAGATGTAAAGTTTAGCAATGGCACAGCAGACACCTATCGCGGCGCGCAAATTATTTTGCGCGTACAGCCCCCATCTGAAGCGGAAATTGATGCCATGCCTGACGGCGCCATTTTGCTTTCGTACCTGTCGCCCGGCAAAGATGCCGCCAAGGTACAAAAACTATTAGCCAAAAAAATTACCAGCTTTGCGATGGAGTTAGTCCCTCGCACCACACGTGGGCAGGCGATGGATTCTCTATCGTCCCAAGCAGCGGTGGCGGGCTATCAAATTGTGCTGATGGCAGCGCAAATGTGCCCAAAATTTTTCCCGATGCTCACCACAGCGGCCGGCACGATTCGGCCTGCGCGGGTAGTAGTAATTGGCGCAGGCGTGGCTGGTTTGCAAGCAATTGCCACCGCAAAACGCCTCGGCGCGATAGTTGAAGCTTACGACGTGCGCTCTGCTACAAAGGAACAGATTGAATCTCTAGGCGCCAAATTTATTAGCGCCGTGTCTGGCGCTGAAGGTTCGGGCGGCTACGCACGCGAGCTAACAGAAGAAGAAAAAGCGCAGCAACAAGCGGTATTGGCCAAGCACGTGGCTGCTTGCGATGCGCTGATCACCACAGCGGCCATTCCGGGCCGCGCTGCACCAAAAATTATTAGTGAATCGATGATCCGCGGCATGAAGCCCGGCAGCGTAGTGGTCGATTTGGCTGCTGAATCCGGTGGCAATTGTGCCTTTACCGAAGCAGGCAAAACAGTAGATATTGATGGCGTGCGTATTTATGGGCCAGTAAATGTCCCGGCCGCAATGCCGATTCACGCTTCAGAAATGTATTCCAAAAATCTATTTAATTTTTTACAGCTAGTAGTGAAAGACGGCGCGCTCACGCTTGATTGGGAAGATGAAATCCTCAAAGGCATGGTCTACACCAAAGATGGCGCGGTAATGCACGAGCCATCTAAAAAAGCGCTCGGTCTTTAGACAAACAAACAGGGAGAAAACCATGATTGATTTTAATCCGCTCTATATTTTTATGTTGGCCGCCTTTTGCGGCTATGAAGTCATCTCACGCGTGCCGGTTATTTTGCATACGCCACTGATGTCAGGTTCCAACTTTATTCACGGCATCGTGCTCGTCGGCGCAATGGTAGCACTGGGTAAAGCAGGCAATCCGGGCGAACAAGCCATCGGCTTTTTTGCGGTAGCACTTGCCGCTATGAATGCGGTGGGTGGCTATGTGGTGACTGAGCGCATGTTGGGTATGTTTAAATCCAGCAAGAAAGCGGGGGAATAATTATGAGCAATCTACTTTCCAACCACGCGCTGTTGATGAACCTTGTAAATTGCAGCTATTTTTTAGC
Source organism: Betaproteobacteria bacterium (assembly GCA_031409495.1). Lineage (GTDB taxonomy): Bacteria > Pseudomonadota > Gammaproteobacteria > Burkholderiales > Usitatibacteraceae > JANMDR01. Next base: position 37,511 of record JANNXI010000156.1, read on the forward strand.
GGCAGTGATGTTTATTTTGGGCTTGAAAAAAATGAGCTCACCCGTCACCGCGCAGGGCGGCATCGTGATGGCGGGTTGGGGTATGTTGGTGGCAACGATTGCAACGTTTGTGCACCCAGAAATTTTAAAAGCCGCGAATTTGCCGCTTACCTACGGGCTGATGATTGCAGCCATCGCCTTAGGCGGCGGTATTGCTTGGAGTACCGGTAAAAAAGTAGCCATGACCGATATGCCGCAGATGATCGCAATCTACAACGGCATGGGCGGCGGTGCTGCTGCTGCCATTGCGGCGGTCGTCTTGTTTGCGCTAGCAGGTTTGAGTCCCGAAACCGTACCTGCAGACGTTTCGCATCACGGCATGTTGTTTAAGTCCTTAGCGGTGATAGGTGCCTTAATTGGCGCCGTGTCGTTTACGGGTAGTGGAATTGCGTTTGCCAAACTGCAGGGCTGGATGACTAAAACCCACGCCCTACCTGCGCACCATGCCGTAAGCTTCGGCACGCTGGCCGCTTCTGTTGTTTTGGGCATCATGATTGTAGTGCAGCCGTTTCCATCCACTGAAATTGTGATCGCGTTTTTTATCACCGCGCTGTTGTTTGGTGTGTTAATGACGTTGCCAATCGGTGGCGCCGATATGCCGGTAATTATCTCGTTATTCAACGCCTTTACCGGCTTAGCTGTTGGCTTAGAAGGCTTTGTGCTCAACAACGCCGCTATGATTATTGCTGGTATTGTAGTGGGTGCAGCAGGCACGCTATTGACGCAGTTAATGGCCAAAGCGATGAATCGCCCCATCTCCAAACTGATCACGCCGCCAGTGGGCAACCAAGGAGCAAGTGCCGCTGTTGAAGGCACACAAAAGCCGATTGAAGCCAATGACGTCGCGGCATTGATGGCCTATGCGCAAAAGGTAGTAATCGTGCCCGGCTACGGCATGGCCGTGGCACAGGCACAGCATAAAATATGGGAGCTAACTAAGATGTTGCAAGAAAAAGGCGTTGAAGTTAAATTCGCGATTCATCCTGTAGCGGGACGCATGCCCGGCCACATGAACGTGCTGCTCGCTGAAGCCGGAGTGAACTACGATATTATTGTGGATATTGAAGACATCAACCCAGAGTTTCCACAAGCCGATGTGGTGTTTGTAATTGGTGCAAACGACGTTGTAAACCCCGTAGCGCGTACCGATAAAAATAGCCCAATTTACGGCATGCCGATTTTGAATGTGGACTACGCTAAAAACGTGATCGTCAACAAACGCGGCAAAGGCTCCGGCTTCTCCGGCATCGAAAACGCCTTGTTCTACAAAGACAATTGCCGCATGTACTACGGCGGCGGACAAGAAGCTGTGGCAAAGATCATTACGGAATTAAAAGCGCTGTAATTTGGTTTTTGTTTGGAAGTAGAAACGCCCAACTGGTGGAAACTGGTTGGGCGTTTTTGTTGGCGCTATTACTCGAACGAGCGAGTTAAATCCCAATTCATTTTTTGTTTGACTTCCATATTTACCGGATGTTGACCACACGCTAAATGCGTTGCATCGAACTGCGCCTTGAGCTGTTTCGCCATCTTGTTTGCCAATCGCTTTAACAGCGCGGGCGCCACCCTGCAATCCTGCGCAAACTGCACCCATGCAGTTTTATCGATCGCTGCGAAATTAGTTTCTCCACCCACGCTTTGCGCCATGTCGTAATAGCCATACACACTACCGCACACCAGATCATAAAGTGGCGCCACGCGCATACCTTTTGCATCGACCAAAAAGGAGATATTCTTTGCATGGGAATCGCTATTGCCAATCATGTAGTTAAACAAATGCCATTCCAACATTCGAATCTGCGCCAAGACAGGTACATTACAGAGCTGATGCAATTCAAACATCTGCGCAAAACTTGCGCCGGGCAGCGCTGTGTCGTAATCAGATTCTTCGTATTTCTGCTCGGGCGGCAGGTTCAGCCCTTGGCAGCCGTCAACTTGGTGTGTGCGTAGCAAACCCCCGTCTGCAGTCCATTCACGGTCGTAGCGCTGCACCAACAACACGGGCTCGGGCAACGTTAGGTATTTAACGTCTGGCACGGTCAAGCCAATAGCCCTAGCTAACGACATGCAAAAATATTCGTTGGCCGCCATATTGGGATGCCTATCGTCACCCACCTTCAAAATGTGCGACGTGGGGGCACCGTCTTTCGGCAACCAAATTCCGTCGTCCACATCAATGTATACGCCCAGTTTATTTTGCACACCGGGTAACGACATGCGACGCTTGCCGCGCCAGAACATAAGAGGCACCTCTTCTGCGCGAGACTCAACAATGCGCTGCTGCAAGTCGTCACGAGAAACACGTTCATAGTCATCTTGATTAAATATCGGTGCGGTAGGCGGTGGTGAATCCTCCTCGGTAATCACCAACGCCCCAGCGCAATCGCGACCTACCTTACGCAGAATGCCAAATACATCGTACTGATTTACCTGATGCGCTTGGGATAGGGCTTCTAGCGGCTTGCCCTCGGGCAACAGATTGCTAAAGAAGTTTTTGACCGTCGCACCTTGATGACTTTGACCCAAAGCCAGATGCGGGGAAAACGCGAAGGCCTCAGGCGAGCGCTGCCACGCAGGCGTATACGCAAGCGTAAAGGTTTGGTCAGTCACACCAAGGGTTGCGGCGTGCTGCTGACCTACCCAAATATGCAGGCGGCTAGACCCATTTAAGGTGGATGCCATTAAGCGATCACTAACCGAATACCAAATTGACGCGCCACACTGAGCGCTTTATCAAATTGCACGGTGGACTTGCCGGTTTCTAGCGCCTGCAAAAACTTCACGCTTACACCACAACTTGGTGCAGCAACGGCAAGCACCAAACCCGCCTCCTTGCGGCGCGTGCGAATAGCAGCACCCAAGTCAGCAACGGAATCGATATGTAGGAGCGTTGCGTTATCTGGCATTGTGGGGGGCATTGCATACTCCGATCGGGGATAAAAGTCTTCAAAACCAGACGAGAATAACATTTAAACTCTGAACGGTGTATTTTGATTGCTTTGATCTGAAAACACAAGGGATTTTCCCCGATCGGGGAACTCGACGGATTGATACCTGGGTTTTGACTTTTGCATGGATAGTCGATAACACCATAGAGTTTTACACACGTTTTAGTTGCTAATAATACCTTGAAGATCCCCTAAAGTAGGGCATCTTCAAGACATATAACTTGCAAAACTAGACCAAAAAAACGGTAGTTTGGATACGCATCAAGCTTACTTTAAAAATGGCGTAATTTCACTTAAAATTCCACTTGAAAATCTGTTTGCGAGATTGTGCAAAAAAATGAGCCATCTTGGGAAAATTTTTCGCATTACTGTGTGTAGGCAATTTCAATGGTGGGTTTTACTTTTCAAGGACATGTTATGCGACCCGAACAATTTTTAGTGCATCAAACACACAGAAGCTGGTTTCTTTCCAAAACGAGCAGCGCTGGCTTTTTGGCTAGTTTCTTTTTGATTACTGCTAGTTTGTGGCAAGGCGTTGCGCACGCTGACTTGAGCGCATTAGCACCGATGCCCACTTCAAGAATTGAGCATGCCGCCACACTGCTAGCAAACGGCTCGGTGCTGCTGACGGGCGGTAGGTCGACTGAAAACCCGCAAGCGTTGGGGCTCAACACATCCGCTATTTACAACCCGCTTACCAATAGTTGGTCTGCGGGACCTACAATGAACGCGCGGCGCTCCTATCACGTCTCCCTCCGCTTGACCGATGGTAGAGTCATCGTTTTTGGCGGTGCTGGCGGCATTGGCGGCGCGTTTAGCGGCATTGCCGAAACGACGGCTGAACTCTATAACCCAATAAGCAACTCATTTACGCTAACGACCAAACCGCCAGGTGGCCTTTGCATAAACTGTCGCGCGTTGCTGCTCAGCGATGGGCGCGCGTTATTTTTTGGCGGTAGCACTAGCAGCGGCACACCAAATTATGCCTTTGAAGTGTATAACCCAACGAGCAACACTTGGTCTCAACTTGGCAATACTGTTGACTTTCAAGCCGGCAATAGCTTAGTCGGCATAACGGGGGGCAAGTTGCTGGTCGTGGGCAATATATTTAATCAATCCTACCCATTCGACGGCTTGGCCACGCCAGCGTCGCTGTATGACATTGCCACCAGCACGTCTATAACATTACCGCCCGCTTTTCCTGCACAACGTCAGACTGGTTTCGTCAAAGAACCTCTGTTGGTCAAACTTCCCGATGGCCGCGTCCTAGCGGCATTTGGCGAGCGGACGGTGCAAACGCCAGGTGCCTCTAGAATATCTGGAAATACGGCTGCGAGCATTTTTAATCCGGCCAACAACAGTTGGACGCCCACCGCCTCTTCCCCCAATACACAGATTTTTGCGAATGCAATCACTGCAGCCACCCTCATCACACCCGATGTTGTCGCATTCATCGAGTTTACTTCAGGGGCTGTACTTTATTATCGAATCAGCACCGGTACCTGGACAAACAGCGGATTGGTGCTTATCCCTGACCCAACTACAAATGTGAGCTTGGCACCTGCAACGCCCAATGCCGTCGCAGCCTTGGAGAACGGCGAGTTGCTCATTCCACGAGGAACTCCAACATCGCTGTTACGAAATAATCTTACCTTACCACCGGTACTCGTCACCTCGCTACAAGGCATTAACACGCAAGCTGGCTACCAAGCAGTCCGTAATTTTCCGTTCACTACGGAAGGTGGGCTGGGCTCAGCCTTTACGGTGCAGGCACGCCAGGGACAAGCGGCGAATGTGCCTGCAACGGGCATTGCATTGCGTCTGGAAATTCTTTCAGCAACATCTACCACGCCACTTATTGGCGATGAAATTATTTGCACAACACCGACCATCACCGACAACGATGGTCGCTCGACGTTTTCTTGCATCGCGGGCAGCACAGTAGGCATCTACGTGGTGCGCGTGCGCCCAGTGACGGGTGCCGGGGTTACGGCAGGAAGTAATGCAGTCACGCAATTTCAGTTGAATGTTATTGCTGGCACGCCACCCCCGCCAGCGAGCTTCCCCCCCGCCACCCCGCAAACCATCAGCTTACTTGCAGGTACAGCGGGCATAACGGGCGGTGGCGTGGTCAACGGTGTGCCCCTTGCCGGCCGCACGTTTAATACCGCCAACGTAATAACCGACCGCGATGGCAATATCTTCTTTACCAACGCCGATGGCCTAATTTATTGCATCTCAGCTCGTTCTGGCTTGTTGTTTACCATCGGCGGTATTGGTTCGGTCACATTGGGGATTAACGGTTTTGGTGGCGATGGCGGTTTGGCTACATTAGCGACGTTCAACAACCCAACTGGCTTAGTATTTGATGCAGCTGGTAATTTGTATATTGCCGATACGGGGAACAATCGGGTGCGGCGCATTAATTTAGTTACCGGCATTGTCACTACGATTGCCGGTGGGGGGGCGTCGTTGGCGGATAACATTCAAGGCTCAACCGCCCAACTAACTGCACCCCGCAGCATCGCGTTTGGCCCTGATGGCTTGTTGTACATCGCAGATGGTTCTAACCGTATTCGTCGTTTGAATGTGGTCACGGGGAACTTAAGTTTCTTTGCGGGTACGGGTGTAGCGGGTTACGGTGGCGATAACGGGGCAGCATTGTCTGCCCTGTTTAGCGATATTTATTACATCACGTTCGACTTCCAAGGTAATTTATTCATCGTTGATCGGGGCAATAACCGTATTCGCTGCATTAACCGCGCCGGTATTGTGTTGCCAGTAGCAGGCACCGGCGTGTTGGGCTTTGGTGGCGACGACGGTTTGGCGATTAATGCACTATTCCGCGATATTCGCTCGATTGCCTTTGATTTCTGGGGACAGCTTTACATTTCGGACGCCGGTAATGGTCGTATTCGTCGCTTGAACTTGCTCACAGGTTTGATTAGCACTTTCAATGTCAACAACAACCCATTTAATCCTTACGGTTTGTATTTTGATACGCTGGGGAGCCTGTACACGGCTGAATTAGGCTTGTTGCGGGCGGTGCGGTTTATTGATAACCCAGGCTTTGCCTTGAGCTTCCCGACCCGCTCGCGGGTGGCTGCGGGCACACAAGTGCTGTCGGATGAACGGTTCCTAACTGGTTTTACAGGTTCAGTCGCCTTAGGCATTGATGGCGGTGAATACAATATTGGTTGTAGTGCGGCCAATCCGTTTGTGAGTGGATTGACGACCATTACCATTAGCAATCCCGCGCAAAAGGTGTGTTTACGGGTAACGGCAGGTGCTGCAGCGGGCGATGCGCGGACGGCGAACTTCAGGGTCAACAATACGTCTAGCCCGTTTACGGTGCTTACCTTGGATCCGGACTTGCTGCCACGGTATCGTATTTATGTGCCGAGTTTAAAACGGCATTTGTATACGACCGATACGAACGAATACAACGTGCTGACGGGTTTTGCGGCTACTTACAGCGGCGAGGGCATCAGTCACTATTTGTACAAAGGTGCGGTCGGACGTGCTGCGCAAACAGCGATTCCTTACTATCGTTTGTACTTTAATCCACAGCGACGCCACTTCTATAGCTCGGACTTTGGTGAATACAACAGCCTTCGCAGCAACGCCGCCTTCGCCAGCGACGAAGGCATCACTGGTTATGTCTTCCCGCGCTACGGCATACCGGGTGCTACACCGCTGTATCGGCTGTACAACCCCGCCATCAATAGCCACCTTTGGACCATTGACAGCAATGAGTTTAATTTCTTAAGACAAAACGGTTGGACACCGGAGGGACAGCTGGGGAACGCAGCGGGTGTAGATGGGTATGTGTTTCCGTAAACTACTTTAACGAAAAAGTAGTAATAATATGCCTTGGAGATGCCCGTAATTAGGGCATCTCCAAGGCATCTTTCGCGGCAGTTTGGATGAAAAAGCCAAGTTGAATTGCATGTTTCAACACGTGTCAGCCCGAAGCTAACTAGGGGATTTCAAGATGATGACGACACCCCAAGCTCACCGCTCCGCAATTTTAATCTCCGCCACATCGCACCGGCCTGGATTGTAGGTATTCACCACATGAGTTGATGCATAACCTATTGACACTCCAGTAATCAACTTGTAGTTATTCGGCACATTAAAGGCCTCGCGCACGGGTGATGCCCATGTGGCTAACGCACCTTGGGCGCAGGTGGCCAGCCCATTTGTGGTGGCTGACAGCATTAGGGTTTGCAGATAGATGCCGGCGTCCAACGCCGAAAATTCATGTAAGTCACGATGCACAAAAACAAAAATCACGGTGGGAGCGCCAAAAAAATCAAAATTTCGGCGCATTTGTGCATTGCGTACAGCGTGATCGTCACGGCCTATCCCTAGTAATTTGTACAAGCCAAAACCGGTCGCACGGCGACGCGGCAACAAGTCTTTTGGATACTCAAGATGTACCTTGAAGTCTCCATCTGGCAAGCCTTTTCGCGTCATAAAGGCTTTTAATTTGCCGAATAATCCACCCGACTGAATGCGCATTCCCGCTTCAAACAGAACCGTTAATTTTTGCGCTAGTGTGTCGCGGACGGCACCTGACGCAATGGCAATGAGATACGGTTGTGTGTTTGACCAACTTGGCGCACATTGGGCGTCTGCCAATACGCGCGCCAATAATTCAGGCGGAATAGGTTCCGCCAAAAAGTCACGGGTGCTGCGACGGGTGCGGATTATTTCTTCGAACGTCTTAAGCGACATGTTTGGACTTTCAACCAATATACATTTCTACACCGATCTTTTTTGCAGCCTTGCGCAGGTCTTTATCAAGCGTTGCTAACGGCAAATCTAGTCGTCGCGCTAGCTCTAAACATTGTGCATCGTATGCGCCTATCTTGCATTCGCGCCCTACGGCCGCTACCTGAAGCATCAATACCTGTGCTGCGATGGTGGCCTGATCAATAGTGCCAGGAGTATCGGGGGCGCCGTCACGTGAGGACTTAATTGCGCTAATTGCACTTGCAGTGCGTCGATTCACTAACTGCGCACTGGGCACCAAATCAACCACTGCTACGCGTCGATTGGTGATGGTCACCCGCTCACCCGCTAGAACTTGCCAGATTAAATCCGGTAACTTTGTTGTTGCCTCATAAACGCCAAATTGTTGCAATTTAAACCTCACGCCATCAGTAATTTATAGTCCCTAGTCTAGTCGCTAGACTAAGTAATCGCAAGCGCGGTGCGCCAAACTCTGCAAGCGCAGCATTGATCGCCTTGCCTGAAGTCGCAACCTAAACAACACCAACTTCAGGCAGCGTGACGATCGACAACCTATGCACCTTGCCAATTATGGATGCGGTGCAGCTTGCACCATGGGGCTAGATTTTAGCGCAAAGAGGTTGGAGGTAATTTTGCATGCGACGCTACGCTATGCAAGGCGGAATCACCATACAATGAGCATTCTTGCATATCGCTCTCCCCCTCAAATCTCTCTATTTTTTATGCTTGGAAACGCCCTATTTTAGGGCGTCTTCAGGCCATAAACCAATAATACCCATATGCAAATAACCAGAGACTTCTCCATCAGCGCCGTCACTGCCGGATTTATTGCTGTGCTAGTGGGCTATACCAGCTCAGTGGCCATTGTGTTTCAAGCGGCACACGCGTTTGGCGCTACACCGGCGCAGGTGTCGTCGTGGATGTGGGCGTTGGGTATTGGCATGGGATTTTGCTGCGTAGTCCCAAGCCTGCTTTTGCGCAAACCGGTGATGATTGCGTGGAGCACACCTGGCGCTGCGGTGTTGGCGGTGTCGGCAAGCGGGTTCACCATGAGCGATGCTGTGGGTGCGTTCATGATGAGTGCAGTGCTCATCATGATTGCAGGAACCTCGGGGCTCTTTACGCGGCTAATGGACCGCATTCCAATGAGCATCGCCACGGCACTATTAGCGGGCGTTTTAGGGCGGTTTGCGTTGAATGCCTTTGCAGGGGCAACGCTAGAGCCTTTGTTGGTGATTGGCATGCTTGGCACTTACCTTCTGGCCAAACAGTTCAGCGCGCGTTATGCAGTGCCCCTAGCGCTTGTGTTCGGCATCGCTGTGTGCGTGGCGACAGGGCAGGCTGATTTGCACAACGTGAATACCACTTGGGTACAACCGGTGTGGGTGTCGCCGACATTTAGCGTCAATGGCTTTTTTAGTTTAGCGTTGCCGCTTTTTATCGTGACGATGGCTTCGCAAAACTTACCCGGCGTGGCCGCAATTCGTGCAGCTGGCTACGACATGCCGATTTCGCGGTTAATTACATTTTCCGGCGCCGTTAATTTTGTGCTTGCGCCCTTCGGCGCCTTCGCACTCAATTTAGCTGCCATTACTGCGGCCATTTGCATGGGCGAAGGCGCACATGCTGACCGTAACAAACGCTATGTGGCCGCTGTTACCTACGGCGTCATCTACATCGTGTTGGGAATATTTGGAGCAGCAGTCGCAGGCTTAATTGCCGCTTTTCCAAAAGCCATGGTCATCGGCATTGCAGGCATCGCACTGCTAGGGACTATTGGTCATGCACTACACACCGCCGTGAAAGATGAAGCCTCCCGCGAACCGGCGCTCATTGCGTTTTTAGTGACCTTAAGTGGTGTGACCTTGGCGGGTATTGGAAGTGCGTTTTGGGGCGTAGTGGCAGGGGCAACAGCCTTGGGTATTCTCAAATTTTTACGCAAACAATAGGCTGGAGATAGCCTATTTTAGGGTTTCTTCGAGGGCACTCTAGAGCTACACAATGACGGTTCACGGCACCAACACTGTCGACCCCGTTGTCTTCCGAGCTTCTAAATCAAGATGGGCTTGCACCGCATCTTGCAGGGCGTAGGTTTGATTCACGGTTATTTTTACGATACCGCGTGCAACTACGTCGAACAGCTCATTGGCCGAGGCTAACAGTTCGGCTCGGGTGGCAGTATAGGTGTCCAAGGTCGGGCGGGTGATGAACAGCGAACCTTTAACGGCTAATTCTCCAAGGTTAAATGGCGGCACTGGACCGGAAGCCGCGCCGTATATAGCTAAGAGGCCTAGTGGTGCTAAGCAATCGAGGGACTTTTGGAAAGTATCTTTGCCTACGCCATCGTATACAACGGCGCATTTTTTGCCGTTGGTGATTTCCAAAACACGGGCGGCAAAGTCTTCATCGGCGTAGTTAATGACGTGATCGCAGCCGTTGGCGTTCGCTACTTCTGCTTTGGCAGCGGAACCTACTGTGCCAATTACGGTAGCGCCTAAGTGCTTGGCCCATTGCCCTAAAATTTGCCCTACACCGCCGGCTGCCGCGTGGTTCAAAATAATATCGCCAGGCTTAACCGCGAAGGTACGACGCAATAAATATTGTGCTGTCATGCCTTTTAGCATCATCGATGCGGCTTGCTGATCACTGACACCATCGGGGATTTTTACCAAACGACCTACCGGCAGCACGCGCGCTTGCGCGTAGGAGCCCACAGGATTAGATGCATAGGCGACACGATCACCGACGGATACCTCGGAAACGCCCGCACCTATTGCCTCTACAATACCTGCACCTTCGCGACCAATTACGGATGGCAGCGGCAATTTATAGGTGCCGTTGCGATGATAAGTGTCGATAAAATTTAAGCCGATAGCAGTGGCTTTAAGCCGCACCTCACCGGCTGCGGGCTCCCCTACTTCTACTTTCTCCCACTGCATCACTTCTGGGCCGCCGTGTTGATGAATGCGCATCGCGTAGGTCATTTTGCTTTCCTTTATACGTAGCTTTTAATGTACGACCGCATCGCGCCAATTTTAGCGCCATGAATCGCTTCAGGAATTTGAGGGGGGCTTACATCTTTAATAATTTCGGCTACGGGCAGAGCTTGCAGCGCGCGCAACGCGCCCTGCAAATAATCAAGCTGCGGATAAGGTTTAGCCGCAAAGCCTAATCGTCCAAAGTGATCGCAGGCGCAGGCTTGCAAAATTAAGGTGAAACGATCAGGGCGGCGCAGTGCATCGGTGACATTGAGCAGTTCAACAAGCTTTACCTCCTTTAAGGCTAGTCCCTGATGTATCTGCGCATGCCAACGGGTGACCAGTACCGCAATATCGCGAATCTCTGCCGGCACACGAAGGCGCGCGCAGATGGTTTTGACTAGCTCGGCGCCTGATGCTTCATGCCCCGGATGCGCGGGCAAGTGTTCGGCGTTGGTTAGCCCTTTACCAACATCATGCAGTAACGCGGCAACGCGTACTGCTAGGCAATAGTGCTGTGCTGCAGCGTAATCAAGCACCATCATAATGTGGATGCCTGTATCAATTTCTGGATGCGGCTTAGGCTGCTGTGGCACGCCCCAAAGGCAATCCAGTTCAGGCACGATCCGTTGTAGCGCGCCGCAAGCACGCAAAGCCGCAAACATCCGCGTGGGCTCATCTTCCATCAGCCCTTTTGCAAATTCTTGCCAGACCCGTTCTGGAACCAAAGCATCCACTTCACCGTTTAGCACCATCGTGCGCATCAACTGCAGTGTGGCGGGCGCGATATCAAAACCAAACCGCGCGGCAAATCTCGCGACCCGCAATATCCGCACCGGATCTTCTGCAAAGGCGGGCGATACGTGACGCAATATGCCTGCCCGTATATCGGCGGCACCATTGAAGGGATCAATCAAGGTGCCATCGACTGCCCGCGCGATGGCATTGATGGTTAGATCACGGCGAGCTAAATCTTGCTCTAGGCTAATCTCGGGCGCCGCATGAAACACAAAACCCTTGTAACCCAGCGCAGTTTTGCGTTCAGTCCGGGCTAGGGCGTATTCGGCATGGGTTTGGGGATGAAGAAATATCGGAAAATCGCCGCCCACTGGCCGGTAGTTTAGTGCCAACATTTCGTCCACAGTGGCACCAACAACAACATAGTCGATATCCTGCACAGCTCTTCCCAGTAAAGCATCGCGAACTGCGCCACCGACTTCATAGACTTGCATGTTAAAGCTTACTCGCGCCCTGCGAGGTTGCGTAAATTTTGATACCGCTCGCGGCCAGATATACGCTCTTTGCGCGCACCCAAATAGGTGGGCACGACGCACGATAGCGCGCTGGGGGTAAAACCAAACACCGCTGGAAATGCCGCACTATCAATATTGGGCAAAGACATCGATTTAAGGTTGTCACGCGTAATTACTTTACCCGGCAAGCGCTCGAACACCGCCGCTTGCAGCGTAGATAATCCGCCACTTAATCCGACGATGAGTCGGCGCTTGCCGAGGGTTGCCGCAACAAACTCTAGCAATTGCTTTAGGGTATATACTTCCGGCCCGCAGAGGTTATATGAGTGCCCGAAGGTGGCCGTATTATGGGTGCTTTCAGCCACTGCGCGGGCTACATCCTCAACCCAAACGGGTTGAAACTGTGCCCCTGGGGAACCCAATGGAATGACCGGGAAAACCGTCAGCATGGACGCAAATAGATTTAAAAAGCTATCCGCCGCACCAAACACCACCGACGGCCGAAAAACTGTTAGCGCGGTCACTTTTGAAAGCGCTGCACGAACTGCTGCCTCACCTTTTCCACGCGATCGCAAATAATCACTTACGCCATTTTCGTCAGCATTTAATGCACTCATATGCAGCAAACGCGGGGTATTGTTGGTGGCGCAAAGCTCTGCCACCATCTTTGGAAACTGCACATGTACGCGATCAAAATCGCCATGCAAAATCCCGATTAAATTGATGACGCAATCTGCATTTGCAATCAACGGCTGTAGAACGGCACGATCAAAAATATTAGCCACCACAACTTCACACGCAGGCAACACCAACAGGTGCTTGGCACGATCACGATCTCGCGTGGGTACCACAATTTCGAATCCCCGCTTCGATAACTGCTCGGCGATGGCGCCGCCGATAAAGCCCGATCCACCTAAAATAAGTACACGCTTCATTTTCATCCGTCCTCTATTTTAATGCCACAGCAGTGGGCATTTCAACTTCTACTAACGTCGAAGCACCTGCCCCAGTACGTCCGGGCACGATCCCCACCATTTTCTTTAGACTCAATGCCGCCGCTACGCCACTATTATTTTGTGCCAAACGATTAGCGTAGAACCACTGGTTGGCGAACACCTTCTTCACGTAGTCGCGGGTTTCATTAAAGGGAATACTTTCGGCATAAATAGCACCTTCCATCGGCGTTTCACCACGCCAGCGCCGTGCACGCCCCGGGCCGGCATTGTAAGCAGCAGTGGCCAAAATGGGGTGGCCTAAATCATCCAGCACGTGCCTTAAATAGAAGATGCCTAACTTCAAATTTACATCGACATCAACTGTTCGCGCGAGCGTAAAGTCAGGTATGGCCGCCTGCTTAGCTGCCCATGTAGCCGTAGCAGGCATAAGCTGCATCAAACCCATTGCACCTACACGTGATTTTATTTCTTGCATGAAGCGACTTTCTTGACGGATCAAACCGTACACCCACGCTTCGTCCATGCTATATTTTTGCGCTATCGGCTGTAATAACGCGCGGTGCGGAATAGGAAAACGTTGCGCAAAATTATGCACCGTGGTGCTACGCTCGGCTGCCGCAATTGCGCGGTCAGGCGCTTGCATCATTACGGCATACTCGGCAGCGGCATGAATCTCAGTGTCACTTAAGCCACGCATGGCAAACGCCCATTCACGCAAGGCTTCAGGCTTGTAGCCCCAATAATAAAGTTGCAAAGCGCGTTGCACATTTGCACGCGCGGCAATGGCGTCAACTTCAGCTTTGGTCGGCGACTGTGTGTTCCATGTAGGGCTTGGCATGCCGCCGATTTGCTCGGCGGAAAGCAAGCCATAAAAATTATTTTCTTTCGCTAAGGCCGAAAATAAGGGCTGCGCTTTAGCGGGTTGATTTTGCGCCAAATATGCTCGTGCCTGCCAATAGCGCCACGCACCCTCGCGCGCTTCTACTTCACTCATCGCGGCGATACCAGCCTGTACGGCGTCCCAGTCAAGCGCCCGCAGGCTAGCGCGCACTTTCCAAGCGGCTTGGGTGTCGCTTAGCTCTGCTGATTTTGCGCGCTTAAAAAAACCCACTGCACGCGGATCATGCTGCATGGCTGCGGCCAAACCTAAATCTGCCCAACCGTGAGCGCTATCAGCTTCGCTCAATTGTGCGCTTGCTTTACTCATCCAAGCCACAGCAGGATCAAGCTTGGCACGGCTATGCTTTTGCACCGCGTACATGGTCACGGCGACGTGCTCAGGCGCTGCAATTGGACCTTTCTGCTTCGCCAAGAAACTACCAGCATCACGCATCGCGCCATCAAGGTGACGACTGAAACGCTCCGCTTGAGCAGCACTCTTTAGCAACGTGGCAGCCTTACGCGCATCGCTAGTGGCATTATTGTCGAGCATGATGTGCACGCGCTGCCATACTTCTTTTTGACTCGGGAATGCAGTCGCGCCGCTATCGGCATCGGCCAACAGTTTCGTCGCAGTGTAACAAGCATCGGCACCCACTTTTTCGCTGGTCCACCAGACTTTTACTTCACCCAGGAAGCTGCGATCTTGCGGATTGAGCATTAATTTCCGCTGCCAATTCAAGCAAGTTACCTCGGTATCTTCTTGCTGCAATCGAGGTAGTTCATCGGCAAATTGCTGCCACGCACCTTGGCGACCCAATAAGCGCAGTTGGTCGCGTCTTAGCAGATCACCAAGAGGGGAGTCGGTAAAGCGCTGCACAAATTTTTTAATTTGCCCATTGCTATCTTGAGCGAATGCAGCGCTTTGGGTAAGACTGGCGTTGAGCCACCAATATTGCGCGTAGGCTTCAAGCAGATGACCTGAGAACTTCCCGCGCAAATTGCCCAATGCCGCCAAATCTTGCTTTTGAAACGCGGCGTGAGCCGATTGGAAATCAAGTTGACTTTGCGGGAGCGCTGCGCCGTCCTTCGGCTTAATCGGCGCGCCCGTAGCGGCTCCAGCGCACAATGCTGCAGCAAGAAGTAGCGCCACAGGGAACAACTGCGGAGAGCAAAACTTAGTGGTATTCATAATGATCGCCGTGAAAATGAAGTAATTAATGCTGCCATTGTTTTCGATATTTGCCCTGAATAGGACTATAAAACGTAACCATTTGTTCCAAATCAAACGCCACTTGTGCAGGCGCGGCACCAGACGGAATGTATACCTGATCAAAAGCAATCAGCCGTTGCTCATAATCAAAATAGCCAAGCACTATAGGCACCTTGGCCTGCCGCGCGACGTGCAAAAAACCAGAGCGAAAGCCTGCGGTTAAAGTACGCGTACCCTCGGGTGATAGCGCGTAAATCAACTTGTCACGCGCCGCAAACTCAGCCACTAACGTACCCACCAGCCCATTGGCAGCCCGTCTGTCAACGGGTATTCCGCCGATGGCTCTTAACCAAACTGAAAACGGCCAAAAAAATAAACTATGCTTTCCAGCAAAAGTCAGCCGCAAGTCTAGCGCCCACATCACCATCACGCCGATGAAAAAATCCCAATTAGTCGTGTGTGGCGCAATTGCAATTACCATCTTGGGGCAATCTGGCAAACTGCCTGCTACCCGCCAGCCAATAATTTTCAACGCCGTGCAGCCGATAAATTTGCACACAACCCGATTACCGCGCGGCAATTGCACCGGATACTTAAAATCAGCCGCTGCATAAACCGGTAACTGGCGCGCCGCGGGTTGCAGCCGCGCGCACGGCGGTGCATCTAATAAGACGCGGGGAACGGTGTTTACAGTGCTTTGCATTTTGGAGCCAGCCTCAACGCCACTACACTTTGCCGAACTTTGCGGCTTGCAACGCTTCTTGCAAGGTATCTTCAGACAGCGCATTCACGCTTGCCGCAACCGCTTCAGCCAGCGGAATAGCTGATATGGGCAATTTAGCAATATTGGTACTTTCCACCAATTTTGCGGCGGCACCAGCCACCCGCAATAAATGGATGCGATCGGCCATTAACAGCTCAATTTGACTACGCAGCATGGACGCATCAGCAGTAGGATGGGGAGTAGCTTTTTGCATAGTAAAACACCCGTTTTTTAGTGGTTGAACATTAGGTATTATGCATCGGCCAGCGCTTGCGTGCGCTAAGCGAATTTTTACTACACACACGGTGCTATTTTTTGCTGAAGTTGCTGCAATTATTGCGTGAAATGTGTGCAGTGGTCAGTACATGTATCGCGCCATTAGTTGCTTGTAGATCCCCTAAAATAGGGCATTTACCAGAAACTAATGACCGTATAAAAGTACGTTTAGCACTAGGTAGGCGCGATGGGCGTAGCGTTAAACCAGCGTACCAGCATATAAGCTAACGCAGCGCCCACGCATTGGGCCGCGATAAAGCCAACAATATCAGCAGGCGCAATACCGGCAAAGGTATTGCTCAAGGCTCGCGCCATGGTCACTGCAGGATTGGCAAATGATGTCGATGCGGTAAACCAATATGCCGCCGTAATGTAGGCTGCAACCATCGCGGGCAGTGCTTTAGCAGATGATTTGTTGCCTTGAAAAATAACCAAAATTAGGCCAAAAGTCGCCACCGCATCGCTTAAAATTTCTGCACCACTATTACGTTGATGCATTGAAAACTGCAGCACTGGTAGCGCAAACATAAGGTGCGTAAGCCACACGCCAAAAATACCGCCAATGGTTTGGAGAATTCCGTAGATAACAGCGTCGCGGCCCGTTATTTGCCTTTCGCGCCAAGCTACAGCACTTACAATCGGATTAAAATGCGCCCCCGAAATTGGGCCGAACACGCAAATTAGCGCGTATAGACCGCAGCCAGTGGCAATAGCGTTAGCCAAAAGTGCGATGGCTACAGCGCCCACCACAAATGGCGTATTGAGCGCCCCACTCAAGCGCTCCGCCATGATGCCTGAGCCCACTACGATACAGAGCAATAACGCCGTGCCTAAAGCCTCAGCGGCATAGCGTCTGCCACTAGAAAAGGTGCGGATCATGGCGCGATATGCTTAGCCATTGCCGCCAGTTGTGCGTTCAAATTAGGTGCGGCAAGTTGCGCAGCGTCTAGGCCAACTAAGAGCATAATTTGGGCTTTAATTGCAGCGAATGTTTTTCCAAAAGCCTCCCGACGTTCGGCGTCGTTGCTGCCTTGTTTGGATGGATCAGCGAAACCCCAGTGCGTAGCAGCGGGATGACCGGGCCAAACTGGGCACACTTCCTCCGCCGCATCATCACAAACAGTAATGATAATATGCATCTGCGGGGCACCCTTCACACTAAATTCATCCCATGATTTACTGCGCATATTTTCTAGCGTATAGCCCACGGCCAAGGCCTGTTCTACCGCAAAGGGATTAGGCCTACCGCTTGGAAAACTACCCGCGCTAAAGCCCTTAAATCGCCCCTCACCAAACACCGTCATAATTGCTTCAGCCATCAAAGATCGTGCTGAATTATGCGTGCACAGAAATAGCACATTGATGACTTTACTATTCATTACCGCTGCCAGAGGGTAGTTGCGCTGCGCTAGCCTTAGGTGCGCAGCAGCGATTACTTTGGCGCGCAACGGGCGCTGCTTTAGCGACTGTTGCAGCGACAGTTTCGCCATGAAAATACGGTACATTAGCCAAGGAATGAAAACTTTCCCAAGCAATGCCAGACGGGTCTTGCACCCAATATTTGTCCGATTTTACATAGCAACAATTTGCGCCTGCTTCGGCCACAATCGCGCCATCGGCTGCCTGCAAACGCGTGTGAATTTCGGCAAGCTCCTCGGCCGATTCAGCCTGGAGGCCAAGGTGGTTCATTCCAATGGCAGAACTACGTGCGGATATCGCGAAATTAATACGCGGATCGTCTAACATCCACTTCGCATAGTCAGGTTTATGTACGGTGGGCGCGGCGCCGAAGATGGCCGAATAGAACTGGATGCTTTGGTCTAAGTTTGCAACACCTACATGGACGTGAAAGCGTTTCATATTGTGGCTCCGATAAATTTAAACTGCGGCTGATCTTGTTTTAGGTTTACACGCCACGCTTGCGACTACGGAAGTTGCACAAGCGCTGCCTTGGCAACAGTTTTCAGTAATGTATGCCAGCACTTGCGCTACCGAGTCGAAATTTGCGGTGTAGATGATCGAGCGACCGGAAGGGTTTGCAGTGGTGAGCCCCGCATTAGTGAGCTCTTTTAAGTGAAATGAGAGGGTAGCGTTAGCCAGCCCAAGCGCCTGCGCAATCGCGCCAACGGCCAACCCATCGGCACCTGCCTGCACAAGTAGACGAAAAATCGCCAACCTAGATTCCTGCGCGAGCGCCCCAAGCGCTCGTACGACATTTTTTGTTTCCATATTTCTAATAATATAGAAACATAAAAGGGAGCACAAGTTATTTTGCAATATTTTTTGGCGCACTATTTCGCTGCATAAGGCTGCAATCAAACCGTCATATTGCTTGGTTAACATCAAAGTTTTACGTTAATTAAACACAGGGGATTTAGATGAAAACAACTCTTCAAGCAACGGCTTTGGCAGCGATTCTGACACTCGCAAGCGGATGCGCAACGATGAGTCCAGCTGTTGGCGGATTAGACACTGACAAACTTGCGCGCTATGAGTGCGAAGGCAAAGGCTTTAGCGCCCGCGCCGCAGAAGATTTTTCTAGCGTACGCGTGCGCACCCACGAAGGCTCGGTGAATTTAGACCGCGCTGAAGGTGGCGAATTTAAGGGCGATGGCTGGACACTAAAAACTGCAGGTGGGTTAACCCTAGTACATAAAGATAAAGTTGTAGCGCAGAACTGCAAGAAGGAAGCGTAAACGCTGCAACACCTATAGACTCCTCCGTTGAGTGCTTGTAGAAGCCCTATTTTCGGGCATCTACAGGCATTTTTTTCGTCTATTTTGCAGCTGCGATCGCCTTTAAAACCGCTGCCATTTCCAAATCAATGGCGGCCACGCGCGCAGCAAAACTTTGATTCACCACTATATCGGGCACCACGGCGGCATCGGGTTGCGCTTCTACAGGCTCAGCCGAGAGCAACGGAATGTCCACTGCCACGCCAGAATTAGGCAATGTGACCCACGCAATTTGCCCACTGTTCAGCCCACGCTTATTTCCACCCGTAGTTTGACCCACTAAGGTGGCGGCACCACTTTGCTGAATTGCTTGCGCCAATTGAAATGTGGCTGAACTATTTTCAGCACCAATTAGCACCCATGCTTTACCTTGATAACTACTGGCATGCGGCGTGATAGTTGCCGCATTATTTTTTGTCGATTTCAGCAAAAATCTGGGTTGCATATCCGCTGTTTTTTCCACTTGATCAGTGCGATCAAAAAACCCATAGTTCCACGTATCTAAGTGCTTTACGAGCTGATAGGGTGCGCGCTCGTAGGCGCTATAGGCGCGCATTGCGGCGAGCGTATACGGTGCCCTCAACAGGTGCTTCATAATCGCTATATTAATATCGCCATTGCCGCCCTCATTGGCGCGAATATCAATGATTAGATTGGGTACTTGCTGCAAATTAAGCTCAGCAAAACGTTCATTTAAATATTTATTCCAATCAAATTGGCTATTCCAAAACGAAAATGTTGGCAGGGTTAACACGCCGATATTATTTTCGATTTTGAAGGTCCAATCGTTTGATGTCGGTGTTTTAATTTTGGCGTTAATGGCGGTGTCCCGCAGTGCGATGGTGGTTGCCGCAACTTGAATTTGCAGATTAGCGGCGGTTCCTGCGCGCTTAAGCTCAACAAGGTGGCTACCGTTTTGCGGTGGTGACAGTAGTGGCCACATAACATCCATCATGCTCGTCGCGTTACGGCCATGCTGCAGCTGCATTAGACGTTTACCATCGCTACTGCCATCGGCACGCTGGTAGGGCAGCATTTTTGCGATAACTTCTGCGCCGGGTATGCCATTGATGCCAAGGACTTCATCGCCTATTTTTACGGCTTCGATAGCGCTACCAATCACCAGCCAACGGTTTTCCGCCAGCGCTAACCAGAAGGGCAATTTATTGGCGGATTCCATAAGCATCGCCCGCAGGGCTGGCGTCATATTGAAAGTGCTGGCCCACGTGTGTCCACAGCGAATTGACGCCGCCAATTCTGCAGCCGCTAGATACATTTCACTTGCATCACGTGCTGCATTACCGCGTATTTCAAAGCGAGTCAATGCGGCATCTTTTTGCGCTGGGGTTTGATATTTATGCAGCCCGGGATGAAGCGCCAGCAAAGTACTTTTAAGCACGCGCACATCTTGCGCCGCGCCCTCCGCTGTTAACGTATTTTGCGCAAACGCTGATGGTACGCAAATGATTCCAACAGCGGCTAACTGTAGCGCCGATTTACGAAAAGCACCAAGAATTACCAGCATTACATTCTCCGTTCATAAAGTAGTAAATATTTTTCACTAACCCAGCAGCGAATCAAAAAAAACAGGCCGGAAACACCCTTTCCATGAACATAGTGGTTTTCAAGGGTTTTCTCTTATAGGCACCAATGTCTGCCCGAGTTGTTTGGCGAGGCTTTGGAGTGCGCGGTGTTTGTTTTCCAGTATTTTAGCTTCATATCGCGCCAGACCCTCTTCAA
>JANNXI010000157.1:0-3793 GCA_031409495.1 Betaproteobacteria bacterium
GTTTAAATTTGAATGCCTTGAAGATGCCCTAAATACGGGCATCTTTATCTCTGTATTCTCGTATATTTCCCCCTTCTGTCAACTGGCTCACCAACACAGTTGCGTAACTGTAAAATTGCACATTCGCGCTTATGGTGGATAAATTGGCCACGCGTTTTGTAGCTCCAGTGCTGACAGTGAAAAATTGAATTTCGTTGGCTCAACGTTATTTACGATTGAGTTTGTGGCACGCGGCAACGACTACTTAACCGCTTTGATAGTAATAACTCAAAGCGCAGGGGCTGCATAAACGACTACACAGGTTGCAGCTTATAGTGGCATTTTTGCACCGCAATGATGGCAAAACATGCTGGTTTTAGCGACCGTTGAATTGCACGCAATGCAGCTTAACTCCTGTACTTTTGCATCGACAACATTGGCCAAACTAGAGCCGGATTTGGTGTCTTGGATTTTACGTACTTTCTCGTGTGCAGTTTCTGCGATTGCTTTGCCGCTTTCTAGCGCTTTTGAGCCGACTGCCATCAATTTACTACCGGCTTGTCCCAACAAGGCGTTCAGGCGCTCTCCGTCATTGTCCGCGTCGAATGACTTCATTGTGCCGACATCAAGCATACGTGTGTTTTCATCAAACTCGAGATACGGCGCGACCCTAAAGCCGAGCGTACTGGCATAAAACACATGCGGAATCGAGCTTCGTTCGGTGTTGTAGGCTTTTACCACGCCGTTGTAGTGCTGCCGAGCGGCTTCAAGCTGGGCTTCGCAGGTTTGCATACTATCAATTAAACGTTGATATTGATCGTTGGCTTTCAGCTCTGGAAACTTCTGAGCCATGTTGCCCACTGCAGACATCACCATGCTTGATTGCTGGTGTAACTGCGCTAGTTGATTTGCTGAGGACACGTCATTAGACACTTTCAGCATCACAAATTTTTCTGATTCTTGATAGCCCTTCACCACATCTTGGAGCTGGTTAATCAATGACACTTGCTTTTTTGCCACAACCCCAATATTCGACCAGCCCTCGCGAATGGCTTCAGACAATCCGCGTAATTTGTTGTAGCCCAGAAAAGCGACTACTGCCAATACAACGATGATGAATACAAGAAATTGCAATAAACCACCTATAAATCCCATGACTTGACTCATTACTTTTTCCTTTTTTAGTATTTGGCTCGGCGCACCGGATTTAATGGAGCGTTGCGGCAAGCGCCACTATATCGGTAATGGGCGTTTGAAGTCATACGATTCAAAGTATATCTTATACGTGCGAGCTCGACGGTTCTCCCTTACTGTGTCTGTAGACGCGTTCGCAGTAACCCCCTGTGGACAATGGAAGCCACTTCAGCGAATCGTCGGGATAGCCTCCAAGCCGTTCTCTACTCTACCCGTAATACGGGCATCTCCAGCCATTTCTACACCGCCAATTTATCCCCGCAACGCAACGCCCCGTCTTTCGTCACCACCAAATTCATGCCAAAAATTATCCCAACTTCAGTTTGCCGATAGCTTGATAACGTAAGTAATGGCTCCGGCCCTTCGACTAAGCCAGTCGCTTGATCGGTGGTGGTGACTTGGCAGCGGCCGCAGGGCTTTACGGCGCTAAATTTTGCATCGCCTATTTGCAGCTGATCAAAATTATCTTCGCTCCAAGCGGGCAGGCCGCGCAGCACGATGTTGGCACGAAAGCGGTTCATCGGTAGCGGGTGGTGTTTGGCGTCGCGCGCTTTGATGCGAGAGTTTAATTCGGCTAGCGATTCTTCTAGCGTGAGCAATATGGGATACCCATCGGCAAAGCTCATGGTTTCGCCATTTTTGGCAAATTTATCACTGCATAGTCGGTGGCTTGAATCGGGCATGTAAACCAGTTGCACGGGTTTGCCGATTACTTCGCTCAACCATAAGTCAGCTTCAGCACTGACGGCGTGGGCTTGCACGGTGCTCGACCACACTTGCACGGCGCGTGTGGGTTGCGGCTCGGGCGTGAGCGGCACCAGCACTGGGTCATGGTCGGCGTGGCTTAATTCTAGGGTGTCTTCGAGAAATTCAGTCCACACTGTTGACATTACTGGATGTTCGCGCTGGGTGAGGAAAACGCCTTGGTTGTCAACGACCATAAAGCGCCGATCGTGTTTTAAGCCGCGCGTTGTGGTGTGGGCTGTTTTAAGTGAAATGCCGCTTAATCCCTTCACCGGATAAATCCAAATTTGACTTACTTCTGCAACTAAACTGGGTGTGGACATAGCATCATTACTCCGTCTTCATTTTCGTGGTAACTTATTGCGGTCGTATGCGTTAGCAATCGTGCAATTGTTCATAACTTATAATTTTACAGGAGACACCCAGATGGTTGATCTTTGGAAGAAACTTACCGGCGAACTCATTGATATTATCGAGTGGTTAGACGACTCGAACAATACCCTTGTCTACCGCTTTGAGCGGATGAACAATGAAATTAAGTACGGTGCCAAGCTCACCGTTCGTGAAGGTCAAATGGCGGTGTTTATTAACGAAGGTACCGTTGCCGATATTTTTAAGCCCGGCATGTACACGCTAACAACGCAAAATATTCCAATTTTAACGACCTTGAAAGGGTGGAAATACGGCTTTGAGTCGCCCTTTAAGGCTGAAGTTTATTTTATTTCTACCCGTAAATTTACGGATCTAAAGTGGGGCACCCCTGGGCCTGCGACTATGCGCGACCCTGAATTTGGCATTGTGCGCGCTACAGCTTTTGGTATTTACGGCATCCGCATTAAAGACCCTGGTATTTTCATTAAAGATATTTCGGGCACCGAAGGCCGGTTTACTGTAGAGCAAATTTCTGAAAACTTGCGCGGCAAAATCGGTTTGCGTATTAAAGAAGTGATGCCTGAGCTTGGCTTGTCAATTATTGATTTGGAAGCCAAAGTAACCGTGATGGGCGCTATGCTGCGCGAGCGCATTAGCCCTGATTTTGAAGCGATGGGACTAGAGCTTTGTGAAGTGCAGGTGCAAGATATTGGTCTGCCGGAAGAAGTTGAAAAAGCCATTGATAAGCGCGGCGCAATTGCGGCAATTGGCAATTTGCAAGCTTACACGCAGTATGAAACGGCCAGCGCTATTCAAGCTGCTGCCACCACGCCAAACAGTGCCGCAGGTGCTGGTATGGGCTTGGGCGCCGGTTTTGCGATGGGTGGTGCGATGGTGGGGCAAATGGGCGGTGCAATGGCCAATTTGAACCAGCAGCCCGCTCCAGCACAGGTGCCGCCTGCCGCCGCAATGCCGCCGCCGTTACCAGCCGCCAGCGCTTATCATGTGGCCATTGGCGGTGTGCAAGCGGGGCCGTTTGACATGGGCGCTTTGCTGGCCCATGCAAATAGTGGGCAGCTTAAGCGCGATACCTTGGTGTGGAAGGCGGGCATGGCCGCGTGGACTAAAGCGGGTGATGTCGCCGAAGTAGCGGGTTTGTTTGCTGCCGTGCCGCCGCCGTTGCCGCCAGGCTAGTGCAATAAAAGTAAGGACAGTCCGTGCCCCGCGTGATGCGCGAGGTGCGGACTTGTTGTTTGAAATTTGAAGTTTGAAAATTATTTGTTGCTAAAATTCTAATCAAGATACCGCTCACAAATATGGAAAATCCAAACGCATCGCAAACTACAATTGAAGCTATGACAGCCAAAGTACGGGCGTTTCCGTGCGTGGCCTGTGGTGCAAAAATGGCCTTTTCGCCTGGTTCGGATAAGCAGCAATGTCCCTACTGCGGTGCAGAAAACGATATTGAAGCCACCACCGATGTCGTAAAGGAACTAGACCTTGA
>JANNXI010000158.1:0-6422 GCA_031409495.1 Betaproteobacteria bacterium
TACTACATCTTCACCCACTACTTCTTTCAGCCAATACATCGCCAAGCCACCTTTTTGATAGTGGATATAGCCCTGATTTTCTACTCGGTTCAGCGGCAATTCTTCAATCACTTCACCGCCACGGCGACGCAAATAGCCATCCAATTCCCCCTTCAAAAACTTCCGAATTTGCTCTTTGCCGTAAAGCTTTTCCATCACCAGCAAGGCCGAATATTGCGCAAAGCTTTCACTCAATAAAGTTGCGCCTTGTTTGTTTGCACCTATCAGTTGATGCGCCCACCATTGATGCCCGACCTCGTGCGCGGTCACGTAGGTGACTAAATCAATTGACTTATCCGCATCGGTTTCATCAAAATTTTGCACAAAACCGAGGGATTCGGAATACGGCATAGTGTTAGCAAACGCTTGGGCAAAGTTATCGTACGATGGAAACTCAATCACCCGCGCTTGCTTAAATTGGTAGTCAGAGAAGCGTTCGCTAAACACGTCTAGCGACACCTTCATCGCATCCAACATGCGCTGCACATTATGCGGATGAGGCGGGTGATAGTACACCGCAAGATCAACGGGCTGCCCCTTCTTATTGGTCCACGTTGCATGCTTTTCAGCATAGCGCGCAGACTGCACCGAGAAGAAATTTAGAATCGGCGCTTCGGTTTTAGTAACAATCGTGCGACGTGCGCCTTCAACCTTATCGCTTACCGTGTAGCCGGGGGCAATCGGCGTTTGATCGGCGTCGGTGGTGACGGTAATTTGCGCGTTTACCCAATCACTATCCGCACGTAAATAGTGGTTGGCAGTCGCACTTTCGTCTTCCAATTTAGCGGGGCGTAACTCTGATGGCAAGCCCTGCTTACGGCGTTGGCTACGGTCTTGCAACAGCCGGTCACGGCTCATGCCAAGCATTGGCGCGAACGAAAAGTTATCAATAAACGTACCGTTATCCACAATGCGCGCAAGCGGCGCGTTGTTAGGAAATCCACGCTGCTCCAACAAGGTCGTAAATTTAATTACGCGCTTTTCATTGGGCTGCATGGCTTGGCTAAATTTGTAAATACGGTAATCGAAGTCTTTGTATTCCTTCTCAATTACCGCTCCTTCCACCTCCAAGCTTTGCATTTTTGTAGGTGCTGCCCAACGCACATGCACATGCGGTAACGCGCTACCGGTGCGGTTCTCGATGGTGTAACTACCCGTAGTGAATGCGCGCGCTTCTCTTGGAAATAGCTGCACATCAAAAGCCACGTCGGTAATTTTAGGTTGCGGTGTTTTTTCATACACTAACAATTGCTTTTCATAATCCGCCATCATTTTTTCTACCTGCGGCTGCGTACGATAAGTATTGAGCACCGTTGTGTTGTAGAAAATAAACGCGCCACTGCCCAACCACGCAATTGTAGCCGCACTAAAAATCCACGCTGGCGCGCCAGTAAATCGGCTGCGAAGCCGCTTAAATCGTGGCATTAGCCGGGTTTCGGCACCGCGTCGCCACAGCAAATGTGTAAGCACTAGCAACATCACCGCAAACGCCAACCAGTAGGCTTGAAACCAGGCACGGCCAACCCAAAAGCGTCCCATGCCGTTCATATCAGAAAGCGGCACTTCTACCGATCCAGCGTAGTTGTACAAATTATGTTCAAAGCCGATTGTAGTGAGGGTCACAGTGGCCACGGTATACACCAGCATTACGGCCCAGCCCATGAATTTTTGCGGCACCATGGCTTGTACAAATACCGATAACATCGCTAACAAAAATGCTGAAATTACGCCCGGAAAAATAAACCAAAGTAGGTATGCCATTGGCTCTAAATTGGTATAGCCATGAAACAGCTGAAACAGCATTGATGCAACAGTCGCGACGCAATAAGTGGTAAATAAAACCAAGGTAATTGCCAATACTTTTGGCACCACAAAGGCCCAGTCCGGTGCGGCGGTAGCATCGACAATTTCATGCACGCGCCGCTCACGATCACGCCACACCAATTCGCCGGCGTAGTAAATTGCGATGATAAGCGGAATGATAGAAAACGAATTTACCACCGCATCAATCATGGCGCGCGTGACCGGGAAGCTGGCCGTGCCTCTATATTCCACCGTGCCCGTCATCGAGACAAAAGCATTAAAAAGTCCGATTACCAAGAGCACAAAAAACGCTGGGCTTTTAAACACGAAGCCCATATCAAAACGCGTAAGCGCCATAAATTGCTGCATGCGGGTATTGAAACTGGTGTTGGTACTGATGGCCACCAAAGGCTTCATGGCGGGTGCCGCATCATCTTTTACGATGGCCGACTTTTTGCTATCGGCTTTGCCTTTTACTTCAAACCTAAAAATCCAATAAGCCAAGCCAAACAAGGCAAAACCAATGCCTAACCAAAGCACGCGGTTATACAGAAGCAAGCCCGTCATGGCGGGTAGCATTGTGTTGCGATCCGCCGCCGTCCAATACTTCGTCACTTGGCGCAATGCGCCGATTCCAAAGGGGTCAGCCATCGAGACGAAGGTATCGTAGGCAGGGTCACGCAACAGCACGCGTGAGGTTACAAACAACACCAAAAACCCAATGACACCAACGTAAGTCCACATCATTGATCTGGTGGCGGTAGCAAGCGAGAAAAAGCCCGTGCCCATGACCAATACCGTCGGCAAACCGAAGAAAAATAGCGCGTACAGATAATGCAAAAGTACAAAAGAGCCAATTTTTTCTTGATCAACCCACGGCATCCATGAGCCGATTAAAATGCCAAGCGGCACGCTGGCGGTGATAACAAACGCCACCAATACCGCGCCCGAAAACCTTCCCACCAAGTAATCAACCTTACTCACGCGGGTGGCCCGCAATATGGGTGCGAAGCCGGTTTCATCATCACGAATAACCACATTGGCCACCACAGCCGTTACTACAAAAACAGCGAACACATTTAATATGCCGATAATTTGCAGCAACGTATAGGGCGAATTTAAATTTACATTACCGCGCCCGCCAATTTGTACTTGGTCGATCGTGGTCGCACCAAAAGCCAATAGAAAGAATATTAAGAAACCCACCACAAACAAGGGCGAAAATAGTTGGTAGCGTACTTCAAACGCTGCAATTTTAGTTAGCATGATGGTTCCTTATGCAACTGCTACTGCAGCACGGCGCGTATGAGCCAACGTGGCAAAATACAAATCTTCTAAGCTACCTTCAACTGCCTCAAAACCCGTGTCTGGTGGGGCATTGGCACTTACGTGTATCAGCGTTTCGCCACCGCGCAAGCGCGTTGAAATCACGTTCATCCGTGTTTGATAATCAGCAAGTGCCGACTTCGCAATCGTGCGTCGCCACACCTGACCACCTAGGTTTTTAACGAGCTCATGCGGCGCCCCAGTTTGCACAATTTTGCCATTTACGATAATCGCCATTTGCGCACACAGGTCAGTTACGTCTTCCACAATATGGGTAGATAAAATCACCACCACGTTCTCACCAATTTCGGATAATAAATTGTTGAAGCGGTTCCGCTCCTCAGGGTCAAGCCCTGCCGTTGGCTCATCCACAATGATGAGCGACGGGTTACCAATAAGCGCCTGTGCAATACCAAAACGCTGCCGCATCCCGCCCGAAAACCCCGCCACCGCCTTCTTGCGAACCGACCATAAATTCACCTGATTGAGCAGCGTTTCTACCGTATCTTTACGGTCAGCTTTATTACCCACACCTTTTAGCACCGCCAAATGGTCAAGCAAATCAAGGGCTGACACACGCGGATACACCCCAAAATCTTGCGGCAAATAACCGAGCGTTTCACGTAATTTTTCAGGCTGCTGCACTACATTTAAATCACCAAAAGTAATGGTGCCCGCCGTGGGCGTTTGCAAAGTAGCAATGCAGCGCATCAACGATGATTTGCCCGCCCCGTTAGGCCCCAGCAGCCCAAACATACCCTTAGGAATAGTCAGCGTGCAATCGTCCAAGGCTTTGGTGCCATTGGCGTAAATGTGGGTAACAGCATTGAGTTGCAGCATGAAAACTCCCTGTATTGTTTTATAAGGTTTTAGATTGATTTTGGAAAATGCACAGACTGCATTAGACCGGTTTACGGCGGAAAAGAGCAGCGCAGTGCGACGAACTGCGGTTTTGGGGGCGTGAAAATGGGGTTAGCAGGCATTGGGTAGCTGAGTAGAATCAGAGACTCGGTTAGAAACCCATGCCCACCATGAACCCACGCATTGTGGAAGCAACGCCAACCGATGACTACAAAATCGCGCTTCGTTTCACTAACGGTGAGCTCGGCGTGTATGACTGCGCAGCGCTGTCAGATTTTGGGGTGCTAGGAGCTGCAGGATAAATATTACTTTAAGCGCGTAAAGGTGCTGGGGCGGCACCACGGTTTAGCAAAACGAGGAAAATATTTACCCGGTCACGTTGCATTTGGATGCGGATCGCAGCATGGCGTTTAACGCATCGGCAACTACAACCTAAAATTCCTGAAGGCGACCAGTTTTAAGGCTTCTTCAGGTCACCATAAAATCAAAAATCCCTGCAAATAGCATTTAAATTTGCAGGGATTCTAATCAAAAGCGCGCTAAAAATTACTTCGCGGCTTCGCGGTCTTTTCTAATTTTTTCTACGTATTCGTTGTATTCAGCTACGGCTGCGTTAGCGCTGGCGATGTGTGCACGGGCTACTATTTGACGGGTTTCGGCGAATTTGCTTAAGCAGTCACGGAAGGTGTCAAGGTCATTTCTGAAGGCTTTTTGTGCAGAGTTGCTGCCGAACTTGCCAGGCTCTACTGGGGTTTTGCAGTCGTGCTTTTCTACCTTGGCGACTACGTCAGCCGGAAGAGCGGCGAGGTCGGCGGCGGCACTCGCGGCTGTAGGCGGTGGGCGCACGGCTGGGGTCGCAGGAGCAGCGACGGGCGCGGTTGCCGGGGCAGCAGCAGGGGCGGCTTTTTCTTGCGCAACGGCATTACCTACAAATACGGCACAAACAAAAATGCTGGCGCCCGAGAGATTTAAGAGGCTTGATTTCATTTCTATTTCCTTCACACTAAAATTAAACGACTAAAAATTAAACAACGACTCCAAATCCAAAAGGCTACGCTTGCGCCCTAATTTGCGTGGATTGCTGTTTTGTTTGGCTGAGCAACCACTTACGAATGCTTTGTGCTACGCCATCTTTGTTCAAGCCGCAGTCAGCTAACAACAAGGCTGGGTCGCCGTGTTCTACATAGCCATCGGGCAGGCCTAAATGCAGCACGGGCAGGTGAATGCCTTGCGCTGCGAGGCTTTCGCTTACAGCACTGCCCGCGCCGCCCATCACTACATTTTCTTCAACTGTCACCAAATAGTCATGCGTGGTGGCGAGCTTTAAAATGAGTTCGGCGTCAATTGGCTTAACAAACCGCATGTTGGCGACTGTTGCATTAAATTCTTCAGCCGCATCACGCGCAGGCTGCACCATGGCACCAAAGGCCAAGATAGCGACTCGGGCACTTGTTGGGGCGGCACGGTTCATTTCACGCACAATTTCGCCCTTACCCATCGGCACTGCTGTCATTGCCTTTTGAATTTCAACCCCCGGCCCTGTTCCGCGCGGGTAGCGCACTGCTGTGGGGCTATTGGTGATGCTAGCGGTGTACAACATTTGGCGGCATTCGTTTTCATTAGACGGCACCATCACGGTCATATTGGGAATGCAGCGCAAATACGAAATATCGAATGCACCGTGGTGCGTAGGACCATCTTGGCCGACCAAGCCGGCACGGTCCAGTGCGAACATCACGGGTAAATTTTGCAGCGCTACGTCGTGAATTAATTGATCATAACCGCGCTGTAAAAACGTGGAATAAATGGCCACACAAGGCTTCATGCCGTCCGCTGCTAGGCCGCCGGCAAAGGTGACGGCGTGCTGTTCGGCAATGGCAGTATCGAAGTAGCGGTCAGGATAGGTTTGGCTAAACTTAACCATGCCCGAGCCTTCGCGCATGGCGGGGGTGATGGCGACAAATTTAGGCTCAATAGCTGCCATGTCGCACAGCCATTCGCTAAAAACTTGGGTGTAGGTTGGCTTAGGCTTGGCACCGGCTGCGGGTGCTGGCTTTACGAGGCCAATCTTAGGGTCAAAGCGCGAGGGGCCATGGTAGTTAATAGGATCTTCTTCAGCCAGTTTATAGCCTTGACCTTTTTTGGTGACCACGTGCAAAAACTGCGGGCCATCTAGGTTCTGAAGATTTTTTAAGGTGTCAATCAACACATCAACATTATGGCCATCAATGGGGCCGGTGTAGTTAAAACCGAACTCCTCAAACATCGTCGACGGGGAGATCATGCCCTTGGCGTGCTCTTCGACGCGATTGGCAATTTCTTTAAATGTGGGTGTCGCGGATTGATTTTTTACTGCCGTTTTTTTGGTGGTAGCGTAAAAACGACCACTCATT
>JANNXI010000159.1:0-3900 GCA_031409495.1 Betaproteobacteria bacterium
ATAAATGCAACAGTAGCACCTGTTACCGTACAGACTGTCGCAGCACTGGATGTTGCGAACACAACTGGATTGCCGGATGCACCGCCGATAGCGGTAAGGGTAAGTGCGGGTGCACCCACAAACGCTGTCGCTGGGGGAGCAAAACCAGTAATAGTTTGTGGTGAGAGACCAATAGCTATGCTGGCACTAAGCTGTGGTGCAGCGGCAAAGCTGGCATTACCGGCTTGATTTGCGGTTAGTACACAGGTGCCCGCGCCAATAAACGCAACGGTAGCGCCCGTTACCGTACACACACTAGCAGCACTGGTGGTGGCAAAAACAACCGCATTACCCGACGCGCCACCAGTGGCGGTAAGGGTTAGTGCTGGCGCACCCACGAGCGCTGTGGCTGGTGGCGCAAAGGCGGTGATTACTTGGGCATTTAGTGCCACTACAACGTTGGCTGAAGCCGCCGCAATTTGGCCGCCTACGCTAGAAGTGGCTGCGCCAATAGGTAAATTAAGCGTGTAGGCGTTAGCTACGGTGCTTGATACCCCCAAAGTAATGAGGCATGACCCTGAGCCCGCTACGCTAGCATTTGTAAGGTTCAAGGTAGTTGCTGTCTTACTGGCGGTGCCGCCGCAGGTGCCGCCCGCTCCCGTAGCGGTAAAGGTTAAACCAGGCGGCGTTGCTGGTAGCGTGATCGAGAGTGTCAACGCGGACGCTGTCGCCACATCAGTATTATCAATAGTCACGCGCAATTGTGCTTCAACCCCAACGCCCACGGACGCGGGCAAAAACGCTGCTGTTAGGCTCAAGGGTGGCAAACTAATAACGATGCTAGCTGAAGCCTGCGGTGCCGCAGAGAAGCCAGCGCCACCAGCTTGGTCGGCCGTCACAACGCAGGTGCCCACACCCACAAAAGTCACAACGCCGCTGGACACAGTGCAAATACTGGCCGCACTTCCGCTAGCAAACACAACCGGGTTACCTGAACCGCCACCTGTGGCACTTAGCGCCAGTGGGGCAGCGCCCAGCGTTACGCTAGGGGGTGGTGCAAAACTGGTGATGGCTTGCGGCAATATGCTGACGATGATTACGATATTGGCTGTTGCCGTTGATGCTGCTGCATAGCTCGCATTTCCCAATTGATTAGCAGTGAGCACACAAGTACCGGCGCCATTGATCGACACAACACCCGCAGCTACGGTACAAATTGTGCTGATACTACTGGTTGCAAACACGATTGCATTACCCGATGCACCACCTGTGGCGGTCAGTGTGACTGCAGGTGCGCCTACCAACACAGGTGAAGCTGGCGCAAAGCCGAAGATGGTCTGTGGGATTAGTGCGATGACAATATTGGCTGTCACTTCCGCCGCTGCTGAATAACTCGCATTACCCGCTTGATTGGCCGTAAGTAGGCAAGTGCCTGCGCCGACGAACGACACAACCCCAGCAGCTACGGTGCAAACTGTACCGGGGCTGCTAGTTGCAAACACCAGCGGAATACCGGACGCGCCGCCAGTTGCGGTAAGCGTAACGGAAGCCGCACCCACCAACACGGGGGAAGCCGGGGCAAAGCCGGTAATGGTTTGTGGTACCAAGTTAATGACGATACTCGCCGAAACCTCTGCCGCCGCACTGAAGGCGGCATTGCCCGCTTGGTTAGCAGTAATTACGCAAGTCCCAGCGCCCACAAATGTCACAATACCTGTGCTAACCGTACAAATCGCAGCGCTGCTGCCCGTCGCAAACACCAGCGGAATACCGGACGCGCCGCCTGTTGCGGTTAGCGTAACGGAAGCCGCGCTCGCCAACACGGGGGAGGCCGGGGCAAAGCCGGTAATGGTTTGTGGCGTCAAATTAATTACGATACTCGCCGAAACCGCTTCCGCGGGCGTATATGCGGCGTTGCCCGCTTGGTTGGCTAAAATTACGCAAGTGCCTGCGCCTACAAATGTCACAACACCGGCGGTGACGGTACAAATAGTGCCCGAGCTGATGGTCGTAAACACGACGGGAATGCCGGACGCACCGCCGGTTGCGGTAAGCGTAACTGCCGCAGCACCTACCAACACGGGTGAAGCAGGTGTAAAGCCAGTAATAATTTGCGGGAGTTGCGTACCGGCACCATTAACATCGAGAAACGTAAAGCTACCATCTGCATAATAGACGATGATGACTTCATTGTATGGGGGGGTAGCAACTTGCGGATTAAACACCACATTTAAGGTGCAGCTACTGCCAGCGGATAGCAGAACGCTGCCTGTCCCCGTCGGCCCTAAACCGCAGTTTAGATTTGCTGGTATGCCGTTGGTATCGTAAAAAGCGGTGGCGTTGCTACTGATTATGCTGGTAATCGTCCGGTCTACGCCCCCAGCGCCAAGGGTTGGATTTGTCAGTGTAGTCGACATAACGCCGGATGGCACCAGCACAACGTGCGAGCCAAATGAGAGCGGATTCATATCAAATGCCGGTGGTGCCGTTACCGTAAATGGGGGCGAAAACTCGGACGTGTTGCCCGCTTCTGGGTGCGGCGCCGGCGGGAAGAATTCTTTAACCGTTGCAAACATCGTCAGGGCGTAGGGGCGGAGATAGCCAAACGGGATCGGAAATATAGCTTGAGGGTTAGCGTTGCCAACGGCATTTGTGGTGATGTCTACACTGAACATCAAATCCTCGTCCCGACACTGACTTTCGCCAACCGAGTTAAAGCAAAGCCCAATCGTGTAGGTGGTGTTGGCCAAGGCGTTTAAGGTATAGTCGACGGTCATTTGTATGCCCATGGCATCGTAGGTCACCCCACCAATTACCGGGTAATTGGTGCGTCCGTTTGCCCCAACATCAACATCCATATCAAAGGCGCCGGCGTCGTTCAGGGTCGGTACGCCGTCTCCATCCAGATCTATACCCATTACACTGTTGTTGTAAATGCGGTTCGCGCCGACCATGGTATCGGATTCAACCCTGATGTGTTGAGACGTAGCCGCAATGTTAATACCCGTACCGCTATTGGCAATGATGTTATTGCTAATAAGTATCTCGTTTGAGCCGTTTACCCAAATACCGTGTGTGGCGTTACCGGCAACGCCCATACTATCGGCATCTACGCCAATTAAATTATTGGTAACTTTGCTTTGGATCGAAGCCGGTGCCTGATTGATTGAGTGAATGCCGCTATTTAGATTATTGCTAATAATATTTTTATCACCGACATTGTTGGAGCCAATTTCAAGCCCGGGAGAGGCGTCGTGAAACACGCCAAAATTGTTACCAAGTAATTTATTGCCAAAAATTTTTGTTAAGCCCGTGCCGCTTACGCTAATACCAGCGCCGCCGGTAAAGCCTTCGATATGTAGGCCGCGAACGAGCACGGAGCTCGACCCGCCGATCGTTAGGCCGCTACATGCAGGGCAGGTCGAACTGGCGGGCGAAACCGGGGCTATAGTTGTAGGAAAGGTCGCAGTGGATGCGTCCTTTGGCAGGTTGCTATCGACCATTGCGCCGCTGTCAAATACCGCGTCGATGACCGTATCGCACGCGTTAATGACTGGAATCGGTTGGGCGCTGGTTGGTGAAATAGTGCCCGTGAAAAAGAAGTTAATGTGGTACGGAAAACCAGCGCAAGAACCATCCATAGCTATTGCGTTAATCGCAGTATAAAGCGAGCCGTTGCCGCTGAAGGTGTTGTCGGTGACAACCCATCTTGAGCCTGCAAAAGTTAGCCGATAGGCTGCTCTCGGGAACAAATTCACGACGGTATCAATGGTTTTACGTTGCCACTGCCCCCCGTCTACGCCGGTAGGCTGTGATGTTGGAAATCCGCTCAGCGTAATTGAAGCCGCTTCAATCACGTCGTGCACGGTACCATTTCCCGGCTGCGCACCGCTAAAATAGCGGTGCAAAGCACCGTCGAGC
>JANNXI010000160.1:0-19051 GCA_031409495.1 Betaproteobacteria bacterium
CGCGTTGACGGGAGCAGGTTGTTCAGCCACTACGCCAACCTTTAACGCAAGCTCTAACCCAAGTGTCACCCTAACAGGCGCCACAATGACAGCAGGTACGGCAAGCTGTACCTTCACGGCAGTCGTGACTGGCAGCGTCGCTGGCACCTACGCCAACGTCGCCGCCAATATCAGCGGTGCGAGCAGTAATATCACCACTGTTGGCGTGGCGAGTACCCTGGCTGTAAGTTCTATAGCACCTGTAGTTTCTAAATCCTTCAGTGTTTCTCCGGTTTTTGTTAATGGTTTTTCTGTTTTAACTGTGACAGTAACTAACTCAAATGCTGTCGCGATGACCGGGATTGCCTTTACCGACACATTCCCATTGTTGCCGGCGCCAGGCATGGTTAGGGCGTCAATCCCCGCTGCGGCGACAAGCTGCGTAGGCGGTGTCGTTACCCATACTGCCGGTAGTGTAAGTTTGGCGGGAGGTACGTTGGCTGCGGGTGCCAGCTGTACGGTTTCGATTAACGTGACTTCAACGGGATCTGGTAGTTTCGTTAATACGATAGGTGTCGGCGCTGTGACTAGCTCGTTTGGTTCAAACACGGTGGCTGCTACGGCAACGCTGGTTGTGAATCGATCAATAGCAGACGTCATTGTGGCCAAGACCGGGCCAGCTCTCATCGCGCCTAGTAGCGCTATAACTTATGTAGTCACTATTTCTAACAACGGACCCGGTGAGGCGTTGGATATTGCTGTCGTTGATGTTGTTCCTGCGGGCATCACTGGTGTCGCTGTGGGTTGTGGAAATGCCGTGAATGGTGCAGTTTGTACCGGTGGGACGCTGACTGGCAACACATTTGCAGCCACATTAGTATCGTTACCCGTGAATGCGTCGCTGCAATACACGTTTACGGGCGTTGCCCCGGCTTCAGGAATACTTGTAAATACTGCTACGGCGATTACATTCGGATCGTCAGATCCGACCGATCCAACACGTGTAGCGGCTGGCAACAATAGCGCAACGGTCACCACTAATTTCGGTTCGCCCGACCTCCGTTTGAGTAAGTCTCACGTTGGTAGCTTTACTGTTGGAGTGAACGGTTCATTTACCTTGACGGCGGATAATACTTTAGGCGCTTTCGCAACGATCGGTTCCGTGACTGTTGTAGATACCCTGCCAGCAGGCTTAACTTTTGTTTCTGCAACAGGTACGGGTTGGACTTGCTCGAACCTACTGCAAGTTGTGACGTGTACGTCACCCACCGTTATAGCTGCTGGCGGTACGGGCGCGCCAATTACGCTTAACGTTGCTGTTGGCTTAGCTGCATTGCCTTCAGCGCTAAATAGTGCGGTAGTTTCAGGCGGAGGCGAGCCGGTAGAGAACAATGGCAATAATAGTGCTGTAGATACAGTTGCTGTGTTGCCAAGTCCGCAGAATCAATTCCTTAACGATGGCGCGAAGACTGGGTTGCCTGGATCTAGTGTTACCTATCCGCATGTGTTTAATGCCAACATTGCTGGTGTTGTCAGCTTTACCGCGGTAGATTCTCCAGTACCAGCATTAACCGGCTGGGTAACTTCAGTATTCCGTGACACCAACTGTAACGGCGTGTTGGATGGAACTGAAGCGGCGACACCGTTAACGGCAGCGATTGCTGTGGTGCCAGGGGATCAGGTTTGTATCGTTGTGCGCAATACCATTCCGGCTGGCGCTGTAACTGGCGCTACGGACACGGTGCTTGTTAGCTCTAACTTTACGCCTACCGTTGGTGTGCCGCAAACCCTGACGCGCCAAGATGTAACTACAGTCGGTGCGGTTGGTGGTTCCGGGTTAACCTTGCAGAAGACAGTTCGCAATATTACGCAGGGTGGCGCCGTTGGTACCAACAACGTTGCTAAGCCAGGTGATATTGTTGAATATGTCATTACCTACATCAATATGTCGAGTTTGCCATTGACCACCTTGGTTGTTTTGGATAGCACACCAACATTTACGACCTTTGTAAGTGCGGCTTGCACACTGCCATTGCCTGTTGGTATCACGGCATGTACAGTAAGTAGTGCTCCTGCGGTGGGCGCGAACGGTAACGTGCAGTGGCCGCTGACTGGTTCGCTCGCGCCGGCGCAATCTGGTCAAGTGACGCTTCGAGTTAAAGTGGACTAGGAAAGTAGACTACAAAAATGGATTGAAACTTGCAATTGTTGGCACGCGCACTTCCTTAAGTTGGTAGTCGCGGCGCTTAAGTTACAACTAAATTACGGGTGGAGCAGGTGCTCCACCCGTAATTTTTTGTCGGGAGAAGTAGCTCACCTCGTTAATGTAGTTCAGATTTTTCTGGTGCACCTCATCCTAAAATCGCCAGTTGAACTGTCAAGAGGCGCCCCCATCTATTTTGCCCTTTTCATGCTCCACAGGACGCTACTTTTACGCTGTTTAAAGCGGTAAGGATCGTTGCCTTTGAACTTGGCGCACCTGTTTGGAAGCGCATCGGTGATCGTAGGTACGGTTTTAGTCGCTGAGCTAAAAAAACTTAACAGCGAAATTAGGCAGCTTTTGTAGCATTTAGAGCGAAAATGCAGTGCACTTGTGTCTTCTGCTGGGTTAAGTTTTGTATAATTAGGGTTGGTTTTTTATCCTTTCAATCACTTGGAGTGCTCTATGAAATCCCCTATGCGCGTTGCAGTAACCGGTGCCGCCGGACAAATTGGTTATAGCCTGTTGTTTCGCATCGCCAGCGGCGAAATGCTCGGTAAAGATCAGCCAGTAATTTTGCAACTCCTTGAAATTGCTGATGAAAAAGCACAAAAGGCGCTATCCGGCGTGATGATGGAGCTCGATGATTGCGCGTTTCCTCTGCTCAAGGGCATGTCAGCGCACAGCGATGCGATGACTGCATTCAAGGATGCAGATGTTGCACTCCTCGTTGGTGCGCGCCCTCGTGGCCCAGGCATGGAGCGCAAAGACCTATTAGAAGCAAACGGTGCGATTTTCACCGTGCAGGGCAGGGCGCTCAATGCTGTTGCTAGCCGCGATGTCAAGGTGTTGGTCGTGGGTAATCCAGCTAACACCAATGCGTATATCGCAATGAAAAGCGCGCCTGATTTGTCGCCTAGTTGCTTCACCGCAATGTTACGTTTGGATCATAACCGTGCCCTTTCTCAGCTTGCGACTAAAACGGGCAAAGCTGTTGATTCTATTGAGAAAATGATCGTATGGGGCAACCATTCGCCAACAATGTATCCAGACTATCGTTATGCAACTATTGGCGGCGATAGTGCGCCCGGGGTGGTTGCCGACGAAGCGTGGTACAAAACATCATTCATTCCAACCGTGGGCAAGCGTGGTGCAGCAATTATTGAAGCACGCGGTTTATCGTCAGCGGCCTCCGCTGCGGGTGCCGCAATTGATCACGTGCGTGACTGGGTGCTCGGCAGCAACGGCAAATGGGTAACCATGGGCGTGCCGTCGGACGGCAGCTATGGTATCCCTGAAGGGGTAATTTATGGTGTGCCATGTACTACGGCCAACGGCAAATACGAAGTGATTAAAGGCTTAGAAATTGATGCGTTTAGCCGCGAGAAAATGGACTTCACGCTAGCCGAGTTAGAAGGCGAACGCGCCGCTATTGCGCATTTGTTGGGCTGAAGTAAAGATTGCTTTGAGCCAATACCTACGTAATTGTGTTTTAACAACGCCGCAGCAATGCGGCGTTGTTATTTGGAAAATCGCATCAATTCCACGCGGTTTCCACACAAGCCGCAGAATGCCGCATAATCAGTACTTTCCAACCACTGGGATGCGCACATCTAGATGAAACCAGGCCTACGCAATGCCGCAGTTACCGTTGCCTTGATGGCAGCGCTGGGCGGCGGCATTTTTTATTCCGCCACTGATAAACGCGCGACCGATCAGGTGCAAGCCACCACCGCTTTAGCTGACAAGCGTCAAGCGCAAATTGTCAATTTAAATGGGCTCATTGCTTTAGACGTTGAGCCTTATTTTAAGGACGTCCGCGTTATCAAGGTGCTGGAGGATAACAATTTTCGCGTGAATGTTACGCGTGTGGGTTCGCGCGAGATGGCAAGCAAAATTGCCAAGGACACAGCACCTGATTTTTTCATGCCGTCTGGCGTTGTGGCAGGCAATCAGATTGCCGATGCAGCAAAAAAAGCGGGCTACACCACAGCTAATTATTCCCCCTTTTATACCCCGATGGTCATTGCATCGTGGACGCCAATCGCTAAAATTTTAGCAGCCAATAAAATCGCACAGCCATCCGCTGGAGCGGGCGGTAAAGACAATACCTATGAAGTTGATTTAGGTAAGCTAACTGAGGTGATGCTAGCCAAAAAGCGCTGGCGTGATTTACCCAACAGCAGCGGCTATGAAGTCGGTAGAAGTGTGTTGATTTCAACAACAGACGTGCGCAAATCAAACTCGGCCGCCATGTATTTGGCGCTTACGAGCTATGTGTTGAATGGATCAGAGGTTGTTGCTAGCAAAGAAAAGGCGCAAAAAATTGGCCTTCAAGTGGCTGATTTGTTTCAGCGCCAAGGTTATCAAGAAAGCTATGTAAACGGTAATTTTGATGACTATGTTGGTATTGGTATGGGTAAAACGCCGCTCGCATTTATCTATGAAAATCAATTGGTTACGTACGCCTTAAGCCGTAAAACAATTGATAAAGATATGATGCTAATGTATCCCAAACCCACCATCTTCAATAAGGTGATGGTGGTAACGTTGCGTGAACCCGCCAAAAAATTTGCGGATTTAGTTTCAACCGACCCAACCTTGCAAGGTATTGCCGTGGAATACGGCTTTCGCACTAACGCCGCCGATGCACTGGTTGAGGCAAGCGCTAAAGCAGGCCTAAGCATCAAACCGCGTGTGGTCGATGTAATTGATCCGCCAAGTTATGAAACCATGGCCGAAATGATCGAAATTATTACCCAGCAAATGAAAAACTAGCTTTGTAATTTTTAATCTACAGTTAAGGATACGAAAATGAAGAACGCCATAAATAAGGTATCTTTGGGCAATATAGGCCGTAGAGCCGCGTCTTTATTGGTCTGTGCTGCCGCGCTAGCTTTGGCGGCCTGTGGCCAAGAAACGCCATCAAAGCCAGAGTCAGCTGCTAAAGCTACGGGTAAAGCCGCGTCTGTAGAGGGTTCCAATACCTTAAGCATTCTGGCTACCAGCGATTTACGTGATATTGAAGAAGTAGCGGCACAAGTAAAAGTCGCCACTGGCGTACAAATAACCTTCAAGTTTGGCGGTACGTTTGAAAGCACCGATTTAGTACAAAACGGTAAAGCCGGAACCGATGCGGCTTGGTTTGCTAACGCTAAATATCTGCTTTCTGACCCCGCCGGCCAAGCACGTGTGCGGCAGCAAGAAAAAATCATGTTGTCACCCTTGGTTATCGGCTTAAACACATCGGCGGCTAAAAAGCTAAAGTGGGATAAC
The DNA here is from genome assembly GCA_031409495.1 of Betaproteobacteria bacterium. Taxonomy (GTDB): domain Bacteria; phylum Pseudomonadota; class Gammaproteobacteria; order Burkholderiales; family Usitatibacteraceae; genus JANMDR01. The sequence goes on from JANNXI010000160.1 coordinate 5,456, forward strand.
GGCGCCAAAGTGACGTGGGCAGACGTTAAAAACGCGGCTAAAAACGGCCAATTGCGCTATGCCATGAGTAACCCCGCGTCTAGCAACCAAGGTTTTATGGCCGTGATGGGCGTGGCAGCAGCGGTGGCTGGTAAAAGTGAGGCGTTGGCAGCGGGAGATGTGAATCGAGAAGCGGTTCGTGAGTTTTTAGCGGGCTATAAATTGGTGGGCGATAATTCCACGTATCTAGCGGCCAAGTTTAAAGAGCGTCAAGGCGATGACATAAATGCGTTTATCAACTATGAATCGTGGTTGCTATCGATGAACGCCAAGGGCGACTTAAAAGAGCCGCTCACGCTAATTTATCCGCACGAAGGTGTGGCTACGGCGGATTACCCGCTGATGCTGCTTAATGAAGCTAAGCTCGAAAACTACCGTAAAGTAGTGGACTATTTGAAGACCGATGCCGCTCAAAATTGGTTTGCCGAAAAAACGCTGCGCCGGCCCATCACCCCTGATGCCGCCAAGAAAAACGCGGGCCTATTCCCGGCTAATCAACTCTTGGTTGAGCTCCCGTTTAGCACTAACCGTGGAGTGGCTGATTCGCTAATTGACGCCTACTTAAATGAATTTCGTATCCCCATTGCCTCCACCTTTGTATTGGATGTAAGTGGTTCGATGAATGATGGCGATCGCATCGGCAAATTAAAAAGCTCTTTGAAAGCATTAGCTGGACAAGATAATTCGATAACAGGGCGTTTTGCGCGTTTAAATAGCCGCGAAAAAATTTGGTTTTTGCCTTTTTCTTATACCCCCGGCGAGCCCACTGGCTTTACGATTCCAGTAGCAGGTAAAGCAGAAGAAAAAGCGGCCACTTTTGCCGCCATCAGTGAGTATTTGTCTGGCCTGAAAGCCGAAGGTGGCACCGCACTTTACGATGCTACTTTAGTGGCTGTGCGCAATATGGCTGCAGAGCGTGAAAAAAAACCTGAAAGCGCGTATTCGGTAGTCGTGTTTACTGATGGCAAACGCACCCAGGGCATGAATATGGAGCGCTTCATTGCGGGCTATAACGAGATTTTTACAGGGCAAAAAGTCGCTAAGAATATCCCAGTATTTTTAGTGCTTTATGCCGAAGGCGAGGCGGGTGCGCTGCAGCAAATTGCTGACTTATCGGGCGGTAAAGTGTTTGATGCGCGCAATCAGCCCTTGAGTGTAGTGTTTAAAGACATTCGTTCTTATCAATAATTTGACGCACATGAGCACAATAATTTGGCGGTTCTTATCCTCGCCCGCAAACTGGACAGGCATGACGGTGGCATTGTTAGTGCTTGGTGCGCGCATGGGCGGCTTTTTAGGGTCGATGTGGCTGCCGTTAGTGTTGGGTGGCTATGTTGCGGGCTATTGGCTTGGTAAATCAATTTTTGGCACACCAAAGCTTGTTGTAACTGATTTGGATGCGCTTGATGCCGCCCTTACGCTAAACGAAAAGCCCGAGGGTATTGATGCGGCACTTTCCACCATGCGGCAAATTATTATTCAAAATCAAGAAGAACGCTTTAGCGGTAATCAGCAACGAAAAGTGGTTGCGCTGCTAGATGCCATCGGTCTGTTACACCGCGAATGGAGCGCGTCTTCAGCCTATTTGTCTATCGAAGACGCCTTCGTGGCCAAGCGTTTGGCGTTAGAATATTTGCCCGAAACAATACGTGGGTATTTGGTTATCCCCGCCCGTTTTACTGCTAGTAAAGTGCTTGCCAGTAATAAAACAGCAGCGCAATTGTTTGACGATGCAGTAGATGAAATGCATGTAAAAGTAGAGCAATTACAGTTTGATTTGGCCGCAAAAGACGCAGATGCCCTCGCAAATCATGCTGGTTTTTTGAATCAAAAATTTAGTAAAAAGTTTGATCCAACAGGCCGTACCAACAAAGTTGAGCGCCTTGAATCTGCGCCCAGTTTGGTGGTGCCGCAACCAATCCCTCAACCATTGCCCAAAGCTTCAGGGCAGCCCGCGACGCAAGCGCCAGTAGAGCGGCCAGCGCATGTTCCGCCGCCGCTCCCGCCGCAATAATTTTCCCAATTTTAAACACCGCCCACTAGGAGACACCATGTCAGAAACCCAAACAATCAACGCGCCATTCGTGTTAACTGCACCTGAAGTTATTACGCCTGTGGCCGCCTTGCAAAGCACCGATATCGTGCCGCTAAAACCAGAAGTAAAAGCTGCGGTGACCACTCAGGTTGATAAATTTGTTGAAGCCCTAGTCACTGAAGATATTCAAAGCGACAGCTTTAAAGGCAAGCTCGACAGTGCCTTTAGGCTCGGTAAAGAAGAAGCGTCGTTTGCGGCAAGCTTAATGTCAGGGCGCTTTATGGAACGCAATATGGCAGGCGTGGAGGATTCAGCCGCCTACAAAGCCATTGGTGAATTGCGCGGCCATCTTGATAAATTAAACCCCGGCCACGAAGGGGATATGTTCAGCCAGCAAAAAATTCTTGGGCTAATTCCCTACGGCAACAAACTGCAATCGTACTTCCGTAAATTTGAGTCGGCTGGCAGCCAATTAAATAGCTCAATGGAGCAAATTTACGCCGCCCGTGACGACATGCAAAAAGATGAAATTGAAATTGAATCCGTGCGTGGCAAGCTTTGGGATGCAATGCAAAAACTAAAAGCCGCCATTGAATTCGCTCAGCAACTTGACACCAAAGTGGCTGATAAAGTTACCGCACTAAAAGCCACCGACCCAAATCGCGCTAAAGCCATCGAGCAAGAAGTATTGTTCTACGCCCGTCAAAACTTAACCGATATGCTCACCCAGCAAGCGGTATGTATTAACGGCTACTTGGCACTCGACGTGCTGAAACGTACCGCCCGCGAAATGCAAAACGGCTGCACTCGCGTAGCCACTACCGGCATGTCAGCTTTGGCTGTCGCGCAAACTGTCGCGCGCGCTACGGGCAATCAAATTGCGGTAATGGAAATGTTAAAGGGCGTATCCGGCACCATCGAAAGCCTAATTGCTGAATCAGGCCGCCAGTTGAATACCCACGTTGAACGCACGGCGGAGTTTTCAAGCAACCCGCTGTTGGGTGTAGAGAAAATCAAAGAAATGTTCGACCAAACCTTCAAAGCTATGGACGCAATGGACACCTTCAGAAGTAAGGCTATTGATACCATGGGCAAAAACAATCAAATCATGCAAGAGCAAATTGACCGCGCCAAAACCTATACCGACCGCGAGCGCCAGGCGATTTCAACGCAAGAACTCGGTAAATTAGCGCATATCGATGGGCCGGTGAAGCTTTAAATTAGATTGTCTTGAAGTTGATTGGCTGGTAAAGGGCCTAAATTAGGGTGTCTACAGGATGATGTGATGTAGATGCCCTATTTTATTGGTTCTATGAATTTAGAATTCTTCAAAATTTGTCAGATAAATTGAGTTGCACACAACAACTTTTTCTAAACCGTAATCGCCGCATCAAGTGCGTAAAATAGCGTGTTTCACGTAACGAACACAAGTGCAGGCTACCGCCCGCACATATAACTCAATGAACACCCCCCACCGCCCGCTCCACGCGCTCGACCGCTACCTCGGTACGCTCTGGCGCGATCACGATTTCCGTACCCTTTGGTTATCACTCACTATTACCCATTTTGGTGGGCAGGTGACGCTGCTTGCCTTGCCGCTTACGGCCGCTATTTTGCTTCACGCCTCGCCGATTGAAATGGGTATTTTAGTAGCGATGGAGGCCTTACCATACACGCTACTTGGCCTATTTACGGGCGTCTTGGTGGATCGGTCACGCAAACTTCGATTGATTATTCAAGCCGACATTGGCCGTGGCGTAGTGTTGCTTCTGGTGCCAATTGCTGCTTGGGGAGGCTTTTTGTCCATGCCAATATTGTACGCAGTTGGCTTTTTAGTTGGCTTGGGCGGCATTATTGGTTGGGCAGCGTATCAAGTATTTATGGCTGAACGGGTAGGGCGTGAAAACTTGGTGCAGGCTAATTCGCGCATTGCCTTGTCCGATTCCGCATCGCAACTTATTGGCCCCGGCATTGCAGGGGCGATTATTCACGCGCTTACCGCGCCAGTTGCGATTTTGTTAGACGCCATTTCGTTTTTTATCTCGGCATTCATGTTGCGCAGTATTAAGGCTGCAGAGAGTGATGCGCCAAAAGTGGTGGCGGCGCAATCTAGCTCGCTAAAAGCGCTGTGGGATGGCATTTGGGTGGACATAAAAGAGGGTTTGTCGATGATTCGGCGGACGCCTGTTTTGCGGTCAATCGCACTTAGTTTGATGATTTGGAATTTTTTAAAGTTCGCTTACTTAGCCATCGTCATTTTGTTTGCCACGCGTGACTTAGGCTTTTCGGCTGGACAAATAGGCACTATTTTTATGACTTCCGGCGTAGGGCTGTTGCTGGCGTCTGCCACCTGTCAGCGCCTAAATACGCGGTTTGGCATCGGGTTGGTGATGTTGGCTGGGCTTACGATTAGCGGCTGCTCGTGGTTGATGGTGGCAACGGTATCCCCCAACTATTTGCCAGCGATACACTTTGGGGCGGCGCTGTTTTTTTCAGCCTTTGGCGCGATGATTTTCTTCATCAATTACTTAACGCTGCGCCAAGCGGCGACCCCCGACCATTTGCGCGGACGCGTGACATCCACCTTGATATTTTTAGCAATGGTGTTGGCACCATTAGGCTCATTGTTAGGTGGTTTTATGGGGCAGTATTTGGGGCTACGGATAACCGTTGCCATTGTTGGCGTGGGCGGCCTATTGCTTGGGTTGGTGATGCTGTGGAAGTCGCCACTTCGGCACATGAAAACCCTGCCCGAGCCCGTTTTAGCCGCGCCGACAACTGCCGAGATGCCGCAAATTTAGTCAGCTTCTACTTGCTTACCCTTCGCCACACGATTCTGTCGCCACGCCGCAAATAATTCACCCCACGCACGCTTTTCTTGGTTACGCCAGCGGCTAGTGCAGCGTATGCTAGTTCTGATTGCACGCCAGCATTCTGGTTCTTGCGCCACCGCTTCTTCGTAAAATTGCACCGCGCGGGCGCGGTCGCCTGCTTGCCAATACGTTACGGCATAGGTGTAATGCGCCCAACGCGCGTCGTCTGGATTCGCTTGATACGCAGCTGCAAAATGCGCAAGCGCACATTGGTGCTGGCGCAAATTAAACATGGCCCAGCCGTGGCTCCAGCGCACGCGGCTTGCGGGTGTTGCGGTGTCTGCACGCTTGAGCGCTAAATTTAGTAGCGCATTGGTGCCTGCAACGTCACCTGTGAGCGACAACGCGTACCCGCGTGCCACCAACGATGCTGCACTTTCAGGGTCAGCCACGACTTCAATGCGATCCACTTTTTGGACGTCGGTGCTGGTGATCGCGGCTGCTACTCGTGCAGGCGCTGTGGTTTGGCAGGCTTGCTCAATTGACGCAATACCGGCAACATAATCCACGCGTGGCGTATTTCTTGCGCTTGCATTTTGTGGTGGAGTTTCTAGCGCGTTGCAAGCGCATAGCATTGTGGTGGTGGCTAAAACAAAGAGTAGTTTAAGTGCGTGCATAGAATACCCAAATGATTTGAATCAGCTAATTTTACGCCAATAACGCAGTGGCTAGTAGTGGCCTCAAGGGCAGTGGGGCAAAATATAGCACTTGAAGATGCCCTAAAATAGGGCATCTTCAAGTGCTATATTTTTACTCGCACAGGTCCGCAGCATCGTCGCACAGCTTGCGCAACACGGTATCGTAAATGCCTAGCGCTTCTAAATGGGTGACGGTATTGCGCACATAGTCAAGGTTTGATCCACGTTCACCGGAGCATTTTGCTACGCGACTTTTAGCCTCAATAGGGCAAATTTCTGGCGTGTAGGCGGGGCTATCGCAATTGGCGATGAAGGTGAGAGCCGTTACTTTTTCAACCTGCGGATGCGAATCTGCAAGCCATTCCGTAAGCGCTGCTGTTGGTTCTGCACTCACGGTTAAATGGGCAGTAACTAAGCGCGGCGTGTAAATATTGCCGCGCATTTCCCGTAGCCACAAAGTTTCAAGTGCGCTTTCTAAGCCTTCTGGCTCGATCTCTAGTACAGCGCCTAAACAACTGCCGCCGCTGCGCAAACCCAGCACTAAGCCAGGGCTAGCTACCGTGCCGCGAAATAGCGTTGAACGCATGCACAAATCGCGGTGGTAGCCGTGCACGCGCGCGAGTGATCGGCCACGCACCGCAAATTCTGGGTTCCACATTAGCGAGCCGTAAGCAAAAATCCACAGCGAACCTTGCGTGGGCAAAAACGCCTTGTAGTCAACAAGCGGTGCCGCGCCCTCCACGTATTCTGGTGGTCGAAAGCCGAGCGGGTTTTCTAGTGAAATGGCTGAATTTTCTGTGGTCACGACGGGGATGTTTTAGATATTAATAATTTTAATAACGCCTCAACCTACAAATTGTAACAATATGTGGTGGCATTGTTAAGCTTTCACTACTATTTGGTGTGATTCTTTGCATCGTAAAATAGTACACTGCACTTTGGTTAAACACTTATCAGCAAAGGCTTAGCGATGAAAATGCAATCCCAAAAATTAGCGGTGGCGGTGTTGTTTTCCCTCGCCTGTGCGCAGGCGCATGCCGTTACGCCCGACACACTTTCCACCACCATCAAGCCCTGCGATGATTTCTACGGCTATGCGAACGAGGTATGGACAAAAACCGCTACCATTCCGGATGACCGTGCGTATTGGGGGGTATTTGCTGAAATTAAAGCCCGTAACGAAAAAATTTTGAAAGACGCGATTACGGAGGCCGCAGCGGATAGTGCAAAGTTGAAAAATCCCGCCATCGCCAAAGTGGCCAATTATTACGCCAGTGGCGTGGATATCGCTAAAATTGATGCGCTTGGTTTGGCGCCGCTGAGGCCCTTGTTCGATGAAATTAACGCCCTTACGTCAGCTAAGCAGTTGCCACAAATGCTTGGCAAGCTACAGCGCATGGGCTTTAATGTGGGTACGTCTACTTCTATTTCGTCCGACGCTAAAGACCGCACCCGTTATTTGGTGCAGCTAGGGCAGGGCGGTTTGAGTTTGCCGGAGCGCGATTACTATATTCGCACCGATGCTAAAAGCGCGCAGATACGCGCCGCCTACAAAGCCTTTGCACAAAAATTTGCAGACATGGCCGCGATGGACGCCAACACACAAACAATCAAAGCCATTGATGCCGCCTACAAGCTTGAAAACGAGTTTGCCAAGGCTTCCATGACGCTCGTGCAGCAACGCGACCCCAAAGCCGTTTATAACTTGATGACTATCGCGCAGTTAAATAAAATTGCACCGGGTTTCGATTGGGTTGCCTACTTTGCAGAACAAAAAATAACTGTAGCCAACGTGCTCAACGTGGGACAGCCAAAGTTTGTAACGGCGTTTGCCAAGCTCACGCAATCGACCAGCCTTGCCGACTGGAAAGCCTACCTGCAATTGCGCGTATTGAATGATTCTGCCTCACGCTTGTCGGGCAAATATAGCGATGCGCATTTCGCGTTTTTTGGTACAGAATTGGATGGAAAAAAGACTCAAAGACCGCGCCCAGAGCGCGTTTTGGAGCAGATTTCTGGTAACTATGGCGAGGCACCGTTAGCCGAAGGTTTAGGACAGTTATACGTAGAAAAAGCTTTCAGCCCTGAAGCTAAAACCCGTGCGGTAGAGATGACAGCAAACATCAAAGCTGCATTGCGCGAGCGTTTGCAAAACCTAGCGTGGATGGAGCCGCAAACCAAGGAGGCGGCGATTAAAAAGCTTGACGCTATGGCGCTGCAAATCGGCTATCCCGACAAATGGCGCGACTATTCCAGCGTTGAAATTAAGGCCGATGATTATCTAGGCAATTGGCTGCGCGCCAGCATCTATAACAGTGATTTTTGGGCTGATAAATTAGGCAAGCCGGTAGACCGCAACCAATGGTGGATGAGCCCGCAAATCGTGAATGCGTATGCTGGCGAATATAATGAAATCGTCTTCCCAGCTGGCATTTTGCAGCCGCCGTTTTTTGATGTGAAAGCCGATGATGCCCTAAACTATGGTGCCATCGGCATGGTGATCGGCCATGAAATTACCCATCACTTCGACGACCAAGGTCGCCAGTTTGATGCCACTGGCAACATGAAACAATGGTGGACACCAAAAGATGATGCCGCCTACAAAGCCCGTGCCAAAGCACTAGTAACGCAGTATTCCAACTACACGGGCGCTAAGAACACCCCAGTAAATGGCAAGCTAACTTTGGGTGAAAACATTGCTGATTTGGGTGGCTTAACCATTGCATTTATGGGGCTAGAGCGCGCATTGAAAGCGGGCGCGCCAGCCGCCAAAATTGACGGTTTAACGCAGCAGCAGCGCTACTTCATTAGCTTTGCCCAAAGCTGGCGCGAGATCACCCGCGAAGCCGCAGAAATGAAAGCCCTGCTAACCGATTCGCACTCGCCCCCCAGGTTTCGCGTGCAAGGCCCAGTCGCGCATTTAAGCAGCTTCGCCAAAACGTTTAATTGCCCAGCGGTGGCGCCAGCGTTAAGAGCTGAACGAGATAGAGTGGTTATTTGGTAGCCCGTTAATCGCAAGAATGAGTGCCTGAAGAAGCCCGTAAATAGGGCATCTTCAGGCACTTTTTATTGGTCACGTTTGGCCTAAAAGGCAACGCAAGTCCTCCGCGATATCGCCCCTCTCTCCTCCCGAGGGAAAGATGCCGGGAGAGAGGGGCGGGTTTAGCGGGGGCGGCTTTGGCGGCCGCAGCGTTGTTGCATGTCGCGCGCGCAACGCCACTAAACCGCCAACCCTGCCGCCACCGCAGAAGCCCAAGCCCACTGAAAGTTATAGCCCCCTAAGTGCCCCGTCACATCCACCACCTCACCAATGAAATACAACCCCGGCACGTCATTCGCTTCCATCGTTTTTGATGACAACTGCCGTGTATCCACGCCACCCAACGTAACTTCTGCTTTGTTGTAGCCCAACGTGCCAGATGGCTTCACCTGCCAGTCAAACAACCGTTCGCTAATTTCAGAAAATTTTTTATCGCTTACCTGATTCGGCACCACATCAAATTCAAACGCATCACACCACTGTTTTGCAAAGCGCTTGGGCAAATGTTCTGCCAGTAAATTGCTGAGCAATTGCTTGCTTTGTCGTAATCCGGTCAGCCAATTTTTTGCATCGTCAAACGGCAGTAAATTGATGTGTATTGGGTTCTTCGCTGATCCATCTTGCCAGTAGGAAGAAACTTGTAAAATAGAAGGCCCGGACAAGCCACGATGGGTTAATAATAGGGCTTCTCGGAAGGGTGGCGTGTTTTTAGCGGCGCGTACTGAGGCGTCCAGCGATAGACCCGAAAGGTCGCCATATTGCGCCGTTGCTGCGGCATCGAAACTCAACGGCACTAACGCCGCTCGAGGCGCAATTACACTTAGCCCAAATTGTTCCGCAAGCTTGTAACCAAAAGGAGTTGCGCCGATTTTTGGCACCGCCAAACCGCCGGTTGCAATCACCAATTTTTTTGCTAACACGACCCCTAACGCGGTTTGAATACTAAAACCAGAAGCAGTTTTTTCAACGCTTACTACCGCGCACGGTCGCCGCCATTGCACCTGCGCGCGATCGCATTCTGTTTTTAGCATATCGATAATTTGCGTCGCGCTGTCGTCGCAAAATAGTTGACCAAGCGTTTTTTCGTGGTATTTAATGCCGTGCGATTCGACTAACGTAATGAAGTGTTTGGGCGTATAGCGAGCTAATGCAGAGCGGCAAAAATTTGGGTTTTGCGATAGAAAATTTTCAGGTTTGGTGTTGATATTGGTAAAATTACAGCGCCCACCGCCAGAGATACGAATTTTTTCGCCAAGGCGCTGATAGTGGTCGATTAGCATCACGCTTAGCCCTCGCTGGCCAGCTTGCGCCGCGCACATCATGCCTGCCGCGCCTGCGCCGATGACTGCTACATCAACCGTTACCGCATTCACTTTTTTGCAGCTCTCTTAGCTACTGCTTTTAAATCTTCCTTTGCTACTCTGTTTGCTACTTCGTTCCCTACTTCGTTTCCCACTTCGATGTAGCGGAAACAGCTAGTAATATGATCGTTCACCATGCCGCTTGCCTGCATAAACGCATAGCAAATGGTGGAGCCCACAAACTTAAATCCATGTGCCAAAAGCAGCTTGCTCATGGCGTCAGATTCTGCAGTTTTGGCGGGCACTTGGGTAAATACTTCCCATTGATTTACGCGGGGTGTACCGCCAACTATTTGCCATAAAAACGCATCAAAGCTGCCGTATTTTTCCTGTACCGCTAAAAAGGCACGGGCGTTACCCACCGTGCTATTAATTTTAAGCTTGTTGCGCACAATGCCAGGGTCGAGCATGGCGTCCGCGATGTTTTTGTCAGTGAAGGCAACAATTTTGTGTGCATCAAAATTTTTAAATACGCGGTTGTAGCCTTCACGCTTCGCTAACACCGTGCTCCAACTTAAGCCTGCTTGCGCACCTTCGAGGGTGATCAGCTCTAGCAAATCACGGTCATCATGCATTGGTACGCCCCATTCGGTATCGTGATAATGTTGGTCGAGTAGATTTTTTTCACACCACGGGCAGCGGGTTCGAAGATCGCTGTTCAAATGTTTGGCTGTCATAATTTTATGGGTAGATGTGCTGGTGTTAACAGATTGTAACTATCGCTTTGAGCGATGATGCATAGGTCGAGCCACATTGTAGCAAGTGCTTAGACGCAATCGTGTAACTGAAAAAAGGTAAACTTGCTGAAAGGCAAGGACGCAAAATCACCGGCCTACAAGCACCGCATCTGCGGCGCTCATGGTAGCGGAATCACCAGGAGAATAACAATGTACAAATCCGTCGTGGATGCCCTATATTTGGGCACTTCCAAGCAGGGTAGGCATCAAGTTGCAGCAACAACGGGTATTTTTGCAGCATCTGCAGTATCCCGTCCGCGTTTGAGTTTATGTTTAGATTCATTTTTACGCATCATCCATAAAAAAATTGGTTCCCGTCAATTGCTTGTTGAGCACTTTGCTAATTTGCAAGTGCGGATGACAAGCGGTGCGGCAGGCGAAGCAAATGTAGCTTACGGCGCGCTTCCATTTTTTGTTCAATCACAAAAACGAGGAGCTGAATCATGCAACAACTAAAAACGACGGAATCCGCACTTATTATCAAGCGCACTATTTGGCGCACGTCAAAAGTGGGCAGTGCTGCTACCGACCCTACCGTGAGTTCGCTACCTCCACCTTCCAAAGTCTCGCGTCTTGCGCAATGCACGCGTGGTGTGGTCCTGGGGATAGTTGGATTCAGCGCCTTTGCCGTTACCGCGTTGTATGTGCCAGATGTGCAGGCGCAGGTGAGTGGCGAAGCGGTGATGCGTTATCGGCTGTATAGCCCTTCGGGCAAGCGCCATTTTTACTCTACGGATAGAAATGAAGTAGGTTTGCTGCCACAGGGTGGGTGGCAAATTGAAGGGCCAATTTATAAACTGCTCAAAGGAGCCGGAAGCATCGATGGCGTAGCCGGTGTGCCGCTGTATCGGCTTTATAGCCCCGTCGCGTATAAACATTTTTGGACAACCGATGCCAACGAAAACACTGTGCTCGCAACCCGTGGCTGGACGCAAGAGGGTGCCGATGGCCATGTGAGCTCCAGAAAAACGACCAATACCGTACCGCTACATCGACTCTATTTGCCGGCTATCGGCGAGCATCTTTGGACCACTGACGAAAATGAAAGAACAGTGCTCACGACGCGTGCTGGCTGGGTTTATGAGGGCATAATTGGTTATGTAATGCCTCTAAGTGCAGCGGAACTCGCTAATCGCCAACCCGTTGCGGCTGTTGAGGTCACTGCCAGTACGGCACTAGTGACGGGTGCCGCCATGACGCTTACTGCGACTGTTACCGATCCTGATAGCAATGTGAGCAAAGTTTCGTTCTTTGACGGCACGACGCTGCTTGGCACGAAGGCCGGTGCGCCATACACGATTGAGTTATCAAACTCGCGCTTTGGGCAGCGTAATTTTGTTGCCGTGGCTGAAGATAGTTTGGGTGCCATTAAATCCTCCATCGTTTACCCAATTGAGGTGCAGCCTATACCGCAAGATATTGTGCGGTTGTTAAAGCAGTCTTCCTTTGGTCCAACCCCTGCCAGCCTGCAAGCCGCGCAAACGGTGGGTGCTGCGGCCTATATTGATGCGCAGCTCGCTATGCCAGTCACGGAATATCCAGCTTATGCTTTTATGCCGCAGAATAAGCCGACCAGTTGTGTTGGTGCGTGTGAGCGCGATAATTATTCGCTTTATAAATTGCAGAACGATTTTTTCATCAACACACAAACGGCACCGGATCAGTTGCGGCAACGTGTTGCCTTTGCGCTATCGCAAATTTTTGTCGTGTCTGGAAATGAAGAACAAATTGCTTACGCCAATAGAAATTACCAGCAGCTACTTCTGGATTTAAGTTTTGGTAACTTTAACGATATTTTGTACCTCGTTACTCTCCATCCATTGATGGGGCGCTACCTAGACATGGTGAACAATGCAAAAGCGACTTCACCAACTGGCGTTCAACCTAATGAAAATTTTGCGCGCGAATTGCTGCAGCTTTTTTCAATTGGTATCTGGGAGTTAAATCAAGATGGCACCTATAAGCGCGGTGCGGACGGCAATCCTATCGCTACCTATGACCAAGCCGATATTTTAAACTTCTCCAAAGTATTAACGGGTTGGACCTATCCTACTTTGCCGAGTGCTACGCCAAAATTCAATAACCCGACAAACTATTTAGGTGCGATGATTCAAATCGAAAGTCAGCACGATGTGACAGCCAAAACCTTGTTAGGCGAGGCCGTTAGCCCGGCGGGTTTGGCCGCACAGCCTGACCTTGTGCGTGCAATTGCTAACGTGTTTACCCATCAAAATGTTGGGCCGTTTATATCGCGGCAACTGATTCAGCATTTAGTTACCAGCAATCCTTCACCTGCCTACGTAGGGCGTGTTGCAGCTGCGTTTAATAACAACGGTGCGGGTGTGCGCGGTGACATGAAGGCAACAGTGCGGGCGATTATGCTTGACCCAGAAGCGCGTGGTGATGCCTCACCTGACCCTAAATTCGGGCGTCTTCGCGAACCAGTGCACTTAACAGCAAGCTTCACACGTGCTATGGGTGCACCTACGGATGGTATTTACTTAAAGAATGTTTCCGCGCAAATGGGGCAAAACTTGTTTTACTCCCCCACCGTGTTTAACTATTATCCGGCTGATTACATCGTTCCGGGCACTAATTTGGAAGGCCCGCAGTTTGGTATTTACAACGCCACAACAGCTTTTACGCGCGCTAATTTTTTCTACCAAATGACCTTTGGCAATGGCTCCAACGCCGACACTGGCGTGGCCGGCTCGATCGGCACCAAAGTTGATATGACAGTGCTCCGCGCTATTTCAGGTGAGCCGTGGCGCTTAGTGGACCGTATCAATAGCCAGTTGATGTTCGGTTCGATGAATGCGCAAATGCGCACAGCCATTATTGATGCGGTAACTGCCGTTGCCGCTACAGATACG
>JANNXI010000161.1:0-14727 GCA_031409495.1 Betaproteobacteria bacterium
ATCCACAGCCTGAAATGGTCGCGCCCGGAATACGTGCAGATGCTTAAAGACACGATGGGCGCGGGCGTGGATTACGCGAAGCGCCCCTCGGAAGATTTCGCGCGCGCGATCAAATACAACCACAGATTCGTTTACCGAATAGCCCAAAATAGCCAACACCGCCGCCAGTACGGGCAATGAAAATTCCCATTGAAAGAATGCGAAAAAGCCCAAAATGATTACGATATCGTGCAAGTTAGCAATAATAGTGGCCACAGCAAAGCGCCATTCAAAACGCACCGCCAAATAAGCCATGATGCCCAAGCACACAAACAACAGCGCCATCGCGCCGTCGGCGGCGAGCTCTTTACCAACTTGTGAGCCCACAAATTCAACCTTCATCTTGTTGGCAGCTGGATTATCAGCGATCGCTTTTTCGTCATAATCAAGGCCCAGCGGCAAAAGGGTGGCAAGCACGGATTTTTTCTGTGCTTCCATGGCGTCATTCTGGGTGCCGCCTTCTTTGATGACTAAAGGCAGGCGAATTTGCACGTCTCTGGAAGTGCCAAAGGTAGTAACGGTCGCGTCCTTGAAACCCGCAGTGCTGATGGCGGTGCGAATTTGCCCCAAATCTACGGCTTGCTTAAACGGCGCCTCAATTACCGTGCCGCCGGTAAATTCAATAGAAAGATGGAGGCCTCGCGTCACTAAGAAAAATACCGCCAACAAAAAAGTAACGCCAGAAATAATGTTGAACACCAAGGCATGGCGCATGAAGGGAATGCTTTTTTTGATTCTAAAAAATTCCATGATGTTGCTCCTACGAAGTGAGTTTCTTACTATTAAGATGTCTTGAAGACGCCCTACAATAGGATATCTTCAGGCATATTGCTTTACGCTGCGGGTGCGGGTGGGGGAGTTTTTACAGGCCCTGACCAGCTCACATTACCAATAGATAACTTGTTTACTTTACGTCCGCCATAAATCAAATTAACCAGACCGCGTGAAACCATCACGGCACTAAAAATAGACGTAATAATGCCCAAGCAATGCACAATCGCAAAGCCGCGTACCGCACCAGAACCCCAAATTAGCAACGCTAAACCCGCAATAAGTGTGGTGATGTTGGAATCCAAAATCGTATCAAAGGCACGGTCATAACCAGTTTGAATCGCCATTTGCGGGCTCATACCAAGGCGCAGCTCTTCACGTATTCGTTCGTTAATAAGTACGTTGGCGTCGATAGCCATACCCAACGCCAATGCGATAGCCGCAATGCCTGGCAAAGTAAGGGTTGCCTGCATTGCGGACAATAAAGCCATTAAAAACAATAGGTTACAGGCAAGTGCAGTGACAGAAATTACGCCAAACAACATGTAATAGGCAATCATAAAAACCGTGATGAGCGCGAAGCCAACGAGCAAGGAATTTCTACCTTTTTCGATATTTTCGGCGCCCAAGCTAGGGCCGATGGTGCGCTCTTCAACAAACTCCATTGGGGCGGCTAACGCGCCCGCACGCAGCAACAGGGCGAGGTTTTTAGCTTCTATTGGGCTTGACATCCCCGTAATCTGAAAGCGGGCGCCAAACTCACTATTGATGCTAGGCCACGTTAAAACTTCAGGTACGCCCTTCTCGATCATAATCATGGCCATGCGCTTGCGAACGTTTTCGCGCGTAGCTTGCGTCATTAGGCGGCCACCGACTGCATCCAGATTTACTGACACAATTGACCCGCCGCCCTGTTGGTCAAACCCTGGTTGCGCATCAGTTACTTTATCGCCAGTAATAACAATGCCTTTTTTAACCAAGACGATGCGGCCATTGCCATCCACCATTTTTTCGGTTCCAAACGGTGCTGGCTCATTACGGAAACGCTCGAATGCCAACTGACCTTCACCATCTGCTGATTCCTCGGCAACTAAACGCACTTCTAACGTGGCGGTACGGCCAATAACATCTTTAGCGCGCGTCGGATCTTGTACGCCAGCAAGTTGCACCACGATACGATCAGCACCCTGCTTTTGAATAATCGGCTCGGACACACCAAGCTCGTTCACGCGTTTGCGTAACGCTGAAATATTTTGCTCGATAGCGGATTCACGCAACTTTATGACTGATTCTGGCTTCATAGTAAGCGTAAGCACTGATTCTTCACCCGCTTGGCTTTCGCGCACAGTAAGTTCGGGATAACCATTTGAAAGTTCTTTTTTAGCGGCTTCTAGCGCTGGTTTTTCTTTAAACCGCACCACTACGCGCTCACCTTCGGTGGCAAGTCCGCTGTAAAAAACTTTCTTTTCACGCAGCAAACTGCGTACTTCGCCGGTGTAGCGCACGAAGGCGCGGTCCAGCGCAAACTTCATGTCAACCTGCATTAAAAAATGCACACCACCACGCAAATCTAGACCCAAGTTCATGGGTTGCGCACCGATTGAGGCCAACCATTTTGGCGAATTAGAAAGGGAATTTAACGCCACAATGTAGGTTGTGCCTAACTTTGCGGTAATAGCGTCGCGCGCCTTAATTTGATCGTCAATTTTGGCGAAGCTCAACTTTAAATTCTCCCCTTCAAGAAAAATACTGCTAGGGGTGATATTGGCCGTTTTTAGGGCTTCTTCAACGATTGCCTTAGTGGCAGCATCGGCTTTTACGGTGCGCAAACCCGATACTTGAATGGCCGGAGATTCACCAAAAATATTAGGCATGGTGTAGAACAACGACACAACAATGGCGACAGCAATAATTACGTATTTCCAAGCAGGGTATTTATTCATGGTGGCTCACAACAAACGCGAAAAAAGAAGCTTAAAAATTACTTTAGCAAATTATGCAAAGTACCGTTTGGCAATAACGTAGAAATAGTCGGCTTTTGCACGACGATGACATTACCCGGCGCTAGCTCAAGATTGATGTAGGCGTCGTCCATTTTCACAATTTTTCCCATAATGCCTGCTGCAATAACTTCATCACCCACTTTGATGGCGTCGAGCATGGCGCGTTGTTCTTTAGCACGCTTTTGTTGCGGGCGAATCATCAAAAAATACAGCACAGCAAACATGCCCATAATCGGCAAAAATGTCAGCAAGGAACCCTGTGGTGAGGCAGCGGCTGGGGCTGCAGCAGCTTGAGCGTAGGCGGTACTAATCATAAAATAACTCCAAATTCAAAAATAGGAAACGCAAAAAGAACGCAGTTAGCAAAGCTTTCAATTATAACACGATGCTGAAAATGTGACTTTCAACATTTATGAGGGCATTGCAGGCCAATTTCAAGCGCCGCCGCTACGTTCGACGGCTCTTTCAGCCTTAAACTTAAGCCGAAATGCTGCAAACTGGTTAACCTCGATGGCGACGCGCATTTCCCGCATCAGTTCTTGATAGTAAAACAAGTTGTGAATGGTGTTTAATCGCGCGCCCAAAATTTCGTTTGCGCGCTGCAGATGATGCAAGTAGGCGCGGCTAAAATTGCGGCAGGCATAGCAACCACAGGTTTCGTCTAGCGGTTTTGTGTCCTGACGGTGCTTGGCATTGCGAATTTTTACGTCACCAAATCGAGTGAAAAGCCAGCCATTACGGGCGTTTCGCGTCGGCATCACGCAGTCAAACATGTCCACACCGTAGCCCACGGCATCGACTAAATCTTCCGGCGTGCCAACACCCATCAAATAATGAGGCTTATCAGCAGGCAATTTGGGTGCCGTGTGCGCCAAAATACGCAACATGTCTTCTTTTGGTTCACCCACAGACAACCCGCCGATGGCATAGCCGTGAAAGCCAATATCGGTAAGCGTTTGCAGGGATTCGTCGCGCAAGCTCTCGTGCATACCGCCCTGCACAATGCCAAAGAGCGCATTCTGATTTTGCAAATTATCGAACTCACTACGCGAGCGCTGCGCCCAACGCGCGGACAAGCGCATCGATTTTCCGGCTTCTTCCAACGTTGCCGGATAAGCTGTACATTCATCAAAAATCATCACAACGTCAGAATTAAGCACTTTTTGGATGCGCATCGATTCTTCGGGCGATAAAAAGCACTTATCACCGTTAATTGGCGATTGAAACGCGACACCTTCTTCGGTAATTTTGCGCAAATCCCCCAAACTCCACACCTGAAACCCGCCAGAATCAGTGAGAATCGGGCCATCCCACGCCATAAATTTATGCAATCCGCCAAATTTAGCAATCACTTCAATGCCGGGACGCAGCCACAGGTGGAAGGTGTTGCCCAGCAAAATATGCGCGCCAATTTCGCGAATTTCCGATGGGCTCATCGCTTTTACGGTGCCATAAGTGCCAACCGGCATGAAGGCAGGAGTTTCGACGATGCCATGGTTTAAATGCACGCGGCCACGCCGAGCCGCGGGGTGCGAGGTATCAATATTGAGCAATTCGAATTTCATGGCGACTTTTTCTAACTTTTTGATTGAATTTTGCGTGCAGACGGCACTATACAGACGAAATCAAAATTTATCTTGTGCTTTAGCGCATGCCTTGGCTGACGATAGCGGCACGTCACTGCCCGATAGCGCTACAATGATGTATCAGCTGATGTCAAAAGCGCTTTACTCCTCCTAGCGATATACCCCTGAAACTTACTCATGTCTAAAAAAATACAATGTGGCTCGCTGGAAATCGGTATGTTTGTCACCGACCTCGACCGCCCGTGGATCGATACGCCTTTTTTAATTGAAGGTTTTTTAATTGAGGACAATGCCGAAATTGTGCAGCTCCGCGCTAATTGTGACTGGGTGCTGATTGATCCTTCTCGTTCGCAAGGTGCAGCGTATGAAGCGCCACCAAAAGCCGAAGTGATGGCACCGTTAGCAAGAGGCACGGCAGAGGCCCAATTGGTTGTGATCACCAAACAGGCAGAAGTAAATGACAAAACGGTAACCCGTACCATCACCCGCATCAAAACACCTTCTGCTAAGGGTTTGGAAGGCGGCGGTAAAGATAACACCAGAGCAGACCCCTTCAGCAACGCCAAAAACTTCGGTGAATTTGCAATACCGGTCAGCTCCACCGCAGGCAATAATAAAAGCAGTACGATTCCGGAGAGCGCCTCCGATACGGCCGTAAATAGGGCACCTTCAGGCACCTCATCGGACGGAGGTGGTGGCTTTTGGGGCAGCTTAAAAACGACGCTCCGCGCTCTGTTACCCGGTAATTCTGCCTCTTCAGCAATGGACGACAAGGCCGGCGATGACGCCAAGCTCGTTGGCGGCAATTTCCCTGAGCCGCGCCCCGCGTTTATTCCCGAATCGATGGTGTTGACGGTCTATCAAGACGCCATCACCGTGGAAGAAGAAACGCCGGTTGCCCATGCTAGCTACAGCCGCGCAGATGATTTACTACGCAATCTTGCAAATGATATGCGCGCTGGAAATAACTTTCAACTTGAACAGGTTGAAGCCGTGATTGACGACATGGTGGAATCGATGGTGCGCAACCCTGATGCGATGATGTGGGTAGCACGCCTTCGTGATTCCGACTTAAATACTTATGGGCACGGCTTAAATGTCGCCATCAATTTATTGGCGCTGGGCCGGCACCTAGGTTTTAGCAAAACTGATTTAGCCCAGCTTGGTACCTTAGGCTTACTGTTGGACGTCGGAAAAATGCGCCTGCCTAAAGAGTTGCTAGATAAAGACGGGCGGCTATCGTCCGATGAATTTGAGCTAATTAAAGAGCACGTTACTTACAGCATAGAAATACTGAGCGAGACCGCGAATATTCACCCCAATGTGATGGAGGGTGTAGCCCAGCACCATGAGCGCATGAATGGCTCCGGTTATCCCTATAATTTAGAGGGCAATGATATTGGGCTATATGGCCGTATGGCGGCGATCGCCGACACGTTTTCAGCCATCACTAAGCGCCGCCCGTATGCCCACCCGAGTTCACCACACGAAGCGCTACAAATGCTCACAAAATGGAGCGGGTCCCAGTTTGATGAAGCCATGGTGGAGCAGTTCGTTTACTCTATCGGCGTGTTTCCCGTGGGCTGCATGGTGGAGCTTTCTACCGGCGAGATTGCGATTGTTGTGACACATAACAAAACCAAACGTTTGCGACCCAAAGTATTGGTAGTGACTGACACCGCAAAAAAGCCATCTACCTACCCTGCAACACTAGATTTACTCTATGATGTTTCGGAAAATCCGGTACACATAAAGCGCGGGCTGCCAGCGGGCGCCTACGGTTTAGATCCAAACAGCTTCTACGCGGAATAACATCGATGCGACGGATACAGCTGATTTGAAGCGTTTGCGAATATTGCTCAGTGCCCTTATCTTTTATGTCACCCCAAAATCTTGATTCATTACTAGCACAACCCAAAACGATCACCCACCAAATTGACCGTACAGAACTGTTGCGCGTCACCCGCATCGCACTCGAAACCGCCGACACGTTAAAGCTACATGTTGGCGTGCTTATCCTCACCCTCACCCGGCGCAGCAAACAAGAAGCGTTATTTGGCGCAAGCACCGCAAACCTTGTAGACGCCGCATTGGCGCGCATTACCGAAGCAATGCGTTCCGAAGATTTATGCGCTCGATTGAGTGACGATACGCTTTTTTTTCTACTACCGAACTTAAATTCGCCCGCGCAGTGCCTACTGGCTGCGGCGCGCTTCTCGCGGTGTTTCGAAATTGCCACCGAGTTCGAAGAGCATGGCGGATATTCGCGGCCTGCTATTGGCATAGCACTTTATCCGGATCACGCAGTAGATGCCAAACAGCTTATATTGAGAGCCGACATAGCGCGCGGACTCGCCTTTTCCAAAGAGGCCTCCCACCATGTATTCGCGCCAGAAGACCAGACCCACATTGACCTAAATGACGACCTACATCCACAGCTACGTGTAGCTATTCAGCAAGGCGAGCTTGAACTGCACTATCAGCCGCAGATAAACTGCAAAACGATGCGGTGCGAAGGTGTAGAAGCGCTTATCCGCTGGAACTTGCCCGGCATCGGCACCGTGCCAGCTGATAAAATTATCCGCATTGCGGAAGCGCGCGGGTTGATCAATCCGCTCACTACTTGGGTGTTCAATACGGCGCTACGCCAAATTGGTGAATTTTCCTGCGCTGGCGCGGCACTAGGCATCAGCATTAATTTATCGAGCATCACGCTCACCAACGAAGATCTACCCAGCATTGTTGATCAATGCCTGCGCACTTGGCGGATTAATCCGGCGCGCCTCACCATCGAAGTGACAGAATCGGTCACTCTGACTGACATAACTCAAGCTGCTGCTATTTTGCAGAACTTTAAAAGCCAGGGTATTCGCATAGCTATCGATGATTTTGGTACAGGTTATTCATCCCTTGCCTACCTGCGTCACTTGCCGCTGGACGAACTAAAAATTGATCAACTGTTCGTCAAAAATGCGGTAACTTCTCAAGCCGATCGCGATATTATTGCCGCCATCGTAAAGCTCGCGCATCAATTTAAAGTTACTACTGTGGCCGAAGGCGCTGAAGACGAGCCAACCATCGCAGTTTTGCAGCAAATGGGCTGCGATCTTGCGCAAGGTTACGGTATTAGCCGCCCGCTTCCGGCCGCACAATTTTTAGAGTGGGTAACTGCCTATAACCACAGCGTAGATATAGTGAACGCCGCCGCGATCGCGCTCACCGCCGCGGTAGACGCTTATGAACACAAGCCCACAGGCGCCGACGTTACATGACGGTATGTGATTCAGCTCCCAAAAACAGCCCGAAGGTAGTGCGGTGACAACCGAAATGTTGGTGCACTTAAATGCCTGAGGGCCCAGAAATTGCGCGGTCTGCTGCGCAAATTGCAACCGCCGTTTGTGGGCAGCGCGTGCGCTTAATTGAATTTGCTTTTCCAAATTTACAGCCATTTTGTCGCGCCATAAACGACAGCTTAGTGCTAAACGTCCGTGCGCGCGGCAAAGCGATGTTGATCCAATTTTCCAGCGCGCTCACGCTGTATAGCCACAATCAGCTTTATGGCCAGTGGGCAATTTTAGCGCCGCAACAGCCCGTTAATCCAAGGCTGCAAACCCGCGTAGCCATCCACACCGACCAAGCTGTGGCGGTTTTGTATAGCGCGTCCGATATTGAAGTTTGGCCCACCGCGCAAATACATCAACAACCCTACATCGCCAAATTAGGTTTGGAACTACTCGCGCCAAGCACCCAGCTTGCCGATGTACGCCGCGTAGTTGCCACGCCAGCGTTTCAAAATAGACGGGTTACCCAACTGCTCCTTCACCAAGGCTTCTTAGCGGGCTTAGGTAACTATTTGCGCAGCGATATTCTATTTATCGCGCGAATAAGCCCAAGTGCCAAGCTCGGTGCGCTTAGCGCCGGCCAACGGGACGCGTTGGCTGTAGCCGCACTGACCATCACCCAGCAGTCTTACGCAACAGGCGGCATTACCAATGATTTAGCGCTGGCGGAAACAATGCGCGACAACGGCGCGCCATTTGCACAATACCGGCACTGGGTGTTCGACCGGGCCGGCGCGCCATGCCACGGATGCGGGACGACAATCGTGCGCATAACTGTATCGGGCCGCGCCGTTTTCTACTGCCCAAACTGCCAAAAGTAGCAATTAGCAAGAAAGTGTACCGAAGCACCCTACTGCTCTATAATCCTTGCCTAACTATTTATTGTAAGAATCCATGGAAGCCGACCGCGTTAATGCTATTTTTTATTCAATGAATGATCTATCAACTCGCAGCACCGAGTTGCGGAGGTATCTTTGACTTTGCAGGTAAACAAGAGCGCTTAGTTGAAGTAAATTTACTTGCCGAAGATCCGGCCGTTTGGGGCGACCCTAAAAAGAGTCAAGAAATTGGTCGGGAAAAAAAGCTGCTTGACGACGTGGTAAGTGATCTTATTACCATTCATTCTGGCTTAAAAGATGCCAGCGAGTTGTTTGCTTTGGCTAAAGATGAAGCTGATGACGAAACCCTAGAATCAATCGAAGCCGATGTAGGAGGTATTCGTACGCTGGTAGAAGGTATGGAATTTCGCCGTATGTTCGGCAACCCAGCAGATCCAAACAACTGCTTTGTTGACATTCAATCGGGTGCAGGCGGCACCGAAGCGCAAGATTGGGCCAGCATGCTGCTGCGGCAGTACTTGCGCTACAGCGAGCGCAAAGGTTTCAAAGTGGAAGTGTTGGAAGAAAGCGCTGGCGACGTCGCGGGCATAAAGTCCGCCACCATTAAAGTAACTGGTGCCTATGCTTATGGCTATTTACGCACCGAAACTGGCGTACATCGCCTAGTGCGTAAAAGCCCATTTGATTCTGCCAATGGCCGTCATACGTCCTTCGCTAGCCTGTTTGTGTATCCTGAAGTGGATGATTCTATTGAAATTGAAATCAATCCTGCCGACTTGCGAGTTGATACATTTCGGGCGTCTGGCGCAGGTGGCCAGCACATTAACAAAACCGATTCGGCGATTCGTATTACCCACGGCCCGACAGGAATTGTGGTGCAGTGCCAAAACGATCGTTCACAGCATCGTAATCGGGCTGAGGCCATGAGTATGCTGAAGGCCAAGCTCTATGAGCTTGAGCTACGCAATCGGCAAGCCGCTGCGCAAAAGCTAGAAGATGGCAAAACTGACATCGGTTGGGGACACCAAATTCGCAGCTACGTGCTAGATCAGTCACGCATTAAAGACTTGCGCACCAGCTTTGAAACGGGCAACACCAAAGCCGTCCTTGACGGTGACTTAGATCCCTTTATTTTAGCCAGCTTAAAGTTTGGCGTTTAGGGGCGCGCAATGGAGAATCTGCCTCTACCCGGTTTTTACGGCGATTTACGAGCAACGCTGGACCACGCTTGGGCCTCAATGGTGCACGGCAGCGTTGATAAAAAGTCAGCGTTTAGCACGCCATGCGTTGCCACGATTGAACGCACCAGCGACGGTAATTATTTGCCGCAGCAGCGCACCCTGATACTGCGCAATGCCGATCAAAAAAACCTTCTTTTGCGCTTTTACACCGATAATCGTAGCCTGAAGATCCCCCAAATACGGGCTTCTACAGGCACTTCGATACTCTTTTATTCGGCGCCGCAGCACTTGCAAATTCGCTTAAACGGTGCCGCGCAATTGCGCACCGAAGATGCGCTATGTTTGCAACTTTGGAATAATTTAGCGCCGCATGGTCGCAGCAGCTACTTGAGCTTGGCGGCACCGGGAACGGCGTGCGCATCCCTTGTCGATTGCGCAAAGCAGATTGCGCACCTACCCACGCACTTTTGCGTGATGGATGTGCAAATAGCCGAAATTGAAACGCTTTATTTGCATCGCAGCGGCAACCAACGCGCCAGCTTCAAATATGATGCCCAGCACACGTTAACGCGTAGCACCTTCCTACAACCCTGAGCACTTCATGAATTCACCACTTCTAACACTAGGCATTAAGC
The DNA here is from genome assembly GCA_031409495.1 of Betaproteobacteria bacterium. Taxonomy (GTDB): domain Bacteria; phylum Pseudomonadota; class Gammaproteobacteria; order Burkholderiales; family Usitatibacteraceae; genus JANMDR01. The sequence goes on from JANNXI010000161.1 coordinate 10,396, forward strand.
ATCCTCCACTGCTCGACTTACCGGAGCGGCTCGAGACTGAGCGCCTTATTTTACGGCCATTTGCAGCTGGTGATGGCAAAGATGTGTTTGCATCCATCGATGAAAATCGCACGCTTGCGAAACAGTTTATGCCCTGGGTAGATGCGCACGATACCGTCGATGCCTCTGAAGCTTACGCCCGGCGGATGCACAGTTTATGGTTGGCGCGCACCGGGCTAACCCTAGCGGTGTTTGAAAAATCTACTGGCAATTACATAGGCGGTATTGGCCCCCACAACATAAACTGGGATATTCCATCGATGGAAATGGGCTATTTTTTTCGCCCAAGCGCATGGGGCAACGGCTTTGCGGCAGAGGCCTGCCGTGCTATCTGCGGATTATGTTTTAACCATGCTCAATGCGTACGCCTTTACGCGTGGATTCATGGCGACAACAACGCAAGCATGCGGGTGCTGGAAAAAGCGGGTTTTATACGGGAAGGCGTGCTGCGCCTAAACGCCCGCGACCACCACGGCAAAATCCATGATGCAATCATGTATTCTATGTTGCGCGAAGATTTTTTAGCACTGAAACCATACTCCAACGAATAACCATCATGACGACAAATACCCACCAATCCGAACCTCACCACGATGAAAACCATGTGATGAAGGAGCGCCGCGAAAAGCTGGCGCACCTCCGCAAAACCGCAATCGGAGGCGTCGCCTTTCCGAACGATTTTCGGCCGACACACCATGCGCTGCCGCTGCATACGGCCTACAACGGCACATCGCGTGAGCAATTTTTAGCAATGACAGAAAAAATCAACGTCAGCGTTGCAGGTCGCGTGATGTTAAGGCGCGGTCAGGGAAAGGCCGTGTTCGCAACAATTCAAGATTCAACAGGCCGCATTCAACTTTACGCCACGATTAACGACATGGCACCGGAAGCCTTGGCGGTTTTTGCGCACTATGATTTGGGTGACATTATTGGCGTCGAAGGTTTTATGTTTAAAACCAAAACAGATGAACTATCAGTGCATGTCATCAGCCACCGCTTACTCACAAAATCCCTGCGTCAACTGCCTGAAAAGTTTCACGGCTTAACCGACACCGAACAGCGCTATCGCATGCGCTACGTTGATTTAATTACCAACCCGGAAGTGCGCGACACCTTTGTGATCCGCTCAAAAGTAGTGCAAACCATTCGTGAGTTTATGGTTAAACACGGATATTTAGAGGTTGAAACACCGATGATGCACCCTATACCAGGCGGTGCCGCGGCTAGGCCGTTTAAAACCCATCACAATGCGTTGGATATGCCTTTGTACTTACGTATCGCGCCTGAACTTTACCTAAAGCGCTTGGTAGTGGGCGGCATGGAGCGCGTTTTTGAAATAAATCGCAATTTCCGCAATGAAGGGATGAGCACGCGACATAACCCTGAGTTTACGATGATGGAGTTCTATATCGCCTACCGCGACTTCATCCATTTGATGGAATACACCGAAGATTTAATGCGCGATGTCGCTCAAAAAGTGCTGGGCAAAACACTTGTACATTACCAAGGCGTTGATATTGATTTTGGCCGGCCTTTTGAACGCTTGACCATGGTGGAAGCAGTTAAAAAATACGCGCCTCAACACCTTAACGAGGACTTCAACAGTGCAGAAAATTTGCTCCGCCTAATTCGCTTGCACGGCGAAAATGCAAAGCTAACTGACACAATCGGCACCCTGCAACTAAAGCTATTTGAAGCCGCGGCCGAAGCGCATTTAATTCAGCCAACGTTTATTGTTTCTTATCCTGCTGAAACATCCCCATTATCACGTCGCAATGACGCTAATCCAAACGTGTGCGATCGCTTTGAATTATTTATCGGTGGCCGCGAAATCGCGAACGGATTTTCTGAACTTAACGACGCAGAAGACCAAGCGGCGCGCTTCATGGAGCAAGTAGCCCAAAAAGATGCAGGCGACGATGAGGCGATGCATTATGATGCTGATTTCGTACGTGCCCTTGAATACGGCTTGCCGCCAACAGCAGGTGAAGGCATTGGCATTGATCGCTTCGTGATGTTGCTCACGAATGCAGCAAGCATTCGTGACGTGATTTTGTTTCCGCAAATGCGTGCTGAATAACTCGTGATGGCTGCGGCTACAAGGTGGTGGCTAGAGGCGTTGGTTATAGGCGCTGGTTATAAACTGCGGCTAGCGCTTAAAGACAGCGGCAGGTAGCAATGCCATGATAGTTGCAGCGCAATCTGCATAGCTTGAAAGCCGCGCCGATACGGTCTCTACATGAGATCGTACGGCGACTAAGTTGGTACAAAAATTTGTCCAAGCTGCGGCAATACCATCGCCATCTTGCATATTCCAAGCCACAAACAACTCACGCATAACTTGCGCAACTTGAGGTGGTGCATTTGCCAAAAATTGATGCAAAAACGCGTTAAGTTTAACCAAATGCGCGCCATCTTCTTGCACATACACATGCCAGCAAAACGGTTTGGCTGCCCAATGCGCACGCACGAAGGAATCTTCGCCGCGCACGAAATTAACATCGCACGCCCACAATAGCTGATCAAATTCTGGCTGCGGTACAAGTGCCGTCGCCAGCAAGGTTAGCGCGCCAAACTGTCGAGGCTCACCGACCGGCAACGCATCAGGCTCTAGCCCAAGTGCCGCAGATACTGCCGCACGCGTACGTTCGGCAGGGAGCAAACAAACGACTGGTTGTGCGGCGCTTTGCCAGGCCTGTAGCAACCTTGGTAACGCTTTGTTTTCATAGCAGAATAAAAAAACGTGCAGCGCACTAGCCAAAAGCGGCTGTGGCACGCCACATTTTTCTAGAAGCTGGTGCTTCGGGGACGCTTGCGCAGGCCTTCCGGCGTGCGGTTCAGCGGGCAACGGTTGCTGAAAGAACATCTCACGCTGCGCCAACAAGTTACGTTCGCGTATCAGCCCCCCGGTGCATTCCGTGAACCCGGGGAAAAAAAACGTTTTAGTCAACGGTAATTGTGGGTGCGGTGACGGCAGTAAGTGGTGTGTTTCTACCCAATCTTCAGCGCTCAAATACTCAAAATTTAGCCAACGAAAATATTGCCCCGCTGCGGTACCAACGCCAAAATTTACGGCTAAGGCCTCAACATAATGTGAGGGCAGTGTACAACCAAAGGCTTCAATAACCAAAAAAGTAGTCGGCATATTATGCCTGAAGACGCCCGTATTTAGGCTTTCTTCAGGCACAAAAAAACACGGGAGTTGGATATTTTCCCATGCGCAAATTTCTAAATTTGCGCATGCCTGTGTGGCGATGCGTGCATAAGTCTGCACATCATCAATAATCAGTCGCACCTGTGCATCATACTCATCGGCTAATTGCCGCGCCAAGCGCAAGGTAACACCCGCATCGCCAAAATTATCGATTACGCGACAAAATATATCGCAGTGCGTGACTGCATGCACGATAGTTAAAGCGTCAGGTTTAGCGCATCAATTGCCGCGCGTGCGGTACTTAAACGCGCCTGAAATGCTGTTGTTTCTATGCCCATCTCCTTAGCGCGCATGCCTTCTAATCGTTCGGCAAGGGACGCTGCAATTTGGGTTTGCGCGGCCGTTAACTCGGCCAACACTACGTCGGCTTTTTCAGGCGAATTACAAACGAGCACCATATCGCAGCCGGCATTTAAGGCAGCTTGCGCACCTTGTGTCGTCGTCCCTGCGACCGAAGCCGCTTCCATCCCCAAGTCATCAGAGAACACCGCGCCCTCAAAACCCAATTGCTCGCGCAAAATTTGCTTGAGCCATTTACTTGAGAACCCAGCTGGATTGGCGTCTACCTGGGGATAAATTACATGCGCGGGCATTACTGCGCACAATTTACCGTTGGTCAGTGTGGCAGTTTTAGCAAAGGGCAGTAAATCAGCCGCTGCAATTTCTGCAAAGCTGCGTTCATCTACCGGAATTTCTGTGTGCGAATCAGCTTTGGTGAAGCCATGCCCCGGAAAGTGTTTGCCCACAGAAGCCATGCCCGCTTCGGCCATACCATGCATCACTTCTGCGGCTAACTCAGCAACCACCGCGCCTTCGCGATGAAAGGCCCGGGCGCCAATTACTCCGGACTCGCCCCAGTCTAAATCCAACACCGGTGCGAAAGAAAAATCAATGCCGTGCTCTACCAATTCTGCTGCTAATACCAGGCCAACTTGGCGCGCGAAGCTCTTGCCTTCATCGGCTGATTTGTTCCAAAGCTCTCCAACAGCACGCATTGGCGGAATGCGCGTAAACCCCTCACGAAAGCGCTGTACACGACCACCTTCATGATCTACCGCTATGACCAACGCTGGTGACCG
>JANNXI010000162.1:0-20885 GCA_031409495.1 Betaproteobacteria bacterium
CAACAACGGGTGGCAATCCGAATAACGATGTAGACAACGACAACAACGGCGCCAATGCAACAACAGGTGGTGTCCGCACAGCACTCGTCACCTTAGGGCCAACAGGAACTGAGCCTACGGGCGAAATTGACGTATCCCCAAGTGGCCAAGGCGGCGTGGACAACAATGGCAACATGACCGTAGACGTCGGTTTCCGTCCGCTTCTGCCAAATACCTACAGCGTTGGCAATCGCGTATGGTTAGATACGAATGCTAATGGGGTACGTGATGGGGCAGAGCCTGGTATTGCCGGATTGACCGTGCGTTTGCTCGATGGTAACGGTGCACTAACGATCGCGACAACCACTACCGACGCAAATGGTTTCTATCGCTTTGGTAATTTACCGTCCGGTAACTACCAAGTGGAAGTCGTGATGCCAGCCGCATACACGCCTACAATCGTGCCGGCTTCCGGTGCCAACCCGAATAATGATGTCGATAACGACAACAACGGCGTGGCCACGGTTAACGGGGCATTACGCGCTAACGCTGTGACGGTAGGTCCTGGATCAACAGAGCCTACCGGTGAGACGGATTTGAGCAGTTCAGGTCAAGGCAGCATTGACGCCAATGGCAATATGACCGTCGATTTTGGCTTGCGTACGAGCTTAACGACATCACTGGGCGATTTTGTTTGGAGCGATACCAATAAAGACGGCATCCAAGACGCAGGTGAACCGGGTCTTGCAGGTGTAAAGGTCTACTTATTCCAAAACGGTGTTGTTATTTCTTCGACGGTGACTGACGCTGGTGGTAAGTACGTCTTCGCTAATTTGACGCCAGGTGTTGAGTACGTAGTCGGCGCGGATAAACTACCCGGCTACACGTTTTCACCGCCAGGGGCTGGCACCGATAGAGCGGCCGATAGTAGCGCCAACGTGACGACAGGACGGTCAACTCCGGTGGTCTTAGCCGCGGGTGAAAATAATCCAACCGTAGACTTCGGCATGTTCCCACCGAATGCCGGTCAACCAATCCAGCTCGTGAAAACGCTCTATGAAGGTTTAAGCAATGGCGCTGGTTGCCCAACTGCTAAAGTTAAGTTAGTTGTAGTGGACAAAACTGGTACTGGTATTGATGTGACGTATTGCTTTAAGGTCACAAATCCTGGTCCTGCGCATATGACGAATGTGAGGATTACTGATACTAAACTTGATTTAGGCGCCAATGGCCAAGTGTTGAGTATTGGCACTCTAACGCAAGTGCCGGGTAGCGGGGTGCTGCCTTTGGCTCCGGGTGCATCGGTTACGTTCTTCAGAACCACGAAGATCATTGGTAGCTTGACTAACGTCGCGACAGTTGAAGGCACGCCAGCCAATGCAGCGGGTGTGCCAACGGGTGGCGCACCTTCTACAGCGAGCTCGGGTTCAGCAATTTTGGCATCGATTATCGATCCGCCTTCAGTGCTTAAAGTGGGTACGTTGGCTGGCGCTAACTTGGTTGAGTGGAAAATGGTATGGATAAACTCGTCCACTGAATTTGCTGCTAACGTGACGATTGTGGATCCAATACCAGTTGATAATGGTTTTGCTGGAACGTTGACCTGTGTTGCTAAAGGCACGTCGATCACGAAGTCCTGCGACTTCATCGCACCTACGGCGGCTAACCCACGTGGCTCAGTTGTTTGGAGTGGGTCGGTTGGAATCGACAACGGTCGCCCAACGGAAGCAACGGCGCTAAATGCGATTGTAATTAGCTTCCGCGCTACCGTCACGCCAGGCATTGCATCGGTGTCAAACCAAGCAACTTCTTCATGGGATTATGACGGTGATGGTGTACCTGAGTTAACGAATGTGTTGTCCGATGATCCGGCGCTTTCCGGCGAAGCGAACCCAACACGGTTGCAACTCATCCCCACAAATCAACAAGTGCCGACGTTGTCAGAGTGGGCGTTGATATTGCTTATCATGTTGATGTTAGGCTTCGCTTACCGTGAGTTGAAACGCAACGGCAGGTTTGATAACAACTAGGGCTGATTTGCAGCTGTATTTGAGTCGCAAACTAAATTGTAAGAAAGCTTAAAGTAGCGATAGTTCGGAGTGGAAAGGCGCCCAGTTGTGGCGCTTTTCTTTTTGCAGCGCCTAGCTATTGGATCACTACGAGCTAAATCAGTTTTACCAGCGATTGAAAACGATGTAGTCAAACCTTGCATTCTGGCCGCTACTCAGCGTAATCTGAAGGCGTTGCTGGCGTGCGTAGTGAGTAATGCATTAAATTAAAGCAGCATTGATATCGAAATACACGCCGCAAGTAATCATCCGCGCTCACTTTCCACCCCTCACCCAATAAGTCGACCATGACGCGCTTTTTAGTCGTATTTTTTGTTCTGCTCGTTGGCTTATTCACGCTGCAACTCACGCCCATTGGCCAATCAATGGTGGTAGTGCCGTGGACGAGTGCGGTGGCGCGGGTGAGTGCGGCTATCGCGACACTAATTGATCCATCCGTGATCGCCAATGGCGCAGTGCTGGCCGATCAGCGCACTGGGTTTGCTGTGGAAATAATGGCTGGTTGTAATGGGGTGGAGGCCATGATCATTTTGTTCGCCGCCATGATGGCGTTTCCGGCCACGTTGAAGCAACGACTGCTAGGATTATTGGCTGGTTTTGTGGCGGTGCAATCCCTTAATTTAGTGCGTATTCTTAGTTTGTTTTATTTAGGCCAATGGTCAAAACCGGTGTTTGACTGGGCGCATCTTTATGGCTGGCAAGTGCTGATTATGATGGATGTGCTGATTGTCTGGTTACTGTGGGTGCGACTGCTTTCTCGTACACCGCCATCCAAAGCGGCGTTGTCGCCAGCTAAGGCCTAGGCAAAATGCAATCCTCAACTGCCGAAGTGTTTCGCTTTTTTTACCGTGCAATAGCGTGGTTATTTGTCGGTTTTGCTTGCTGGTATTTTGCGTGGCAGGCACTTATTGCACCGCCGGTTTGGCTATCAAAAGTTGTACTCAATCAGTTTTCGGCCTTTACCGTAAAACAAATGACAATCGATGCGGGCGCACGGCATCTGCACGTGAGCGTTGATGGTTACGTGAGTTCACCTGAACAACAGCTTGGTATCACTGCAAAGCAATTTGATCCAAATTGGCGCAGCGATACCAGCATTGCCGCCGCCGCAAAAAATATTAGTGTAGAAATTAGCCCGCTCCATTATGCGATCGGGCTACCCCTTTTTTTTGCGCTGGTGTTTGCCGCGCGCGAGCGGAAAATGCTCTCTAAACTGCTACTGGGTAGCGTCGTCATTTTAGTCGCCCAAAGCGTCAGCGTGACTTTTGATCTGCTGCAACAGTTAGTGCTGCATCCTGCTACAGCGATGTTTTTTAGCCATTCGTTCAGCGCTTTCGATCGTAATGTCATCGCGCTGGGCTATCAGTTGGGCTCGCTTATTTTACCTACCGTTATTCCCGTTGTACTGTGGGTAGCGATGGACAAAAAAATGTTGGTAGGTTTAATGGCAGCAGGCGCGATCGACGATGAAGACGGCGCGGCCGTGAAATAGCAACAAGACTGGCCAGCCCTCGCGGCGGCCTCGCCAATGCAATGACGACCCTACGACGACGCAACAACGCCCCAACGACCGCCGCTACGCGCTGCTAATCGGTAAGCCCTGAAAAAAACACGACATAGCCCACCAGTAGCGCCAGTAGCGCACCGACGATGATGCCGCCAAAAATAACCATGGCCACGCGGTTATCGCTTTGTGCGTCGCTCAAAACATCAATTGGATTAGGCTGAAGACGCCCTGTATTCGGGCGTTCCCAGTCGATATTTGTTGTGGCTGGATCGACATCTGGGTGCTGCAAAACGCTGTTTCCCGTGTTGATCGCGGTGTTGGTTGCCTGATTCGGCAATGGTGCCAATGGTTCTTGTCGTCGCCGTTCACGTACACACACGGCAAACACCGTAGCCATTGTCGCGATGAACGCGAGAAAAGCTAATACCAGCCAAAAGATCGCAACGGACGCGCTCATCAACTATTTGCTCGGTGCTGCGGGTTTGCTCGGTGTCACTAGCGCCGGCTCAAGGCTATCGACTAACGCCTCGCGCTTGGCGGACGGCACGCTGCCGTCATACACCTGGTTCAATCGGCGCTGCAAATAAGCATCACGCAAAAACGCATACTTATCGGTAGCGGCCGCATCAAGGGCATCACCCGCTGATAAAAACGCGGCGCGGGTGCTCAAAAGGTCCACCGCTGTGGCGCTATAGCTCGAGCGCTTATGGTCAACATAAGGGCTATAGCTAGTAAATCGGTCTACAGTAAAGCGGCCGACACTGTCGCGCACCGTGCTTGGCCCCGAAAATGGCAGCACTAAATAAGGCCCTGAACCCACGCCCCACTTACCCAAGGTTTGGCCGAAGTCTTCATTGTTTTTTGCCAAACCCATTGGCGTTGCCACGTCCCATAAGCCTAAAATGCCCAGCGTTGAATTAATGAGTAAACGGCCTACGTCGCTTAGTGCGTCGCCGGGTTTACCTTGCAGTAAATTATTCACCGCCGTACCTACTTCACCAATATTGCTGAACGCGTTAGAAACACCGGCGCGTGCCGCCGAAGGTGTTACTGCCACATAGGCTTTGGCTACAGGCTTTAATACGGCGCTGTCTACCGCGTCATTCACGCCGAACGCCGCGCGATTAAAGCCCTCCAGCGGGTCAGCAGGAATACCGCTACCATTGGAAGCGCAGCCGCCCAATACGCTCAAGGCGCAAAAACTAAGCGCTAGAGATGAAAGGATTTTTGAAAATTTATTCATGACATACCTATTTGGTTAAAGTTCTTGTAAAACGGATCAACTAGAGATTCATCGTGAAGCGCATCGATAAATCCAGCGCTTGGACATCTTTGGTCAGTGCGCCGACTGAAATTCGATCGACACCTGTGGCCGCGATGTCGCCCACGGTCAATAACGTAACGCCGCCGGAAGCCTCAAGTTGGGCTCGACCGGCGTTAATTTTTACGGCTTCGCGCAATTGCGCCAAATTCATATTGTCCAGCAAAATCAGCTTCACCCCGCAGTTTAACGCCTCTTCAAGCTGGGCAAAATTTTCAACTTCCACCATCAACATCGTAGTTTTAGCACTAGCGATAATCGGCACTGCTGCCGCCACCGCCAAGGCAATGCCACCTGCCGCAACAATATGGTTTTCTTTAATTAGTAACCCATCGTACAAGCCCACGCGATGATTAACACCACCACCGCATCTAACCGCATACTTTAGCGCTAATCGCAAGCCTGGCAGGGTCTTGCGGGTATCGAGAATTTTGGCTTTAGTGCCGGCCACGGCGGCTACAAATTGCTGCGTTTTGGTGGCAACGGCCGAAAGCAGTTGCACAAAATTTAGGGCAGAACGCTCGGCGGTTAGCATCGCGCGGGCGTCGCCCTCGATTTCGCACAGCACAAAATTGGCGGCAATGGCATCGCCGTCGGCTGCATGCCAAGTAATTTTTACTGTTGGATCAAGCGTGGTAAACACCGCATTAAACCAGCCAACACCCGCTAAAATCGCGGCTTCCCGTGCAATCACGCGCGCGTTGCCGCGCTTACCTGCTGGGATGAGGCTTGCGGTAAGATCGCCAGTGCCGACGTCTTCAGCCAACGCGCGGGTCACATCGGTGGCAATAACGGCATTTAAAAAATCAGTAGAATAATTTTGCATAGCTTGATAATCATCAAAAATTAGCTTGAAGAAGGCCGGTAACATCAGTTGCTACACCAAAGTAGCAGCTTGAAAATCGCGCAAACCACCCAAGCTATTATTGTAATACGCTAGCACGCGCTAAAGCTGAAGCTGTGCTTAAGTAGGGCGAATAACACTATAAGGAACCTGCTATGAGAATCGATAAACTCACCACGAAATTTCAACAAGCCTTGGCCGATGCCCAAAGTACCGCGCTCGCGCGTGATGCGGGCTCTATTGATCCCGCTCACTTGCTGCAAAGCTTGTTAGCGGCAGAAGATGGCGGAACCGCGGCGATTCTTGCTAAAGCGGGTGTGGCTGTGCCAAAGTTGAAAACTGCACTCGAAAACGCCATCACCAACTTACCGAAAGTGGAGGGGCTAAATGGTGAAATTGCAGTGGGTCGCGAGCTAACCAATCTATTAAACCTTACCGATAAACAAGCCAGCCAGCGTGGTGATCAATTTATCGCCAGCGAGCTTTATCTGCTCGTGTTGGCTGCTGATAAAGGCAACACTGGCCGCTTGCTTCGTGATTGCGGCGGCACCGCTGCGGCAATCACTGCCGCCGTGGAGGGTGTGCGTGGCGATGGCGGTGCGGACACCGCAGAATCAGAAGGGCAACGTAAATCACTCGATAAATACACCATCGATTTAACCGAGCGCGCGCGGTCGGGCAAGCTCGATCCGGTGATTGGTCGTGATGATGAAATTCGTCGTACTATCCAAGTTTTGCAGCGCCGTACTAAAAATAATCCCGTGCTTATTGGTGAGCCCGGTGTGGGCAAGACGGCCATAGTCGAAGGCTTAGCGCAACGTATTGTGAATGGCGAAGTGCCTGAAAGTTTGAAGGGAAAGCGAGTATTGTCGCTTGATTTTGCCGCAATGCTCGCCGGTGCAAAATATCGTGGTGAGTTTGAAGAACGCCTAAAAGCTGTGCTCAAAGACCTTGCCAAAGACGAAGGCCAAACCATTGTATTCATTGATGAATTGCACACCATGGTAGGCGCTGGTAAAGCCGAAGGCGCGATGGATGCGGGCAACATGCTTAAGCCCGCGCTTGCCCGTGGTGAGCTGCATTGCGTAGGCGCCACCACTCTGGATGAATATCGTAAATATGTAGAAAAAGATGCCGCTTTAGAACGCCGCTTTCAAAAAGTATTGGTTGACCAACCCAGCGTAGAAGCCACCATCGCGATATTGCGTGGCCTGCAAGAAAAGTATGAGCTCCATCACGGCGTGGACATTACTGATCCGGCATTGGTGGCAGCAGCCGAGCTATCGCACCGCTATATTTCTGACCGCTTTTTACCCGATAAAGCCATTGATTTAATCGACGAAGCTGCCGCAAAAGTAAAAATGGAAATAGATTCCAAGCCAGAAGTATTGGATAAATTAGAGCGTCGCTTGATTCAGCTAAAAATTGAGCGCGAAGCGGTAAAGAAAGACAAAGATGAATCTAGCGCCAAACGTCGGGCCCTAATTGAAGATGAAATTCGTCGATTAGAAAAAGAATTTTCTGACCTAGAAGAAATTTGGAAAGCTGAGAAAGCCCAAGTACAGAGTGTTGCCCACGTAAAGACTGAAATTGACGCCGTGAAGCTAGAAATGGCGGAATTTTTGCGCACCGGCCAGCTCGATAAATTAGCCGAGTTGCAATACGCCAAGCTACCTGAGTTAGAAGCGCAATTAAAAGCCGCAGAACTTGCCAATGCAGCTGACAGCGCTAAACCAAGGCTGTTGCGCACCCGCGTTGGCGCTGAAGAAATCGCCGAAGTCGTGTCGCGTTCAACTGGCATTCCGATATCAAAAATGCTGCAAGGGGATCGTGAAAAACTCGTGCAAATGGAAAGTCGATTGCACAAGCGCATCATCGGCCAAGACGAAGCCGTGCGGCTGGTTTCGGACGCTATTCGGCGTTCCCGTGCGGGGCTGTCCGACCCCGGCAAACCTACAGGTTCGTTCCTGTTTTTAGGGCCAACTGGCGTCGGTAAAACCGAGCTTTGCAAAGCGCTGGCCGAGTTTCTATTTGATAGCCAAGAACAACTCATACGCATCGACATGAGTGAATTCATGGAAAAGCATTCCGTCGCCCGCTTAATCGGCGCGCCCCCCGGCTATGTGGGCTACGAAGAAGGCGGCTATCTAACCGAAGCCGTACGCCGTAAACCCTATAGCGTCATTCTGATGGACGAAATTGAAAAGGCGCATCCGGACGTGTTTAACGTGCTGCTGCAGGTACTAGACGATGGCCGCTTAACTGATGGCCAAGGCCGTACGGTGGATTTTAAAAACACCATTATCGTCATGACATCAAACCTTGGTTCCAAGCAAATTCAAGCGATGTCAGGCAATGAATATGGCGTGGTGAAACTAGCCGTCATGGCCGAAGTAAAAGCGACTTTCCGCCCTGAATTTATTAACCGTATCGACGAAGTAGTGGTGTTCCACGCACTTGGAGAGGCGCAAATTTCAGCGATTGCAAAAATCCAGTTGCAAGCGTTAATTGCGAGATTAGCCAAAATGGACATCACGCTAAACGTAAGCGACAAAGCTTTAAGTGAACTAGCACAAAGCGGTTTCGAAGCCGACTACGGCGCCCGTCCGCTAAAACGCGCAATCCAAAGCCAAATAGAAAACCCACTCGCCCGTAGCTTATTGGAAGGTAAGTTTGGCCCGAAAGATGTGGTGAATGTGGAAGCAGTGAACGGGATAATTACGTTTACGAAAGTGTAGATTTGATGTTTGAAGATGCCCTATTTTTCCCGCAAGGGGACTACCCCCGGGTCGAGGGCGTCTTCAGGAACTCTTAGTAAGGTCGTTTTTATCTTGTTCCGAATCGGACCATATTTCTTTCCTGCTCCGGGCCGTCGCCAAATTTATAAATAATTCGACCTTTCACTTCCGTCGCATCAAAAGTGTCTGGCACGATGATATTGCCAAAAAGGTCTCGCTTGCCCAACGGCAAGAAATCAAGCTTTGCTTGACCTATGGGTATCAATTGCGTCGCCCCGCTGGGTGGTGAGGTAGCACCCGGCGGTTTAGCGGTTTGCCACAGGTCAGCCATATTTGTGCGAAATGGTATTTGCCACGTTGGTTGAAAGACATACCACGCAGGTTTGCCATCGGCGGAATAGGTAAAGAAAGCAGCGAGTACATTGTCACGCGCATCTTGCGAAATAAATACGCCCCAGCCCGGGTCAGCGGGATCGTACCAGTGGCCGGAATAATCCAGTACCACAAACGGCAGTGTTTTTAAATCGCGTCCGTCGGTTACTGTAAAGGCGTAATTTTGATATTCAGGCAATAACTCAACCTTGCCCCGTCCGCACTGCAGCCCTTCGGTGCTTAAGGTGTAGCGCCCAGGAGGTAGCCGCCCGATCTGTGCTTCTGTGGGTATTTGCGGCCCCGGCTGGAACGGTGACACAAAAATTTCAGGCTCTCGCCACTTGAGTGAAAACTTAATGGTAATGTGGTTATTCTCCATCGTGATGCGGTACGTATTTGGTTGGTCTGTAAGCCGTCGAATGATTGGAATACATGCTGTGTTTGGGTTAATCACACGAAAAATCAAATTGTCCGAAGACGACGGTTTTGCAGGCAAAAGTGGGTTAAACACAGCCTGTGGCGCTAATTGCGCCGTTGCTGGAAGGGCGGATACGGTGCCTGCGGCGACACAAAGTAGTATCAGTACTTTGGCAATTGAGTGTGAAGTGAACATGTTTGCACCTTGACGATGTGGTTCGCGCCTGCGCCGCAGCATTATCTTGTGCCGAACCGGACAATGTTTCTTTCTTCCTCCAGACCATCGCCAAATTTATAGATAATCTTGCCCTTTATTTCTGTGGCGTTGAACGTACCCGGCCCATAAGGTTGACCAAAGCGGTCTGTTTTGTCTAGCGGCAGGAAAGTAAGACTTGCCTTCCCTACCGTAATTAATTGCGTTGCGCCGCTGGGCGGCGAAGTGGTACCAGGCGGTTTTGTTGTTTGCCAAAGGTCAGCCGCTTGGGTACGAAATGGTAGTTCCCACTTGGGCTGAAATACATACCATGCTGATTTGCCATCTGCGGTATAGGTAAAGAAGGTAGCAAGTATGTTGTCGCGAGCATCCTGCGAGATTGACACGCCCCAACCTGGGTCGGCGGGGTCGTACCAATGGCCAGAATAGTCCAAAATCACGTGAGGCAACGTTTTTAAATCGCGACCGTCCGTTACGGTGAAAGCATATTGTTGATATTCGGGCAACAAATTGAAATTCCCCCCCTTGCACTGCATACCTTCGGTGGTTAATGTGTAGTCTCCGGGGGGTAGGCGACCAATTTGTGCTTCTGTTGGGTATTGATATGTGGGCCGAATTTGAGGAGGAGGCACTCCGATCGAATAGCCCTCCTGAAATTTGAGCGAAAACTTGATGTTAATGTGATTATTTTCCATTTTGATGCGGTAAGTATTTGGTTGGTTTGTAAGTGATGTGTACGCCTGATTACACCCAAGGTTGGGATTAATAACACGAAAAATTAAATTATCAGACGATGAGGGTTTTGCGGGTAAAAGTGGGTTGAACACAGCCTGTGGCACTAGTTGTGCCGCTGCTGGAAGGACGGATACGGTGCCTGCGGCGGCACAAATTAGTACCAGTGTTTTGACAATTGCTTCTAAAGTGAACATGTTTGCTCCTTGATTATCTAGAAAGGGTGCTATTCGACGCAGAGCCTCCATCGAACAGCGCACCCCTAATGCTGATTTGTGGCGATAAACTTTAAAAGCGCGGCATATAAACAACGCCGCCTAAATGCACTAATTTTTGGCGGATGGCATATTCTAAATCGGTAGAGGTCATTTCCATTAACGCACCAGAACCGCCGCCGCTGCCACCAGAACCCTCTATTATTTTGGCTGCGAAACCCGATATGTGGGGTGCGGCCATCGAAGTGCCCGATACCACTTGGGTAACGTTTGCCGTCCATGTAGATTTAATTGCAGTTGCGGGCGCCCACATTTCGACGCAAGAGCCGTGGTTCGAGCCGTCGGCGTAAAACGGAGTACCCTGCACAGAGAACGTAAACCCACCGTTGCTTGGCGTAACGGCCGCACCGTCGGCATTGATACCGCCAACGACAATAATGCCGTCGCCGGGGTGGGGTTCGTCGTAGCTAGCGAAGCAGGCCTCGATGTTGGTGTTTCCTGCAGACTGTACCACCAACACGCCTTTGTACAAAAAGCCTGTATTACCGCCTTGGGCTTTGATCCAACGAGGTGTGGCCAATCTCTTGATGCGACTTCCCAATGTAGCGCTTGCAGCGTATTGGTTTGAGGTATTTGGGTTGACGACATGGTTTGCCGATATATTTACCACGGCTACTTTTTCGGAATTTAAAACTTGTTTAAAGATGTAGTCCAGTCCGTTGCTCAATCCGTTGAGACTCAGCGAGCCTATTAGAGCTTCTTGGTTTACAAAATCAAATGCACCGCCAACGCAATCGCCTATTGTGGGTTGACTAAAGTCGGGTGAGTACTGTCCAGTGAAAGGGAGAATACGGTAATTTTCGCCGCCAGCCGCAACCGAAACTATATTTACACCCGGTAGCATACCCACTACGCCGTCAGCATTGTCAGTGGCGCCAATAATTCCTGCCACATGAGTGGCGTGGCCCCAGCACCCATTGTTGCGGTAGTTGTTAACCAAACTTGGCTGAACCACACCATTGCTTACTGCGTTACCATTTATGCGAAGACTCACGTTGGGCAAGTCCGAATGATAAGTGTCCACACCGGTATCCAGCACATATACGGTTGCGGTGCCATTGCTGGGTGAGGGATCTGTGTTGTTCATCGCCGCCAAGCCCCAGGAACGAGTTTGATTGGCTGGGTATTGGGTGTCGCTCCATAGCGAAGAAACGCCCATTTGACGGTCTTCAGTTACTAACGCCACATCTTTGCTTTTAACGAATTTTTCTGCTTGTTGTTGGCTAAGGTATGCAGAAAATGATGTGCCAGATAGACTAGTAATTGATATCGGAATCACGCTTGAGTCTACCGATTTTAGCGCCGCAGTGATGGTATCTGTCGAGCGCTTTGTCTGCCAGTCAACCGCCGATTTTGTAGACTCAAATTTTTCTGGCGTATCGATTTCGTTTTCTACCAAATCAACAATGAAAAGCGAACGGCCTAAATAGTCAGCACGTGTTTTCTTGTCTAGCGGCGCGTAGGAGACCCTTTTTACTTCGGTAGTTTTAGCCGCTTGAGCCAAACTGGGCATGCTAACACTGCCTGACGCGACCATAACCGTAAGGGCGGCAGCGCGTGCTTTTGCGATACGAGTTACGCGATGTGAATTTGCGCTGCATCCTATATTTAATTGTTGTAAATGCTTGATCACTTGCAGCCTAGAATCATGCTGATAAGAGCTGAGCTGAGCTGAGCTGAGCTGAGCTAAAGACCTATCGTTATGTTGGTGCATCGATTGCTGATTTAAAACTGAATTCATTTTGATTTGCCTGAAAGTTAAAATAGAGATACCTAGAGCCCGTTAAAGTTAGTGCGCGTCCTTTGTTACAAATGTAAGATACATGTTTTTTATGTATGTTTCAATTTCTTTATTTGTTTGTAATATTAAATTTAACTTCGAAGGCGGTTTTGATAGTGTGGCAAAGCAAACTAAAAGTATTGGACGCGGTGGGTGGTGAGAATGGCGAGGGGATGCTGGCTCGCCGATGAATGTCGTCCTGCGGAGTATTTATGACAGCATTTCCGCCAATTTTTGAGAGTGCGCTTAATAACGCCGTAGACACCCGATTTGCGGGCGTCTGCGTGGGTTCGGGGCTCGAGTTGCTGCTTCGTCATGAATGTTGCGCCTAATATGTGCTAGAGATGCCCGTATTTAGGGTGTCTTCAAGGTTGTGTTGGGAGTTTTTAAAGAGCTATTTGTGTGACGTGGTGTATAATTTAAATTGATTTTCTTATTCTTTAACGTTTTAGGCGGGACAAAACTGGAGTGCGCACGATGAAATTTCCCCTGCATAGTTTAGCCATTGCCTTTATGTTTTTTGCCGCAGCATTACCGCTCCAAGCGCAATCCACTAAAACCATTAAATCCGAGCATTACACCCTACGCGCAACCAACGTGGTAGATGGTTTACGTAACCCGTGGGCAATCGCGTTTTTGCCCGATGGGCGCATGCTGGTTACCGAACGTAGGGGCGCAATGCGGATCGTGGATAAAGGCAAATTATTAGCGGCTGAAATTGCGGGACTGCCAAAAGTGACCGAGCACGGGCAGGGCGGTTTATTGGATGTGGCCTTACATCCTAAATACGCTGAAAACGGTTGGATTTACTGGACTTACAATGCCCTTGAGGGGGGAATGCACGGCACTGAATTGGCACGCGGTCAGCTTGGCGGGTCGGTCGATAAACCTATGATGACGAACGTGCAGGTGCTATTTAAGCTTGCACCAAAATCATCGGGTAGTTCTCATTTTGGCTCGCGTATTGTGTTTGACCGTGATGGATACTTGTTTGTGACGTTTGGCGATCGCGGTGACGCGGCTTCTAAAGGGGTAAATCATCGTGCGCAACAGCTGAACGACCATGCTGGTAAAACCATTCGGCTATTTGACGATGGCCGTGTGCCGCCGGATAACCCTTTCGTTAAAACCAAAGACGCCAAACCGGAAATTTTTACCCTCGGTAATCGCAATGTTCAAGGGGCGGCACTACATCCAACTAGCAATAAAGTTTGGGCGCACGAACACGGCCCACAGGGTGGGGATGAGCTTAATATTTTGGTGGCTGGCGCAAATTACGGATGGCCAGTTCTGACATACGGTGCAAATTACGGATCTGGCACCAAAATTGGTGAAGGCGTTGAAAAGTCCGGCATGACGGCGCCAATTTTGCACTGGACGCCGTCGATTGCGGTGTCGGGCATGGCGTTCATAGGTTTGAAAAATGCAGGTTTGCAAAATGGTGCGCAAACAGGTTCACAAAAATCGCTAGCACCTAAATTTGCAAAGTGGCAGGGTAACTTACTGGTAGGCGCCTTAGCGGGGCAAGTGCTGGTGCGCGTGGTGTTGGACGGTGAAAAAGTGGTCTCGCAAGAGCGCCTATTCGAGCGGCAATTGGGCCGTATTCGCGATGTGCGCCAAGCACCAGATGGCAATATCTATCTGCTTACCGACGCAGCGGATGGTGAATTGTTGCGACTTGAAGTGGTGCAATAGCTGCGCTTTTGCACCACTTCGACAGCTAAAGTGCGCAATCTGCCGCCTTAATCACGGCAACGGCTGCCCAAAAACGCCCTAAAGCACCCTAAATCGTTGTAAAATAGAGAGTTTTCATATTCTCACGCGCAATTTATTGCCTATCTTTCTTTCATGTCGTCGTCAGATCCTAAAACCGCCACTAACACCATCGCCAAGCCCGTCCCAGTTCAACGCCTGCAAGCGGTGAAGGGCATGCACGATTTATTGCCGCAGCATAGTGGGCTTTGGCAGTTTTTTGAAGATACGACGCGGCGCGTGTTTGAAGCGCATGGTTATCAGCTAATGCGCACGCCAATTGTGGAGCCGACGACTTTATTCGCGCGCTCTATTGGTGAGGTAACCGATATTGTTGAAAAAGAAATGTATTCGTTTTTAGACGGCATGAATGGTGACGCGCTCACTTTGCGACCCGAAGCGACTGCTGGTTTGGTGCGTGCTGCGGTTGAGCACAGTTTGCTGCGGGAAGGGCCGAAGCGTATTTGGACTTTTGGCCCAATGTTTCGGCATGAACGCCCGCAAAAAGGCCGTCTGCGGCAGTTTCACCAGTTTGACGTGGAAGCCATGGGCTACGCTGGGCCAGATGTAGATGCTGAGCAAATTGTGATGTTGGCGAGGCTTTGGCGTGCGCTAGGCTTAGATAATGTGCGACTTGAAATTAATTCAATTGGTGATGTGCCCGCGCGTCAGGCGCATCGCGCCGCGTTGGTGACTTATTTTGAAGCTAATTTAGATAAGCTAGATGAAGATGCCAAGCGCCGTTTGCACACCAATCCGTTGCGTACTTTAGACACTAAAAACCCAGCGATGCAAAGCTTAGTTGATGCCGCACCAAAGTTGGCGGATTATTTAGATGAGCCTGCCAAGCGCCATTTTACGGGCGTTACCAGCCGCTTGGATGCTGCTGGAATTGCTTACAGCGTGAACCCGCGTTTAGTGCGCGGCTTTGATTATTACAACCGCACCGTGTTCGAGTTTATCGGCAAGGGCGCGGATTGGGAACTAACCATCGGTGGTGGTGGTCGATACGATGGATTGTGTGAGCAACTAGGCGGCAAACCGGCACCAAGTTGTGGTTTTGGCATTGGTGCTGAGCGAGTAATGTTGATGCTGGAGGCTAATCCGCCAGCCGCGCTGCCCGCCGTAATTGATGCGTACTTTATTTATGGCGAAGGTTTAAGTGCTGCTGCATTCACACAGGTCGAAGCATTGCGCGACGCAGGCGTGAGGGTAGTGTTGCACGCCAATGCCGACGGCACAGATGCAAGCTTTAAATCGCAAATGAAGAAAGCAGATGCCAGTCGCGCGCGTTTTGCAATTATTTGCGGTGCGGATGAAGCAGCAGCAAGTGTATTTGCACTGAAGGATTTGCAAGACGGCACGCAGCAAACAGTGCGCTTTGATGAATTGGTCGCGAAGCTACAGGCCGCATAAAATTTAGATTTAAATTAGTCGTATCAATCAATAATTTGTTAGTTATTTTTTAGGAAAAACCTCATGGCATATGATCTAGAAGAACAAGAACGCATTGACGCACTCAAAGACTTTTGGCGTAAGTGGGGTATTTTTATTTATGGAGCGGTGTTTGTCACCTTGGCGGTGGTACTCGGTTCGTGGGCTTGGAAAGCTTGGCAAGTAAAGCAGGCCGAGGCTGCTGAATTAGAGTTTAAAGCGGTGAAAACCGCCGTAACCGAAGCCGTAACCAGCAAAGACCCTAAAAAGGTTTCGGCCGCTGCTGATGCCTTGTCCGCCAAATTGCCAAGAACCTTCTACGCCACCGAAGCGCAGCTACTCGCGGCTAAAGCCACGTTTGACGCAGGTGATTACACAACAGCCACCAAGCATTTGCAATGGGTGGTTGATAATGGCCGCGATACACATCGCAACGTAGCCCGTATACGTTTAGCCACCGTGATGTTTGAAAATCAAAAGCCAGATGATGCGCTTAAAGTGCTCGACACCGTAAAAGAAGACGCATTTTTGCCCTTGGCTGCTGACGTAAAAGGCGACGTGCTGCAGTCATTAGGCCGTACTGACGAAGCCCGCACCGCCTATCAACTAGCAATTGAAAAATCTGATTCGCGCAGCGCCACAAAAGCGTTTACCCAATCAAAGCTTGATGCCATCGGTGTGGGTGCAGCCGGTGTGCAAGTGGTAGCGGCCGCAACCAAAGATGCCGCGAAAGACGCAACTAAGGATGCTAAAGCAGGAGTGGCGAAGTGAACGGTGGTCGGTTAGTGACTTCAATTCCGTCAGCGGCAACAGCACTGGCTAAATGTGCTTTTATAGCCGTTGCCGTTGGCGCGTTGGCGTCATGCACTTTTATCAAAAATACGGCCCCAACCATCGGTGATAAGTGGCGTGGTTCTGGCTCACCAATCCCTGCGGGAACCGCACCTAATTCTGTGGCTGTGCAGTGGCAAAGTGAAGTTGGTCGCGCTCGTGGTAATGGTTTTATGCCCGCTTTTGGCGATAAACAAATTTACGTAACTGGTGCCACTGGCGGCATTGCGGCATTGGCCGAAGAAAATGGCCGCCCTGTTTCAAAAATAGATGTACCAAAAGCAATTTCTGGTGGCGTGGGCGTGGGTGAAAACTTGATTGCCGTCGGCACCGATAAGGGTGAGATTTTTGCATTTGATTTGGCTGGTCGGCAGCTTTGGAAAAGCGACATTGCTGGAGAAGTTTTGGCCCCGCCATCGGTCACAAATAACGCCGTACTTGTGCGCGCAGCCGATGGCCGCATTATTAGTTTAGGCCGTGCGGACGGTAAGCGTATTTGGGTGTACCAGCGTGCAACCCCAGCGCTCACGTTGCGCACCAATGCCGGTGTTATCGTTAGTCGCAGCACTGTGTATGCGGGCTATGCGGGTGGTCGAGTTGTAGCCATTGAGCTCGATAGCGGCAAACCGGTGTGGGAAGCAACGATTTCTGTGCCTCGCGGCGCCACCGAGCTTGAACGGATTTCTGACGTGGCAGCGCTACCGGTATTAGACGACAATCGTATTTGTGTGGGCGTATTTCAAGGCCGCACTGGCTGCTTAGAAACACTCAACGGCAATGTGCTGTGGGCACGAGATTTATCCAGCGCTGCTGGCGTGGTAGTAGACGCTAAGAATCTTTACGTAGCCGACGTGCAAGGCAACATCCATGCACTCGATAAACTCACTGGTGCATCCGTGTGGAAGCAAGAAAAGCTCGTAAAACGCGTACCGCGTATTCCAGCCTTGTTGGGCGGTAAATTGCTGGTGGCAGATGACTTTGGCGCGGTGCATGCGCTCAATGTTGCCAACGGTGAAATTCTGAGCAGCGTAGTTACCGACGGCACAGCAATCACTGCGCTAAGTGTGCAGGGCACCCGCGCGATCGCTCAAACTGAAAAGGGTGGCGTATTTGCGCTCACCACAGGCAAGTAATTTCAACGAAGTTTAATCAGTAAATCAGTATCATCGCATAGCCTTAAAAAAGCACAAAAATTATGAAACCTACCATCGTGCTTGTTGGCCGACCTAACGTCGGCAAATCGCTCTTATTTAATCGCCTAACCAAGAGTCGTGACGCTATCGTCCATGACCAGCCTGGCCTAACGCGTGACCGCCACTACGGGCACGGCGTAGGGGCGTCCAAGCCCTATTTAATTGTCGATACTGGCGGTTTTGAGCCAGTGGTTACCGATGGTATTTTGCATGAAATGGCCAAGCAAACGTTGCAAGCCGTTGACGAAGCCGACGCGATCATTTTTGTTACTGATGGCCGCCAAGGGTTGACAGCACAAGACAATATTATTGCTGAACGCCTGCGCAAACAATGCGTTAATCGCGGCGCGCCCATTATTGTTGCAGTCAATAAAACCGAAGGCATGAACGACGATGTAGCCGTAGCTGAGTTTCACGAGTTGGCGCTTGGCGACCCGCACGCTATTTCGGCAGCACACGGCGAAGGTGTTAAAAGCCTGATTGAATTCGTGCTCGAAAGCTTCCCCGAAGAAGAAGAAATTGAAGAAGACGATCACCCAAAAATTGCTATCGTTGGTCGTCCCAACGTAGGTAAATCAACGCTAGTAAACCGCATGTTGGGTGAAGAGCGCGTAATTGCTTTTGATGAACCCGGTACAACAAGGGATTCTATTTATATTCCGCTGCAACGCGGCGATAAAAAATACACCATCATCGACACAGCGGGTATTCGCCGTCGCGGCAAAGTGTTTGAAGCGGTTGAAAAATTCTCGGTTATTAAAACCTTGCAAGCCATTGAAGACGCAAACGTCGTGCTGTTATTACTTGATGCAAGGCAAGAGATTTCAGATCAAGATGCGCATATTGCGGGCTTTGTGCTTGAATCAGGTCGCGCCGTCGTGGTGGCAATTAATAAGTGGGATAACTTGGATGAATACACTCGCGAGCGCACCAAAGCTGAATTTGACCGCAAGCTGCATTTTTTAAACTTCGCTAATTTTCATACCATTTCAGCCCTTGACGGTATGGGTGTGGGCAAGCTCTTCGGCTCCATTGATTCCACCTTCCTAGCCGCGATGGCGCGCATGCCAACGCCCAAGCTCACCCGCGCGCTACTAGCAGCGACAGCTGCACACCAGCCGCCAATGAATGGCCTGCACCGCCCTAAGCTACGCTACGCCCACCAAGGCGGCCATAACCCACCGCTCGTGATTATTCACGGCACTGGTTTAGATAGTTTGCCAAAGTCCTACGTGCGCTATTTAGAAAGCTACTTCCAAAAAGCCTTCGATTTAAAAGGCACGCCGCTAAGGGTAGAACTTAAAAACGCCGCTAATCCATACGGTGACCGTGGTGGCAACGTGCTAACTAAGAGCCAAGAAGACAAGCGTCGTCGTAACAAGCGCTACGGCAAGCGGACATACGCGTAAGCTAGTTCTCAGCAAGCCGAGTTCGATTTATCAAATTTAGCACGTAGCCAGCGATGCCGCTAGGTTCTCGTCGCTCGCCCCTCGCGGGAGACGCGCTTGCCAAATGAGCGGGAGAGAAGGGGATGGATATGAATCGCAAAGTCGTGTTAGTCCTACTCGTCCTCATAGTCTTCCTCGCCCCGACCGCGAACGCAGCAACGCCCAACGCCAACAGCACCGACACCACCAAGCTCCTCCTAGCCAAAGTCGCTGCTAAAAATATCAATCCAGCCCAGTACCTTGTCAGTGAAAAGTTCGACGGTGTCCGCGCTATTTGGGATGGCAAACAGCTCAAATTTCGCAGCGGCAATATCGTCAATGCGCCCACTTGGTTCATCGCCAAGCTTCCAAGTATGCCGCTTGACGGCGAGCTCTGGCTTGGCCGCCAACGGTTTGAAGAGCTCAGCGGGCTTGTGCGTCAAAGTGTTCCAGATGATGCCAAGTGGCGCGAAATTACATACCAAATTTTTGAGCTACCAAACGCCTCAGGCAGCTTCACCGATCGTGCTGTCCTTATCGAACAAATTGTTGCCACCCATAATTGGCCGCAGCTCGTGGCAGTAAAGCAAACAAAAATTATCGACAACGCCGCGCTACAAACACTGTTTAAGAAGATGGTCGATGAAGGTGCTGAAGGCTTGATGCTGCATTTGGCTGCAGCGCCTTATGTTACGGGCCGCAGCGACGTATTGCTAAAACTAAAACCGCAAGAAGACGCAGAAGCCACAGTGATTTCGCACCTTCCCGGCAAAGGCAAATACGTCGGCAAACTTGGTGCACTAAAAGTAAAAACCGCTAGCGGGATTATGTTTAATATCGGTAGCGGCTTCACGGATGCGCAACGTGATAATCCGCCCTTAATCGGCAGTGTCATTACCTATAAATATCGCAGCGAGACTAAAAACGGTGTGCCGCGCTTTGCTACCTTTATGCGGGAATACCAGAGGTTTTAGGATTGGTAAGTTAGGGTAGCGCCTCGCCGCGCGCGCAACCGTTTTCAAGGCCCGGCTTGAAATGCGTGTTGAAGAACGTAAGCACTTTATCCAAGTGTTTTCGTGGTGCGTCATGGCCGCCTTCAATCGCAATATGTTGATTTGGGTAAGGGAATGACTTTTCTTTTAGTTGTTGGATGATTTCATCAGACATTTCTCTTGCCGCCCACATTTCGTCCTTGGTGCCTGATAGAAGTATGATTGGCCCATTTATTTTCTCAACGGGTATACGCGCCCGCGCCACTGCTGCTTTGTCCTCTGTCATCAGGTCGAACACTTTGCGTTTGTCGCCAGCAAGAAGTGGCCATGTTGCTTTCCATGGGAATGGCACGAAGGGAATCGTTTCGCCATTGTGGCTGAAAGAAGAAGTGGTCATGGCGTCCGTTATTGCGACGAATACTAAATTGCTTGGTGCCAATGCGGCCACCGCTTTGATATCGGGATAACGGCTCGCGAGCAACAACGCTAACTCAGCGCCTTTGGAGCCACCTAACAGTGCAATACAGCGGCCTTCAATGGCTGGGTCGGTGGCGGCCTGCTTAAGTGAGTGGAAGCAACTGGCGCAACTTTGTCATACCGGTTTTCTGACGAAAACTCCACTCACTTCGCGACTAAAAATTTCTGCAATTTTCCTGGCTAGTTCAAGCGATGGCGCGTAGCGCAACGCCTCCAGCGCAATGACGGTCTGGCGTGTAATGCCGACGGCTTGTGCGAGCGCTTCTTGGGTAATTTCGCCGTATTCGAATGGCAGCCGGCGGATGTGGTTACCTATCGGGCGGTCAATTGGTGATTGCAGAAGCGCACTCACGAACACTTGCTCGCCGCTAATAATTCAAGGCTTTCGCGCTGGTAATAGACCAACTGGGCAACGTATTGCGCAAGCGCTGACAACATGATGACCGTGAGCAAACTATTGGCGATTAACCGATGGGTAAAGCGTTGCATCGTTGGCCGTGGCGCAAAGCCCAAAGCCCAAAGCCCAAAGCC
>JANNXI010000163.1:0-11058 GCA_031409495.1 Betaproteobacteria bacterium
GCTGGGACAACTAAAGCTGCGGATCCCAAAAACCTCAGTGTATTTTTATGGTCGCAACCTGCACAGGCATATAAAGCGCGGGTTCGCGAGGTAGCAGGTGCGGCTGATCCGGTGACACGCACTTATGCGGTGCGTATTGCGTTGGACGCGCCCACCGAGGCGGTGCAACTTGGTATGAGCGCCTATGGGGTGTTTATATCTGCCTCCGAAGACGTGGCCATCAGCGTGCCGCTGTCAGCGGTGTACATCAAGGGTGATCAAGCCTATTTGTGGAAAATTCTGGCCGACGGCAAGCTAGCAAGTGTGCCGATCACCGTCGTGCAATACAAAGAAACCTCTGCGCAAGTTGCCCCCCTAAAATTGTTGGCTGGGGTACCAGTAGCGCAAACATTGAGCGCCGGTGATTTGATTGTGGCGGCGGGCGTGCATAAATTGCGCGACGGCGAGCAAGTTCGGCCAATTAGCGAGCCAACCGTGCGCGGCGATGGCAAGGTGGGTTACGCGCCACAAGCACCATCAACTGAAAAGCCGGTGCTGCAGGCGACGTTACCAGCGGCTACGCCAGTAGCAAGGTAGCGCAACGCTGTGGACGCTGCCGGAATACTCACCCTGGAATGCCCGCTACTTCGGGGTATGCCATGAAGATGCCTTATTTTAGGGCTTTTTCAGGATATTATTAAAGCTAAAAAATTCTAATATGAGCAAAAATGAAGAATATAAATCTTTCTGAGTGGGCGCTAAAGCACCAACCCTTGGTGCTCTACATGATCATCGTCATGGGCGTGATGGGCATTTTTTCTTATGGCCGCTTGGGCCAATCAGAAGACCCGCCGTTTACGTTTAAGTTTATGACGATTCGTACCATTTGGCCTGGCGCGTCCCCTGCAGAAATGGATGCGCAAGTAACCGAAAAACTTGAACGCAAGCTGCAAGAAGTGCCAAATTTAGGCTTTTTGCGCAGTTTTTCACGGCCAGGCGAATCGGTTATTTTTTTCGGGATGAACGATGCTGCGCCTTCGTCGACCGTGCCAGAAATTGCCTACCAAGTACGTAAACGTATAGGGGATATCCGTAATACTTTGCCGCAAGGCGTAGTAGGCCCATTTTTTAACGATGAATTTGGCGATACCTTCGGCGATATTTTTGCTATTACTGGCGATGGCTACAGTTACGCCGATAAGAAAATTTATGCCGATCGCGTTCGACGCGAACTATTGCGCGTGCCCGACGTGGCTAAGGTGGATGTTTTAGGTGAGCAAGAAGAAAAAATTGATATTGAGTTGTCCAACGTAAAGCTCGCCAACATCGGTGTGGATACGGCTGCTATTTTTAGTGCAATGCAGCAGCAAAATGCAATGACGCCTGGTGGCTACTTTGAAACGCCGACAGACAAAATTTATGTGCGTGCAACCGGTGCCTTTGAGTCAATTGAAGCCGTACGGAATTTCACCATTCGGGCAAATAATCGTACCTTTAAAATTGGCGACATCGCCAACGTAAAGCGCGCCTATGTGGAGCCAGCTTTTAGCAAAGTGCGCTACATGGGTGAGCCAGCGCTCGGGTTGGGCATTTCGATGCGCTTGGGCGGCGATATTATTGGTTTGGGCAAGAACTTGGAAGGTGTAGTGGCGCGGCTAGAAAAGGATCTCCCGGTTGGCCTCGCTTTGCATCGGGTAAATAATCAGCCACGGGCAGTTTCGGCCAGCATCAACGAATTCGTGCGCTCGCTTGCCGAGGCCGTCATTATCGTATTGGCGGTCACTTTTTTAAGCTTAGGCGTGCGGTCTGGAATGGTGGTGGCGTTTGCGATTCCGCTGGTGTTGGCGTTGACGTTTTTCTTTATGTATTTGCTGGATATTGGCTTACACAAAATATCCCTAGGAGCCTTAATTTTAGGACTTGGGCTGCTGGTTGACGATGCCATTATTGCGGTGGAAATGATGGCGGTAAAAATGGAGCAGGGGATGGATCGGGTGAAGGCCGCGAGCTTTGCGTATAGCTCTACGGCGTTTCCTATGTTAAGTGGCACCTTAGTTACAGTGGCAGGTTTTTTGCCGATCGCCACGGCTAAGTCGGGCACAGGGGAATACACGCGCTCCATTTTTCAAGTGACGTCAATTTCATTGCTTTTGAGCTGGGTTGCAGCCGTTATTTTTATTCCTTATTTTGGCTATCATTTTTTGCCTGATTATCAGAACGGCAAAATCGTGGTGACGCCAAAAATGCGTCGTATTGCGGATTGGCTGAAGCACATTCCACTGATCGGTTCGCGCGCCGCCAAATTATTTGCGCCTGATGGGTCAGCGAGTGCAATGCACGGTTCTAGCGAGGAGCATGATGTTTACAATCGACCGCTGTATGTGCGTATCCGGCGCTGGGTACGCTGGTGCGTCGTGCATCGCAAAACGGTAATATTAGCAACGGTGTTGTTGTTTGTGTTTGCATGCATTCTTTTTGGAAAAGTTCAGCAGCAATTTTTCCCATCCTCAACACGTGTTGAGTTAGTCGTAGATCTAAAATTAGCGGAGGGCTCATCCATTAGCGCCTCTGAAGTCCAAGTAAAGAAACTTGAAGCTTATCTAGCCAAGCAAAGCGATGTCTTGGAAAATTATGTAGCCTACGTTGGTACCGGTAGCCCACGGTTTTACTTGCCCTTTGATCAGCAATTGCCAGCGCCAAGCTTTAGTCAATTTGTTCTCACGGCTAAAAGCGTAAAAGCCCGGAATATCTTGCGTTCGCGTTTGCTTGAACTGTTTCAAAACGATTTTCCGGAAATTCGCTCTCGCGTAGTGGAACTGCAGAATGGACCACCAGTGGGATTCCCCGTACAGTTCCGTGTTTCCGGCGAAGATATCCCGACTATCCGCGCAATTTCAGCAGAAGTGGCTAACGTGATGCGTAAAACAGAGGGCCTAGCGCAGGTACAGTTTGATTGGGATGAGCGTTCAAAAATTATCCGCTTAGAGGTGGATCAGGACAAAGCTCGGCTGCTGGGCATCTCATCGCAGGAACTGTCCCAGTTTTTGTTTTCGTCGTTAAACGGCGCCGCCGTCACACAGTTTAGAGAACGCGATAAGTTAATTGATATCACGCTGCGGAGTCCCGCCGATGAGCGCGCGCGTTTGCATTTGTTAGAGAGCTTAATTGTGCCCACGCGGGCGGGTCCAGTCGCGCTCACACAGATTGCTAAGGTCAAATATGATTTTGAAGATGGCGTCATTTTCCGCCGCGATCGATTGCCCACGGTTACCGTGCGTGCCGACATTTATCAGCAAGGCCTCCAGCCGGCAACAGTGAGCGGCCAGATTAATCAGAAGCTTGTCGATATTCGCGCTAAATTACCACCCGGTTACCGTATTGATTTAGGCGGCGCGGTTGAAGAAAGTGCCAAGGGCGGGTCTTCAATCGCCGCCGGTGTACCGTTATTCTTAGGGGTGGTTTTTACGGTGCTAATGATTCAGCTCGGTAGTTTTCAACGCGTAATTATCGTGGTGCTCACAGCTCCGTTAGGCCTAATTGGCGTGGTTCTTGGGTTGCTTGTGTTTAATAAACCATTCGGCTTTGTAGCCATGCTCGGTACGCTCGCGCTGACTGGAATTATCATGCGAAGCTCGGTTATTTTAATTGATCAAATTGAGCAAGACATCGCCGCGGGTCACGCCCCATTTGATGCCGTCATCGACGCCACCGTGCGCCGCTTTAGGCCAATCGCGCTCACTGCAATCGCCGCCATTTTAGCCATGATTCCACTGACGCGATCCGACTTCTTTGGTCCGATGGCCGTTGCCATTATGGGTGGCTTATTGATTGCGACACTGCTGACCATATTCTTCCTGCCAGCGCTCTATGCTGCGTGGTTTAGGCTGCATCCAAGTACGCCTGGACAAACGCTTAACGGCCCAGCAGCGACTTAAGCAAGCCGCTTGTAGCTGCGTATTTTGGATGTAAAAAATGCCGCAAACGCGGCATTTTTTACGCGCTCCGAGCACCCAAAGGTTAACGGTCTGCGCTGCGCTGCGTCGCCTCGTTGAGTAGGTGGAGTGTTGTCGAACTGGCGAAAGGGTTTGCGCAAACTGCGGCTTTCACATCCGATTGCAAACGTGTCTTTAAAGTTGAGGGCAGATAATGCGCCAGCATTAAAACAATGTAACCGTCATCTACGGGTCGCTGACGTTTCATTAGGTGCTACATGTGAACGCAAAACCCAAAGCAACAGGCACTTTTTTACGGTAACATTCGGTAGTGCGCTGTATGACACAATTGTTGCGATGCAGCAATTTGCGTCGTCCGCGCTTTTTAGCTTGGCAACACTACGTGTTCTGCATAAACTATCAGAAAAGGTTAGAATCTGGTCTTTTGTGCATGAAACAAAACTACATGACCTAGTTGTGAAATAAGGGGAAGTTATGGATTACAGACAACAACAAGAAGGTCCGTCAAAGCATTTATCTGGTATTGCATTTGTAGTGGTGCTACATGCTTTGTTAGGTTGGGCACTGTATGCGGGTCTCGGTAAGACAATTATCGATAAGGTAAAAGAAGATCTGAAAACCGTCATGGTTGAAGAGATCGTCAAGCCACCACCACCACCACCTCCTCCTCCGGTTGACATGTTGCCGCCGCCACAAGTGCAAACCGTATTTGTGCCGCCGCCCGAAGTATCCGTCACGCCACCCCCTGCCGTGACCAATGCGATCGTTGCGCCAACAACACCCATTGCACCGGTATTTACGGCACCAGCGCCACCGGCACCACCTACAGCAGCTGCAGCGCCAGCGGTTGTTGCGGCGCCGTCAGTAGGTACGGCTTGCCCAAATTCACAAGACATTAGAGCCAATATCAAGTACCCGCCGCAAGCACAACGCGATGGCATACAGGGTGAGGTGGTGGTTGAGTTTACGGTAACGGCATCGGGCGAAATCAAAGACGAAAGAGTAGTTTCTTCATCCAATCGCTTGTTTAATAATGTTTCTTTGAACGCAACGCGGCAGTTTAAGTGCAAGGGTCAGGGATCTGATATTCGGGTTACTGTGCCGTATTCGTTTAAGTTGGCGGATTAAGCTGTCAAAATCTCAGTTGTCAAGACAATGCATTGCTGTAATCTAAAGTTATCGTAGTCTTTGCCAAGAAATGTCCGGCCAAAGGGCGAACATTGTTGGGTTCAAAATTTTAATTTCGTTTTTAAATCGTGTTTTGGCTATCCTAAGTAGTCGAACAATTTGGCTGTAATTTTATACCGGAGGAAGTATGTCACTAGTAAAATCTATTCCCGCGCTGTTAGCTGCTGCAGCAATTTTTTGCGTACCGATGGCAACAACAATTGCTTTAGTTGCTTCAGCTCCTACCCAAGCGCAAGCTCCTGCAGCTGCCCCAGCGGCAGATGTGGCTAAGCCTGCCGAAGCCGCGCCAGCGGCAGCACCTGCACCTGCTGCTGCACCGGCAGCCGCTGCTAAAACAGAAAAAGTGGCTGTTGAAAATCCCTATGGTATCAAAGCACTGGTAAACCATGGCGACTGGATTTCGCTGTCAGTTTTGGCAATTTTGGTGATCATGTCAATGGGTAGCTGGTACATCCTAGTCGTAAAATTGTTCGAACAACGCAAAATTAATAAGGACGCAAAAGCCGCGGCCGAATCATTTTGGAGCGCCGGTACATTGCAACAAGGAATTGCGACGCTTGACGAAGGCAGCGCGTTCCGCTTCATTGCTGATAGCGGCGTAAAGGCCGGTGAGCATCACGGTGGCATCATGGGTGACGTAGATCTTAATTCTTGGGTTACAACAGCGATTCAGCGCGCACAAGATAATGTAAATAACCGCTTAGGTGATGGCTTAGCTTTCTTGGCAACTGTTGGTTCTACTTCCCCGTTTGTGGGTTTGTTTGGAACGGTGTACGGTATTTATGGTGCCTTGACGGCCATCGGCGTGTCCGGTCAAGCGTCTATCGATAAAGTAGCAGGCCCGGTGGGCGAAGCGCTAATTATGACGGCGGTAGGTTTGGCTGTGGCGGTTCCAGCGGTGCTTTCATACAACTGGTTGATTCGTCGTAACAAATCGTCAATGGAATCAGTACGTGCGTTCAGTGGTGATTTGCATTCAGTTCTGATGAGCCAAGGCGCTAAGAAGAAGTAATCGTTTCAGTCTTCTAACAGCATAACCTAGGAAACTACTATGTCAATGAGCGTAGGCAACGACGGTAACAGTGAAGAGACTGTTATCTCTGACATCAACACTACACCGCTGGTGGATATTATGTTGGTGTTGTTGATCATCTTTTTGATCACAACGCCGGTAATTTTGCAGACTGCGAAAGTAGAACTGCCAAAAGAAGAAAATATCCCCACGCAAACAAAGCCGGAAAATATCGTTATCTCAGTTACTAAAGACGGCGATGTTTTTTGGGACGGTAAAGCCATTGCTGACAGCGATGCACTTTTTGAAGAAATGAAAAAAATTGCGGTGCTTACACCGCAGCCCGAAGTGCATGTGCGCGGTGATGAAAATGTGAGATATGAATCAGTTGGGCGGGTAATTTATACGGCTCAGCGGGCAAGTATCATCAAAATTGGGTTCATTACCGAACCACCACCCCGGGGTTAACGCCTTTTCGATAATTTAGCTTCAACGCTTAATACGCCGATTCATTTGCTTTCTAGTTTTACGCTCGATGACCCAGTAAATGGAGCGGCGCGTTAAAAAGGATTTGTTATGAGTATGAATGTAAGTAGCAGCGCTAGCGGTGACCCGGAACCGATGATGGAAATTAATACCACGCCGTTAATCGACGTGATGTTAGTGTTGATCATCATGTTGATTATTACTATTCCGATTCAAACCCACGCCGTAAAGTTGGATATGCCAGTGGGAAATCCGCCACCGCCAACTACACCGCCGATAGTGGTGAAGTTGGATGTGGATTTTGACGGTACTATTTTATGGAACGCGGTACCCGTGACTATTGCCGAGCTTGAGCCAAGATTTGTTGGCATTGCAGCGGAAAAAATCCAGCCAGAAGTGCATCTGCGTCCTAATAAGTTAGCGCCTTATCGCTATGTTGCGAAGGTGATGGCTGCAGCGCAAAGAAATGGCGTGGTTAAAATGGGTATTGTGGGCAACGAGCAGTTCGTAAAATAGTTGTTTAACTAGTCAACAAAACGCGGCCTCGCCGCGTTTTGTCTTTTATCTTTCAAGGAATTGCGATGAAACTCTCCCAAACGTTGCGTCAAACTTTATTGTCTTTATGTGTCGTTGGTGCGTTGGTGTCGATGGGGGCAACGAATGTTTTGGCGCAGTCATTGCGCCCTGAGATCGGTAATCCCTTGCAGGCTGCAAGTGCGCTGTTGAAAGCAGGTAAGGCGAAAGAAGCGCTCGTTAAAATTCGCGAAGTCGATGCTGTCGGTAATAAAACGCCAAAGGAAATCGCCACCATTGAAGGTATGCGTGGTTCTGCAGCGTCTAGCGCGGGAGACGCGGAGACAGCAGTGCGCGCGTTCGAAGCAGCCTTAGGTACTGGCGCCGCTGGTGCGAATCAATTGCCGATGATTGATGCGTTGGCCAAAACAGCTTATCAACGCAGAGATTGGGGCACTGCGGCTAAATGGGCCTCACGTTATTTTAAAGAAGGTGGCACGAGTGCTTCAGTGAGAACCGTGTTGGTGAACGCTTATTTTCAGAGCGGTGATATGGCCAATGCGTTAAGAGAAACGCAGGCAGATTTAGCGGCAGAGGAACGCGCGGGCCGCCCTTCTAAAGATAAATTATCTATGTTGGCCAATATTTATTTACGCCAAAAAAACAACGCGGGTTACGTGAGCACCATTGAAAAATTGCTTGCCAATTATCCCGATAAAGCGTTGTGGAGAACGGTGATTGATAGCATGCAAAGAAAAGGTGGTTATTCTGATCGCTTGACCCTTGATGTGTACCGCTTGCAATTGGCCACTGGAAATTTGACGACGACGCAAGATTTCATGGAAATGGCGCAACTGTCACTCCAAGGTGGATTTATCGCTGAAGCTAAAAAAATTGTTGATGACGCATACAGCAAAAAATTGTTTGGCGTCGGTGCAGAGGCTGATCGTCAAAAGCGTTTGCGTGATTTGATTGAAAAGCGCGGAACCGAAAATCAAGCCATTGTTGCGGCTGGTAGCCCGGCAGAGGCGCAAGCCAAAGCCGCTAAGGACGGTACCGAGCTCGTGAATCTTGGCTATAACGTGTTTACGGCGGGCCAAGCGGCCCGAGGTATTCAGCTTATGCAGGACGGTATCGCGAAAGGCAATTTGCGCCGCGCCGATGATGCGCAACTAAAGCTTGGCACAGCGCTAATTCAATCTGGTCAAAAGCCAAAAGGCGTCGCAGCCTTAAAGTTAATCACGGGCCAAGATGGCGCGCAAGACTTAGCAAATTTGTGGACTATTTTCTCGAGAAGCTAAGTTATTACTGAAGTACCCACGAAGGTTGGTGCCGCGCAGTTAACTTGAATAACTGCGTCGGTTAGGTTTCTTTTGTTTTTACCGTTAGGATTATGATGAATCGCCCTGTTTTAAGTTGCTCCCGTCGTTTTACACTTGGTACGTTGGCTTATGCAGTGGCGTCTGCTTGCTTGCTTTCGGCCCCGCTCAGCGTGTTTGCGCAAGCGGATGCTGACACAATTTTAATCGGTCAGTCGGTGTCACTTACCGGCCCATATGAAGAAATTGGGCTGGGTTTAAAAGCCGGAATCGAAGCGCACTTTGAAGCAGTCAACCAAGCTGGTGGCATTAATGGAAAAAAACTTAAGCTTGTCTCGCTCGACGATGCTAGTGATCCGGCACGCGCTAAAGCCAACGTTAAGAAGCTTATCGACGACAATGTCCTAGCGTTAATCGGGCTTGCGGGATCACACAATATCAATCCCCTTGTGGCGGATATCACTGCGGCAAAAGTTCCGCTAGTGGGCCCATCAACTGGCGATATCGGTTTACGTACCCCTTCCAACCGCTACATCTTCAATACGCGCGCTAGTTATGTAGATGAAATGCGCAAAGTGGTTGCGACGTTGGTGCCGCGGGGTTTGAAAAAAATTGCGCTTTTTGCGCAAAGTGATGCCAGCGGTCGGGCTGGGTTAGCGGGGCTGGCAGAAGCCTTAGATAAGCAGCAACTGCGGCTTCACCTTTACGGCACCGCAGACCGTAACTCTGTGAACGTCGCGTCGCAAGCGGCATCCATTGCCGCATCAAAGCCAGACGCTGTGGTAATTGTGGCGGGCGGTCAAACTGCAGCGGCCTTCATTAAAGAAATGAAGCGAATTCGTTCAAATCCAAAATTTACGGTTGCCAGTAGTGCGGGTGCCTCAACTTTAGCGAAACTTCTGGGTCCTGACGGTATTGGCGTGGAAGTTTCGCAAGTTGTACCGTTGCCCTATTCAAGTGCCGAGCCGTTAGGCCGAGAGTACTTGAAGCGTATCGGTGGCGAAAAAGCAGCCTCATTTAGTTCCTACGAAGGTTATATTTCTGCCCGTATTTTGGTAGAGGGAATAAAAAAAGCAGGGCGCGTGATAACTCGTGAATCATTAGTTGATGCCCTCGATCGCGCGGGTACGATTGATTTGAGTGGTTTTAAGGTAACGTACTCTCCTAGCAACCATATAGGCACCGACTTTGTGGAGCTAACGGTATTAGGCGCAAACGGCGTATATAAACGCTAGTGAATTTATTTTTGCCCGCACGGGCGGGATTGTAGCTTGGTGCATGCATATAAAGGTACTTCCCAGCTTTCCTGGA
The DNA here is from genome assembly GCA_031409495.1 of Betaproteobacteria bacterium. GTDB lineage: Bacteria > Pseudomonadota > Gammaproteobacteria > Burkholderiales > Usitatibacteraceae > JANMDR01. The sequence continues at coordinate 9,762 of JANNXI010000163.1, forward strand.
AATAGGCGCAAAAAAGCCCGCCATCGTTCGAACGTGCGGGCTTTTTTGTATCAGCTGCGCGTATATGCGGGTAGGGCGTGTGCTCTGTGCATCTGTTGTTTTGTATGCTGATCCGTTAGCCTCTTGCCCCGCCGCTCTGGGTTACGTAATTTTATATATTTCTGCCAGATAGTTTAAGAAGGAACCACATTGCCAGGCGCAACCATTTTTCTAGTCGGGCTTTCCGGTGCCGGCAAATCAACTTTGGCGGACGCGTTAGCTGCCCAAATTGAACATAAGTTTGCCCGTGCCGTAACAGTGCTCGACGGAGATATTGTCCGAGCGCACCTAAGCGCTGGTTTAGGCTTTTCGCGACAAGATCGCGAAATAAATATCAAGCGTGTTGGCTTTGTGGCCGCTGAAGTCACTCGTCATCACGGTTTGGCTATTTGTGCACTTATCGCGCCATTTGCCACTGCGCGCCAAGCGGTGCGCGCGCAGGTGGAGTCATTAGGTAAATTTTATTTAGTGCATGTGGCAACTAGCTTGGCGGTTTGCGAATCGCGCGATCCTAAAGGGCTTTATGCGAAGGCAAGGTCGGGCCAACTGCCCGCATTTACGGGCATCTCCGACCCTTTCGAAGTGCCTGATGCTGCTGAAATTGTCATCGATACGGCGGTGATAGCAGTCGATGAAGCCGTGGCACTAATAATTGCGCGGTTGCAAGCTGACGGCGTACTGCCTCCGTCTTGAAGCTAGCCACGCCGAGCCAAGTGTAACGTGATCAAGCAAATTTTTTATGTGTTCAACGGTGATGCCGACGGCATCATCGCCACGCATCAGCTGCGGTTGGCGCACCGAGTCCAGCACCCCATCAGTGGGCCACCTGCAATTTTCGTCACGGGTGTTAAGCGCGACATCAACTTACTTGGGCGGCTAGGGCGCGATTACCCTTCTTGCGACTGGCCGAATGCCGAAGTTTACGTGTGTGACGTTTCGCTGGACAGCAACGCGGAAGCGCTTTACGCACTGCTGGATTTAGGCGCCACAGTGCATTATTTTGACCATCATCGCGCAACCTTGCTACGGGATCACCCAAGTTTACACGTGTATATTAATACGTCGGCTGCAACCTGCACCAGCCTAATTGTAAGCACCGCGTTAGCAGGCCAATTTCACGCTTGGGCCATGGCTGCAGCCTATGGCGACGGTCTTCAGCCTGTGGCGGTTGACGAATACAGGCCGCAAGCACTAGCTGACTTGGCGCGCGTTGGCCGCAGCATTAATTACAACGCTTATGGCAACACGGTAGCGGATT
>JANNXI010000164.1:0-7613 GCA_031409495.1 Betaproteobacteria bacterium
TTCGGCTTTTTCGACGTTAGCCAACAGTTGCTTAAAGGACTTCTGTGCGGGCGATAAAATGGCGCTGCTACCCGTTACCACCGCTAAAAATGTCGAGTTTGGAGTTGGAATATCAGTGGGAATAGGGTCATTTTTAGTTGGCATGATCTGGCTTTGAGTTGATTTTTTCTGGCTGAAAATGCCCTATTTTAGGGCGTCTTCAAAGTAGTAATTCTAGCATTTACCGGTATAAAATCGCAGTGGGCATACCGCTTCGTAGCGACTATTGCCGCCAATTTCTACCTGCTCGCCTTCGCGCACTCTTGTACCGTCTTCGTTCAAACGCACGTTCATGGTGGCTTTGCGGCCGCAGCGGCAGATGGTTTTCATTTCTTCTAAATCATCGGCCAAGGTAAGCAACGCGCGCGAACCGGGGAAGGACTGGCCTAAAAAGTCGCTGCGTAAACCGTAGCAAATGATCGGGCACTTGCCGGTGTGGGCTAACACGTGCAGTTCCACCACTTGGCTATGCGTTAAAAATTGCGCTTCATCTACCAAAATAGCGGACGGCAGGCTACGCCTAGCGTCGCCGTTGCCATCGCCGTTGCTGTATATGTCGCCAAAAGTCATATTAGGATGAAACACTTCTGCTGGGCGCGATAAGCCTAGGCGCGACGCAATTTTGCCTTCGCCGTAGCGGTCATCGACTTGGGCGGTGAATAAATCAACGGATTGGCCACGTTCTTCATAATTGAAGGCCACCTGCAAGAGTGCTGTGGATTTACCCGCGTTCATGGCCGCGAATCGAAAATAAAGTTTTGCCATAAGAGTAATTTTACGGATTTAATTGAAAAAAGTGGGCAAGCTTAACACGCCGCAGCGGCAAGGATTTACGCCTGTTTTGCAGCCTTTTCTTCCCGATTGAAGGCCAAAATGCGATAATACGTGTCCTTCTTCTTAGAACCTGACTCTCATGGCCGTCAATATTAGCTCTGCCGCCGAAATTATCGATGATATTCGTGCTGGCAAAATGGTAGTTTTAGTGGATGCCGAAGACCGCGAAAACGAGGGTGATCTCGTTGTGGCAGCCGACTACATCACGCCAGACATCATCAATTTTATGGCCAAGCATGGCCGCGGTTTAATTTGCCTTACATTGGAAGAATCCCATTGTAAGCAAATTAACTTGCCGTTGATGGTTGCTGATAATCGTACGCGCCATGGCACTGCATTCACTACCTCTATTGAAGCTGCTACGGGCGTTAGCACCGGCATTTCGCCAGCGGATCGTGCGCGCACGGTGCGCGTGGCTATTGCTGCAAACGCCAAGCCTGAAGATATTTCACGCCCCGGCCATATTTTTCCGATTATGGCGCGCCCCGGTGGCGTGCTGGTGCGGGCAGGGCACACCGAAGCGGGCTGCGATTTGGCGCGCTTGGCTGGGCTAACGCCGGCGAGTGTGATCTGCGAAATTATTAAAGATGACGGCGAGATGGCGCGGCTGCCAGATCTGCAAATTTTTGCTGAAGAGCATGGCTTAAAAGTAGGCACGATTGAGGATTTAATTCGGTATCGTTCTATCAACGAAACCTTAGTTGATAAAATTTCAAGCCAAGAAATTTCTACACCCTACGGCCCTTTTGAACTGCATGCCTTCCACGATAAAACGGTTGACGAAGTGCATTTAGCCTTAACCCGTGGCGTGATAAAAGCGGATACCCCAGTTATTACGCGAGTTCACGAGCCGTTTAGTAGCCTAGATTTGTTTGAATTTAATAGCGGTAAGCACGCCTATAGCGTCGCTGAAGCGATGCGTGTGATTGCTACTGAAGGCACTGGCGTGATTGTGCTATTGCGCGGTAAAGAAGATGCAAAAAGCTTGCTCCAACGCTTTATGCCGCGTGAAGAAAAAGCCCAGCCGCCAAGAGCATGGGATCCACGTTTGCATGGCATCGGCGCGCAAATTTTGCGTAGCTTAAATGTGCGCAAAATGCGTGTGCTGGCGTGGCCTAAAAAAATGCCGAGCTTGGCGGGCTTTGATCTAGAAGTGGTGGAATATTTACCGCCATCGGTCGAGAGAAAGTTGAAAATAGCGTGAGTCGCCATTCCCCTCCTCAAATTGAAGTCTCTGGTGCAGGCTTGCGTATCGGTATTGTGCACAGCCGGTTTAATGATGCCGTAGTGTCGGCCTTGCTTGGCGGTTGTACCGCAGAGTTAGCGCGTTTAGGCGTAGCAACTGCGCAAATTCAAATTGCGAGCGTGCCCGGCGCATTAGAAATTCCGCTGGCTTTGCAAGCCATGGCGCAATCAAACAGCTTTGACGCGTTGGTGGCATTAGGCTGCGTAATTCGGGGTGAAACTTATCATTTTGAAATAGTAAGTAACGACAGTTGCCGCGGCGTGATGGAAGTATCGCTGGAAGCTGGCTTGCCAATTGCAAACGGAATTTTAACCGTTGAAACCGATGCTCAAGCGCAAGAACGTGCTGCGGACAAGGGTGCAGATTGCGCCCGTGCAGCAATTGAAATGGCGCTGTTGTGCCCAAAGCTGCGCCACAATGCACAGCAAGATAAAACCTTAGGGCGATTTATATGAGTGAAGTAAGAACCGAAAAAATGTTGGGCACCTTGGGTTTGAAAAACAAGTCCGCCGTAAAACCAAAAGCCGCTGCCATTGCGCCAATGGCAGCCAAAGGCCCGAAAATCAAAGGTGCACCCCGTGCGCCCGGAAATCGTCGCCGCAAATCGCGGGAGCTGGTGCTGCAGGGCTTATACCAGTGGCAAGTTGCATCTGCCGAGTTAGTTGAAATTGAAACCCAATTTGGTGATGATCCCGAATATCATCACGCTGATCCCGCTCTATTTCAGGCCTTCTTGCGCGCTATTGTGCGCCAAGCGACTGAACTTGATTTAGCCCTTGAACCGCATCTTGATCGCAAACCAACCGAGCTCAGCCCGATAGAGCGCGCCATTTTGTTGCTGGGTGCGCACGAGTTAATTAACACACCGCAAACACCCTACCGCGTGATTATTAACGAAGCCGTTGAGCTTGCAAAGTCTTACGGCGGCACAGACGGGCACAAGTATGTAAACGGCGTGTTGGATAAATTAGCAGCACAGGTGAGGGCAGCGGATATTGCGTTTGCCACAATGCCCGCGCCAAGTAAGCCAGTGCCAAACCAGCCAACGCCAAGCCAGTCAGATCCACAGACCGACTCAGAGCCGTCTTAGCGCGCTGATGGCGCCCTGCATCTTTAATTATGCACACCACGACGCCAGAGTTTGATCTTATCGCGCGCTATTTTCGCCGGCCAGTGCCTACTGCACTGCTCGGCGTGGGCGATGATTGCGCCCTGTATGTAGCAACAGCAGGGTTGGCCACAGCAATATCCACCGACACACTTGTTTGTGGGCGACACTTTTTTAGTGACGTCGCGCCCGCCACGCTTGGGCATAAGGCGCTTGCGGTAAATTTATCCGATTTGGCGGCAATGGGTGCGACACCGCGGTTTTTTACTTTAGCCCTAACTTTGCCTCACCTTGACCATGCATGGTTAAAGGCATTTTCCGATGGCATGTTCGCCTTGGCTGATACCTACAATGTGGCACTCATTGGCGGCGACACCACCAGCGGGCCGTTATCAATCACCATTACTGTATTGGGTGAAGTACCTCCCAATCAAGCGCTAAGGAGAGGTAATGCCCGTGTTGATGATGATATTTGGGTATCCGGAACCTTGGGGGGGGCGGCGCTGGCGTTAAAGCATTTACAGAAAAAAATCCACCTCACAGCGGCTGATTTTGCGCAACTTGCTACTTCTCTCGTTAGCCCGACGCCGCGTATTGCACTAGGCTTGCAACTGCGCAATGTTGCCCATGCGGCCATTGATGTTTCAGATGGCTTGGTGGCTGATTTAGCGCATATTTGCGCCGCATCGAAAGTTACTGCGCAGCTTGACTTTACCTGCATTCCATCGCCAAAATTAGCCAGTAAAGTGCCTGAAGATTCCCGAAATACGGCTATCTTGAGCGGAGGTGATGATTATGAACTGTGCTTTACTGCACCGGCTTTGGCGCGAGAGCGCATTGCAGAAATTGCGCTAGCGTTAGCGCTGCCTTGTGCCCGAATCGGCAAGATCATGGCGCCTAATGAAGGCAACAGTGATAAATCAAATAATGGTGTAATCGTCCATAATGTGAAGGGTAACCCAAGTCCTGCTACGCGGTCGGGCTATGATCACTTCACCGTCGATAACTAATTTAAAATCATGTCGCTCACTTCAAACACCAAAATATCCGCCCCGTTTTTGCTCGCCCATCCCGCGCACGGTATCGCCTTGGGCTTCGGTGCCGGCCTCGCACCCAAAGCGCCTGGCACGTGGGGCACCCTAGCTGCATTGCCGTTGTTTTATGCGGCGCAATACTGGTGTGAGTATGGACACGCGCGCTGGCAAATACCGGTCACTGTAGTATTGCTGTCATTGGCGGTGTGGTTGTTTTTAGTGGGCATGTGGGCGTGCGGCGTGACGCAAAAAGCAATGGGTGTAGCCGACCACGGCGGTATGGTGATTGACGAAATTGCGGCCATGTTTTTAGTGTTAATTTTTGCGCCTGCTGGTTGGCTGGGCGCCTTTTGGGGCTTTGTATGGTTTCGGTTCTTCGACATCGTAAAACCATGGCCTATTAGTGCGGCCGACGCCAAATTTAAAAACGGCTTCGGTGTGATGTTTGATGATCTACTCGCCGCGATAGCCAGCATTGTGATGTTGCAATTTATGTTTTGGTTTGCGCCAGGATTATTTAAATGATTATTTCAACTCAAGATGCCGAAGCCCTAAAAGCCTTGCCGTGGCCCTATCCACGGCTGTTTGCGCATCGCGGCGGTGGCGCTTTAGCACCTGAAAACACGATTGCCGCCATGCGTACGGGTTTCCAATGCGGCTACCATGCGGTGGAGTTTGACGTAAAACTATCCGCTGATAATCAGGCGATTTTGCTGCATGACGACACCTTGGAGCGGACCACAAACGGCAAAGGCTTAGCCAAAGCGCTTACCTTGGCGCAACTGCAAGCGCTAGACGCTGGCAGTTTGCACAGTCATTTGTTCGAAGGTGAGCGCATTCCCACGCTAGCCGCTACTGCACAATTTTTGCAGCAACACAATATGCTCGCCAATGTAGAAATTAAACCCTGTAACGGACGCGATGCGCAAACCGGCGAAGCCGTTGCGTTGGAATGTGTAAAGCTCTGGTATGGCCAAGCCGTTGCGCCGTTGTTGTCCAGCTTCAGCATGGAAGCTCTGCGCGCCGCGCGCGACGCCGCGCCCAGCTTGCCGATAGGTTTGCTGATCGATACCGAACCGGATGCTAGCTTATTGCCCATCATGCGGGAACTCAATTGCGTGTCGCTGCACACCAATCAAAAGCATATCAACGAAGATTTGTTGAGTTTATTCAAAGGCGAAGGCTATCGGGTGTTGTGCTACACCGTGAATGATCCGGTGCGTATTGCAGCCTTGTTCGCGCTAGGCGTAGACGGGCAATTTACGGATAATTTGCATTTAAGCGCGGTAAATTAGATGCGCATTTTTTCTTAATAACCACCGCGCAGCTTCACAGTATGTTGAATGGTGTGGTCAATCGCGCCTGCATTAGCGCCCAAAATGGCACGTCGTAAACCATTTGGCTCTACGTCATAAATTACCCCAGTAAAAGGCGTGCCAGTAGGTGGCGCAAACACACGCGTTGCGCTGGCATTGATGCCTAAATACCGCTGCGGCTGGCTAGTAGAGTCTTGCCGATTTAGCGCTAACCTTAACCACGCGCCAGAATCAAAGCGATTGCCGAGTATGGCGGAGAGTTGACTATTGTTATGGTCGCCTTTAAGGCCGTATTCACTAAACGATTGAAATTGCGCAGCCGCGCGCCCTACCTTCAAATGTCTTTGGTTTTGAAGTTGTAATTGCTACCGTGGTGCCAATAGAATTCCCGGGATAAATAGCCGAAAACGGGCCATAGAGCAAATCAATACGCGCCATTTCTTCAGGTGCCACCATATTCCATCGCGGCGCATCAAACCTGCCTAAAAAGTTAGAAATTAAATAGCCATCCATAAACACCAAGCCGCGCGGCGCTTGACTGGTGGAAAAGCTACGCCCACCGATGAGGGCATTGCGATCCCCAGCATAGCGTTTGCGGATAGTGGTATTGGGTAAGTTACGCAATGCATCTTCTGGATTAAAAATATTTTGTTGCTCGCGCAATTCTTCCGCGGTTTTACTTGCTGTTGTATTCGGTAAATTAGGATCTAAAGGCGCACGCGTGCCGGTAACTTTAATTTTTTGTAATTGTTGATCGGTACCAACACCCTGTGCAAATACTGTGGAAGTCGGGAGAAATGTAGAAAATACGGCGAGCGCGATCACGCCGAGTTTGGGAACAGGTTTTTTCATGTGTGAATTTAGTATTGGGTGGTAAAAATTACAGTTTGATTTTTGAAGTAGCGCCCATCCGCTCCGTCGCTATGATTCGGTCGTCGCAATGCGCCATTCTGGAAACGGGTCTGGATACCTCGCCCAACGCGCGCGTCCCTCGGCCATTTCTTTATCGGTGAGCAAACACTTGGTGAGCTGTGCGCGGAGCCATGGCTCGTCCATATTGACGCCAATAAACACCAGCTCTTGCCGACGATCACCAAACTTTGGGTCCCACTTTTTCTTTATGCGGGCAATATAATCCGGCTCCTCTGGCCAGTCGGCTTTTGCCGTAGCCGCCCACCATGAGCCACCTGCTTCGTTAATACGCGAGCCGCCGGCTTGACTCCATGAGCCTGCTTGATCGTAGCGGGTAGCCAACCAAAAATAGCCCTTCGAGCGGATTACCCCACCCCAGTCTGCACCGATAAAGTCATAAAACCGGCTTGGATGAAACGGGCGATGTACGCTAAACGCAAAGCTAGCAATGCCGTACTCTTCGCTTTCAGAAGTCTCTTGGCCGCGCATTACTTTTAGCCAGCCGGGCGCTTCAGAAGCTTTTTCAAAATTAAATAATTTGGTATCTAGTATTTCTGCCAGGGGCACAGCACTACGGGCCGAGTCAATAATTTTGGCGTCCGGATTCAGCGCTGCCAAAATACTTTTGAGTTTAGTTACCACGTCAGCTGGCACTAAATCTGTTTTGTTTACGATGATCACGTTGGCAAATTCGATTTGCTCGGTCAGCAAATTAACGACAGTACGTTCGTCGCCTTCACCCATGTGCTCGCCACGGGCTTTTAGGCGGTCTTGCGAGCAAAAATCGTTTAAAAAATTATAGGCATCTACCACCGTTACCATCGTGTCCAAGCGCGCTACTTTGGATAAACTTTTACCTTCTTCATCCTCAAAGGTAAAGGTTTCAGCTACCGGTAAAGGCTCAGAAATGCCAGTGGATTCAATCAACAAATAATCAAAGCGCTTTTCTTCAGCCAGCCGCGTCACCTCAATCAGCAGATCTTCACGCAGAGTGCAGCAAATACAGCCATTGGACATTTCGACCAGTTTTTCTTCCGTGCGCGACAAATTTGCGCCACCTTGCTCAATTAAGCGCGCGTCAATATTTATTTCAGACATATCGTTAACGATGACGGCAACCCGCT
>JANNXI010000165.1:0-5692 GCA_031409495.1 Betaproteobacteria bacterium
CATCTCGGCCTTGAGCGCAGCTTCAAAAACGGCTTTCGTGAGTTGCTTTAACATGCCGTTCTCGCCAATTAAGTCGCTAGGCTTCTTATAGTGCGCGATGACATGATCAAGCAGGGCTTGCGGAAATGGGGGAGTATCTAGGCTGGCTTGTCCGTTATTATTTGTGCTGATAGCGTCGGTTGGTACGGGGTTACGTTTCATATGGGCTCCTTGGTTTGAATCTATACGGAGCCTAACAAAAAATCAATCTACACAAAATTCGTTACACCCTCCGGCGCACGGACGCTTTCGCGTGTGGCAGCCACGCATAGCGCACCCACCGTTGCCACATTATTAAACCACGTATCCACTCATCGGCGGCGTAGGCAATCCACACCCCAATCAGTCCGAGTGCAAAATAGCTACTCAATAGCCAACTACCGCTCGCTAATATTAGCAACATCGACGCACTACCGGCAACAACTGGAAATGTGGCGTCACCGGTTGCGCGCAAGGCATTGATCACGACTAGATTAAACGTGCGGCCCAGCTCCAGTACAACCGTAAGCCACAGCAGCGTCGTGCCAACGCGAATAATTTCTACGTCGGCGGTAAATTGTCCTAATAGCCAAGCGCCCGCCGATGCAATTAAAACCGTCGCCGCTAAACTTAGTGCCAAGCTTAATGCCAAGGCTTGGCGCACTAACTTTTGTGCAGCTTTAAAGCGATGTGCGCCTACTAAATGCCCCACTACGATTTCAACCGCAAAGCTAATCGCTAAGCCGAAAATTAAGCCTATGTGGCTAATTTGTATTACATAGGCTTGTGTGGCCAAGGCTGACGCACCTAAATGCCCCACCGCTGCCACGCTGATAACAAATGCCACGCGATAAGCCACGTTTTCTGCCGCGGCAGGAAGGCCGATGTGCAACACAGGCGCAAGTTGTTGCCGCGCCAGTCGCCACCAATCCCCAAGCTGCGTCGTTAACTGTAGCCGGGTCTTCCACAGCCAGATGAACAGAAGCAGCGCTACAACACGGCTAATGCCACAAGCTAGCGCAAAGCCCAACAACCCCATGGGTGCAATGGCGCTTGTGCCTGTCATCAGCGGCCAGGCAATCGCCAAATGTAGCGCATGCATGATGAAAGTGACTGTTAAGGTCTCGCGATTGCGTAAGTGCGCACGCAGCACGGCTGTGTGCGCGGTAATCCAAGCGTCTAGTAACAGCGGAATCGCTGAGGCCTGCAAATAGGGTGCGGCCAATTGCAATACTTCGGGCGGCGCGTTCATCAATCGCATCATTGGCCATGCGAAGCTGACGGCCATCACCGCACAAAATACCCCCAGCCAAGTGCTGGCGCCTAATGCTGCGCGCGCTGCAGCGTCGGCCGTGATCCGCTGTTTAGCCCCTAAGCTTTGCGTAATAACGACGCTAATGCCGACGCCAACTAAACGAAATAAAATGAATAGCATCGCGGCCAAGTTATTGGCTAGTGCCAACGCAGCGGCATCTATGTCGGATACCCGCGCGGCCAAGCCGGTACCAATGATACCTACGGCAATACCCAAAGCCAGTTCAAAATACAGCGTCGGGGCGAGCTGAAACAATTGGCGGATGGGAATACTGCGTTGCGCTGACGTCAAAATTGCATTCGCTCAATGTAAATAAAAATGCCTGAAGATGCCTAATTATAGGGTATCTTCAGGCATTTCTGTAGGGTTACAGCAACTACCTCTTGGATTTCTGTTTTTCTATTTCGGTTTTAAAGTAGATCCATGATGTCTCGTTAGGACGGGCATCATCAAGCGGTGGCGCTTTGTTACAAATTGGATAGTTGGCGGCGATCTCTTTTTTCATGCCATCGGGAAGGTCATTAACACCCGCTACTAATTTTTTACCCGGGCCGGGAAATCATTTAACCCTGACGATCGCCCATCTTTATCCACGGTAAAAATTTGGGCACCCGTTACCATGTAATCAACCGATAAGCCCTAAAATCCCCCTCGCCCAACTGCCGTTTCTAGGGTCAAACAGTAGCCTACAGCCACATTAAAAAAAGCGTGTTTGCAGGGCGAATGTGCAGAATGGAATAAACGCAATATTGGTGCCAGTATATGGACTGATACGCCTTTTGAACGCACTTTTAGCGTAGTCGGTGCCAACAACGATGTGTCGCCTGATGCACTAGCAGCCTGTCGGACTATGGCTAAATCGGCTCAAAATCCGCCTGCGCGACCCATATTTCACCTATTTTTGAGTCAATATGCTCGATATTGACGTAAAAAATAGGTGAAATCTGGCTCGGCGCAGCCAAATTTTGACTCCAATTGCCACAGTCCGACAGGCTGCTAGGTATTTTATCGGGTGGATAGATGGCGTGGGCACAAATGCGGCCGATAAAATCCTTGAAACGACTCGCCGCGCGAGGGTAAAGCAGGAGTTTGAAAAGACGCTGCCGTTTATGCGCACTTTACGGATGGGCAAATTACCGCGTTGCAACCGTGGCTGAAAACATCGGTTGGCATTGTGCATTTTGCGGGTGAACATACAGCCGAAAAACTACCCGGCATGGAAGGGGCGTTTGAATCTGCCGAGCGCGTGGTGAAGGAGGTTGTGGCGCTAATAACTGCAGGCGCGAACGTTTAATATTCAACACATAAGAAAATGCCTCGGAAACGCCCAAATATAGGGCATCTCCGAAGCATCGTCGCGATGTTGAAAAGGCAACTTACTTAGGCATTAGTACAGTATCAATTGCATGGATAACACCGTTTGAAGCTTTTACATCCGTCTTAATTACTTTGGCACCGTTTACCATCACACCACCTTCGGTCGTGATTTTAATTGGTTTGCCGTTCACGGTTGGCGCATCGCCGGCTTTTACGTCTTTAGCATATACTTTGGCTGGCACAACATGATAAGTAAGGATGGCAGTGAGCTTCGCTTTGTCCTTGAGTAACGCATCCAAATCTGCTTTGGGGATTTTTGCAAAGGCTTCGTCTGTTGGTGCAAATACCGTGAATGGCCCTTTGCCCTTTAGCGTTTCTACCAAGCCAGCAGCACCTAGTGCAGCCGCTAGCGTCTTGAAGTTACCGGCCGCTACGGCGGTATCCACGATGTCTTTTTTTGCCATCTGTTTATGATCGGCACCCTTGTGATCCGCGCCTTTAGCGTGGCCATCAGCAAAGGCGGCACCAGAGACTGAAAGTGCTGCTGCAACAGTAATAACTTTAAGCGTTTTAAACATGATTTTCCTCGAGAAAATTTAAGATTGTGTAAATGATAAATAGGAACTAAACTAAATCAGACAATGACTAACAAGGCGATAAGTTGACGTTATCGTCGTATAGTGACTGATTAGTCATCTCGCAACGCAGAAAGTTCAAAAAAACTTAAAAATATGTTCGATCTAAAAATTCCCTTTAAAAAACAACAGTTTGACGCGCGCGAAGAAGCCATCCTTAATGCCGTAAATGGTTTATTAAGCGAAAAAGGCTATGATCTAATGACGATGGATGATGTTGCCGACGCTGTTGGTATCGCAAAAGGCAGCTTGTACAAACACTTCCCGTCCAAAGAAAAGCTCGCTGGCGCGGCAATGGTGCGCTTGCTGCAAGAAACTACCGCGCAGCTTGACGCCTTGCCAGAAACGCTCCCCGCAGTACAACAACTGGAGGCGATATTGCGTTGGTCCCTGCAACATCGCTTGGCAGGAGGTGTGCCGCACTTGCCTTCGACTAGCCGCGCGCTGCAACGCAGCATGCTCCTAAACCTGCACTACTTAGCCGCAGCCATCCCGTTAAACAAGCGCTTCTACGCCCTTGTTGAACAAGCCAAGCGTGAACAGGCAATCAACCAGGCGATACCGGACGATGTGATTGTGTACACGTTGTATTCACGTTCATGCGACCCGACGGTGGAGTTTTTGCGACGTGATAATAAATTTAACCATGCACAAATTGTTGATGCCATGGTGGCAGCAACGTTTGGTGGGTTCTTAGCCCGCTAAACACGGGCTGCTTGCAAGCGGCTTACTGTGGTCACGCACTGCGGCTGCTTACTTTGGTTGCGCACTATGTTTCCCCGATCTGGCTGCCATCTAGCTGCCTATGGTGTTTGCGTACTGCGGCACCCAGGGAATGCGATTGGTAAAGCTGCAAGCGAGTTACCAAGCGCAACTACCGCTTAGTTGAGCCAATTTTATTGCCCTTCGCATCTTTGTGCGTTGTTACACTGCCAACCGTTGTTGATTTTGCGACAACTTTTCCAGAAGCGTTTTTATGCACCGTCGTATTACCCGTGCGTACGGATTTACCCGTCGAGGCACCAGAAGCGTTTACATGTTTAGTGGTGTTGCCCGATGTGGTGGATTTGCCCAAATTTTTGCCTGAGGTGGAAGTATGCCTTGTGGTGCTGCCCGAGCTAGTGGTCGTCGTACTGGATTTAGAAACCTGCTTTCCAGCGCTGCTATATGTTTTGGAAGTAGAAGTGGAGGTTGCGGCAAGTGCTGGCTGCCCCAGTAAGCAAGTGAGCACTACACTGCAAAAAATTAGCGTAATTTTAGTCATGGCGAATTTCCTTTTGTAATTATTGATTGGGTTAGATTCGAGTATTTTTGGTCGCGTACCATTGGATAGCACTTAAAATGTTACGCCCTAACAATCCAGTAAAGGTGCTTGAAGTGTAACAAAGTGTTTCCTTGCGGAGAAATTAAAACAATAGATGAAGAAGTCCGTAAATAGGGCGTTTACAGCAACCTTATCCAAACTAAAGCCACGGGTAAACTGCTATCAGCCCTTAGCTTCGCCCGCAACCACGACCCGATCTCGTCCGGCACGTTTTGCCTCGTAAAGGGCGCTATCAGCACGAGCGATGAGTCTTTCTATTGGGTGATCAGTAATTGCTCGGTCAATTGTGTCGGCAAACTCACTGGCCACCCCAATAGACACGGTATAGCTAATGCCACTAATACCAATTTCGGCGCGCCGGCCTTGGCCGTGCACTTTGCGGTTACGCGCGGCCGCGGTGAGCCTTGTAGCCAAGTCGAGCAGCCGAGTTTGCGAAACATTAAAGAGCAACACCAAAAACTCTTCGCCGCCGTAGCGCGCCGCGATGCCATCGTCGCCCACAGTTTCGCGGAGCACCTCAGCGAAATCGCGCAATACGGCATCACCACTGGCGTGGCCGTACTGGTCATTAATCTTCTTGAAGTGGTCAAGATCAAGCATAATCACGCTCAAACTCGGTACTTCATTTGACGAACCGCCGTCCATGTGGTTCGCGGGATGCAGTTTTACGCTAACACCCCCATGCTCCTTGGTGTTTTCCAACGTGCGTAGCTGCATGTGTTCATGCTCGAGCTCAAACAAGTAGCGGCGGTTTGCGAGCCCAGTCAAGGGATCAAATCGTGCTTGCTGGAGCAACCGGGTATTTGACTGTGCCAGCTCCGCCGATGCAATGTTTAGCTGCTCTGTGCGCTCCGCCACGTCGGCCTTTAGTTGCTTCGCGTAGTTGTCGGCACGCCAAGTGCGCCAACGGGTCCACCCGTAAAGCGTGCTCACCAGTCCGGCCAATAACAAAATTCGTCCAAAAATACTCTCATACCAAGCATGGGCTACATGCACTGTTAACACTTCCGCAATCGTCTCTTGGGTATTGCCACCGGCAGAGGCGCTTGTGGCGGTTTTGAGCGTGGCCGTGGCGCGAATTTC
>JANNXI010000166.1:0-5789 GCA_031409495.1 Betaproteobacteria bacterium
GTCGATGCCTTCGTCGATATAGTTTGCCGTTAGCGTTACCAATACATCGTATTCATTTTTGTCAGTCGTGAATAAATGGCCGCCGGTGCTGGGTACATAGATACGGTAGCGGCTTTGTGCTGATGGGTTGATGGTGGTGACGCTGAAGGTGACGGTGCTGGAAACCATTACCGCGCTAAGCGCCACATTACTTTGGGCGTTAAAACTACCGTACACCGGAGCGGCAGCCACAATAAAGCTCTGAGTGGCTGTTGCTGCCGCAGCAAAGCTCGTTTTGCCGGCTTGGTTGGCTGTAATACTGCAAGTACCTGTGCTTATTGCGGTTGGAGTTTTGCGTGCAAGCTGAAGTTAAAAGCAGTGCCTGAAGATGCCCGATTATAGGGCGTTTCCAAGCAATCAAGAAGTCATTCGAGGTTGTCGAACCGTTTGTATGCAGGCGTGTTGGCCGCTTGCCGACGCACAATCGTCGCTTATTCGAAATCATTTTCAAGAATCCCTTGACATTAAAGGCTAAATAACTAATCATGTAGTTATGAACACCGATTACACCAAAGCCATTCCGCCTCAGTGGCAATCTATTTCCAAAGTCTTTGCGGCTTTGGGGGACGCGCATCGGCAGCGGATATTGTTGATGTTTGAACCTGAGGAACGGTTGAACATTGGCCAGATTGTTGACGTTTCGACCTTATCGCGGTCGGCGGTGGTGCATCATTTGCGGATTTTGCGCGAGGCTGGTGTGTTGGAAAACGAAAAAGTGGGCAAGGAAGTGTACTTTTGGTTGAATAAAGCGCCGCTCTTGCAGTCGTTGCAAGCGGTAATGGATTATGTGCAGCAACAGTAACACTGCTTTTTTTTCGCCTTTATAGCTATAAAATTAGCTATTTAGTTTTGGCATTTAAGGGGCATATGAACACTTCGAAGCGTGATTTTTTGAAGATGGGTTGTTTTAGTTGCTTTGCATTTGGCGCAGCGTGCGCTGAAACGCGGGCCGAAGCTGCGGTGCCGTCGCAGCAACGTGGCTTATCTTCGGGCCTGTTGCTCAATCCCTGTAAATCCGGTTTGCCCCCGCAGTTACGCGATCATCCCCTCACGCACGCCGCGTTTGCAGGCTTACAAGCCGACAAAGTGTGGGATGTGCATGCCCATTTGCTCGGTAATGGCGATTCAGGCTCGGGTTGCCAAATTAGTCCAAAATTGGAAGCGCTGTTGTATCCGCTGCAATTTTTGCAGAAGAAGTTTTTTCTCAACGGCGCGTGTGTAGACGAAGATTTGAAGCGGGTTGATGTTGATTATGTGGCGCGGCTGCAGTTGCTGATGGCTGATTTTCCGCCGGGCTTTAAATTGATGTTGTTGGCGTTTGATCATGCCCACACCGTTGATGGGGCGCAGCTTCCAAAAGATTCAGCATTTTATGTGCCCAACAAATACTGCGCCAAGGTGGCGAGCGAAGCGCCGGCACGTTTTGCGTTCAGTGCGTCAATTCACCCTTATCGCGAGGACGCCGCGCAGGCTTTGGGTGCGGCCGTGGCGCAGGGCGCGAAGGCGGTTAAATGGCTGCCTTCGGCGATGGGTATTGATCCGGCTAATCCGCGGTGCGATGCGTTCTATCAAGCGGCGGTTAAGCACAAGATTCCAATTATTTCGCACGCGGGGCAGGAGCGGGCGGTAAAGGGTGTGCATGCGCAGCAGTTTGGTAATCCGCTGCGGTTGCGTCGGGCGCTTGACCAAGGTGTGAAGGTAATTGTTGCCCATTGTGCAAGCATGGGGGAAGACGCTGATGAGTCTGGCACAATGGTGGAAAGTTTTAGCCTGTTTGAGAAAATGATGGCAGTTAGGTCGTACGAAGGGCAGCTGTTTGGGGACATTTCTGCCATTACGCAAACTAATAGAGCACCCTATTTGGCGCGGATTTTGGGGCATCATGGTTGGCAAATGCGGCTGCTAAATGGCTCCGATTATCCTCTGCCTGGTGTGGTTCCATTGTTTAACGTAGACAAGCTGGTGAGCAATGGTTGGTTAGCCGCAGATGTGGCAGCACATGTAACCGCGGTGCGTGAATACAACCCGCTATTGTTTGATTTTTTATTGAAGCGCCATTTGCGTGTGGATGGTGTTAAGTTTGCAGCGCCGGTGTTTGAAACGGCGCGGATTTTCAACCGGTAATATCCCTTCTTTTTAACGGAATAACTATGTCTGCAACTGCAAATAACACAACTGATGTTGCTAAAGAAGCGCCACCCACAGGCCAATTCGCGCTACTCGGCCAACGTCGTTTCGCTCCGTTTTTTTGGACGCAGTTTTTAGGTGCTGGCAATGACAATATTTTTAAGTTTGCCTTTACCGTGCTGGCGACCTATCACGCAGCGGAGTGGGGTGGTATGGACCCAAAAATTGCCGGTTCCATCATTGGGGGTTTGTTTGTGCTCCCATTTGTATTGTTTTCAGCCACTTGCGGACAGCTTGCTGATAAATATGAGAAAGGCATGCTTACGCGGCTAGTAAAAAACTTAGAAATTGCCTTCATGGTGCTTATCGGCATCGGCTTTATGACCAAAGCGGTGTCGTTACTGCTAATCGGCGTGTTTTTAATGGGTTGCCATTCCACCTTATTTGGGCCGGTGAAGTTTGCCTATTTGCCGCAACATATGCGTGATGCAGAGCTGGTGGGTGCTAACGGTATGGTTGAAATGGGCACCTTCACTGCTATTTTGCTAGGTACGATGTTGGGTGGCGCACTGGTTAATATCCCGGGTGTGGGGCCTACTTATGTTGCGGCAGTATCGATGCTTGTGGCAATAATTGGTCGTATAAGTGCGCAGTTTTTGCCGCATTCTCCACCGCCTGAGCCTGATTTAAAAATTAACTGGAATCCAGTTACCGAAACCATCACCAATTTAAAAATCGCCCATAAAAATCGAGCGGTGTTTCACTCGCTAATTGGCAACTCATGGTTATGGTTTTTCGGCTCGATTTTTCTCACCTCATTTACTGGTTTTAGTAAGGAAGTATTGGGCGGTACCGAAGGTGTTGTAACGCTGCTGTTGGGTTTATTTTCTGTGGGTATCGGTCTGGGATGCGTATTGTGCGAAAAGATGTCTGGCCATAAAATCGAAATCGGTTTAGTACCGTTTGGCGCGATCGGTATGACGTTGTTTGCGGTGGATTTGTACTTCGCTTCTCGTGGCCTTAAACCGCCTGCAGACGGCCTATTATTGGGCGTTTCCAGCCTTCTTTCAAGCTGGACTTATGTTCGTGTGATGCTTGATTTGTTTTTGCTTGCCATGTTTTCTGGCTTCTTCAGTGTGCCGCTTTACGCCATGATGCAAGCGCGGAGCGAAAAGAAATACCGCGCCCGCATTATTGCCGCGAACAATATTCTGAATGCGGTGTTTATGCTGGTGGCCGCAGCCATGGCTACTGTGCTTTTAAAAGCAGGGTTAACCCTACCGCAATTGTATTTAGTAGTCGGCATTATGAACGCCGCAGTGGCGCTTTATATCTTCTTGCTGATACCCGAATTTTTGATGCGTTTTGTCGTTTGGATGTTGATTCACACCTTTTATTCGGTGAAGAAAACCGGCCTAGAAAATATTCCGAACGAAGGCGCATGCGTGCTGGTGTGCAACCATGTTAGCTTTGTGGATGCGTTGGTTATAGGCGGCTGCGTATCGCGTCCGGTGCGCTTTGTGATGGACCATCGCATATATAAAGTACCGGTGCTCAATTTTGTGTTCCGCACCGGTAAAACGATTCCCATTGCGCCAGCGCGGGAGGATGAAGCCATGCTAAATCGTGCCTACGAAGAAATTAGTGCGGGCCTAAAAGCAGGCGATATTATTTGCATATTTCCCGAAGGCCGTATTACTGACAATGGCGAGATGTATCCGTTTAAGGGCGGCATTTCAAGAATTTTAGAAGCCGATAAAGTGCCGGTTATTCCGATGGCGCTGCAAGGGCTGTGGGGTAGCTTTTTCTCACGCTGGGGTGGAAAGGCGATGCGTTATCCGCGCGGCGTATTTTCACGCCTACATTTAGTGGTGGATAAACCAATGGCACCAGAAGCGGTAACACCTGATGCGCTCCACGCACGCGTGCTGACGCTGCGCGGAGCCGTTAAATAAGCGCTTTTAGTACTGCTTGAAGATGCCCGTCTTTAGGGCGTCTGCAGCGATACTTTATTTGAACTTAATGCAGTATCTGCAGCGTCTAGAAGATGCGTAGATTCGCGGCTAATCGAAGCACTAATATTTTACTAAACAGGAAAATTCTATGTGGATTTTTTGCGGCGCAATTCTTGGATTGTTTTTGGGTGGCATCACCGGCGGGTTGGGGGTGGGCATCACTGGCGCGATATTGGGCGCGATTGTTGGCTGGATAATCTCCCTTATTTATGCAGCGGGAAAAGCATCTGAAGACGCGGCCCAACCGCGCGAAGTGCATCCTGCCAGTTCGCAATTTAACCAAACACAGCAAATCGAGTTTTTACAAAAAGCGCTGGAAGATATTCATTGGCGGTTGCAACGCTTAGAGCAAAAGGAAGGTTTTAGCGGCTCACCGTTGCAGGGTGGACAAGCTAAATCGTCGGCGAATGTCCAAGCGACGGCGGCATATGTGCCTAAACTTAAACCTGAATCTGCATCTCCGGCTCCGCTAGCACCTGCAGGCGTTCCGAAAAGCGTGCCTGAAGATGGCCTAAATACGGGCGTTTTGGAGGTGTCACCAGGCATTGCTAGTGTTGCGGCGCGCCTTGACGCGCTTGAAGCCGCGCCGGTAATTGCCGTTACTGCTGCAGTTGCTGCCAACGCCAGTACTGCCGCTACACTAGAAACTGCTGTAAATACGGCTGAGGTGGCGTCTACCAAAGCGTCCGCACCTGTCTCTGTGTCGGCGTCCGCAACACAGCCTTTAGCTTCCGCCTCCGCCTCCGCCTCCGCGCCCGCGTTCGGACTAGACCCGCTACCAGCCGCCGCCGAATGGCGAGCTTCACCGTTGCCAGTAACGGCGGCGTCGCCAGTTGATGCAAGCGCACAATCTGCATCACAGTCGGCGGCAGCGCAAAAATCGCAGCCGGCGGCGCAGTCAAAACCATCACAGCCACAGTTGCAGCCGCAGTCGCAGCCGCAAAAAGATCAGCCTCGCAAGCCGAGTAGCAATCAACATCGAGCACCACTTGAAGACAGCCTATTTACGCGGCTTTTGGCGGGTAATATTGTTGCTAAAATCGGCGTTATCGTGTTGTTTTTTGGTGTGAGTTTCCTGCTCAAATACGCGTTTGACCGTGCTACGTTTCCGCCTTGGGCACCGTTATTGGCGTCGGTTGTGGCAGCAATTGCTTTGTTTGTTTCCGGCGGTTGGTTCTTTAAAAAAGCGCAGGACGACGACGGTAAAAATCGCAAGCTTTATGGCCTAATCTTGATGGGCGGCGCGTCGGGTTTGATGTATTTGAACGTATTTTTTGCGATGAAGCAGTTTGGTCTGATCTCGCCTGCTACTGCTTTTGTGTTGTTCTTTATGCTGTGTATTGGCACGATAATGTTAGCCGTGAAGCTCGATGCCAGGGTGCTGGCGGCACTGGCGATGTTTGGTGGCTTTTTGGCACCGGTGTTGGCATCCACGGGTAGCAATAATCATCAGTTGCTGTTTTCATACTATCTGCTATTGAACTTATTTGTGTTGGCGGTGAGCTGGTTTAAATCGTGGCGTGAGCTCAATTTAATCGGCTTTGTGCACACCTTTATCATTTCTACTGTGTGGGGTATGCGTGCAGATGGCGGCTACACGGCAGAAAA
>JANNXI010000167.1:0-4265 GCA_031409495.1 Betaproteobacteria bacterium
ACAACCGCGATCAATCTATTTTACGGGCTCGAGGCACCATAGGCTATTCGACCATGCCGCTTGCAACAAAACCCCGCTATCAACGATACGCCTGTTCAAGGCCAATGCGCGGTCTCGGTAGACACTCGCGGCTATTTTAGGGCTTCTGCAAGCTGTATTTATATCGGCTAGGCAAAGGGCAAGGCCTTACCCTAATGGCGCAAAAATGCTATAAAGCTAGACCCCATTGGTGCCATTTTGTGACCCCATTGGTGCCATTTTGGTGCCATTGGTGATTCAAATACATCATTCCGGAAGTTCGAAGCATTGACTCAAAAACACATCTTTATAGCTGGCAATGTTCTGATCTAGCGGTACACCAGTTTGCTCGAGGATTTTTTTTGCGAAATACCTCATGGTGTGCCAATAACCCGAGATGTAATGGGCGGTCTCTTGATCGTCTCTCTCCATTATCCACAACATCAAGTCCCCGCTCTCCAGTGCAAACCGCGTTATTGAGCATAGAAAAAGTATGCTCTCATCAGTCTCAACCTGAGCGGTCGATTTTGAAATAAATTTAGCGCGCTCAAACTGTAAAGCTTCAGACCCCAAAGTGAAAACTATTGTTATGCCCTCCTTTAATACGCAATAACTTTCAAGACCCTCATATCCGAATTTGCGCACACCTTGTGGTGCATACTTTTTCTGTGCGCTTGAAGGCGCGGCCAAATATTGCAGAAAAACCTTTGCGCATTCCAATCCTAGAGCAGACTTGGCATCCATTTACTTCCCCGGTGGATTCGTAACGTGAAAATGGTAATCGCCGTCTTGCCAAACGGCTAGTTCGTTTTACCAGCAAAGGACTTGGTTCCAGGTTTTGAGCCATGAAACTTATGATGATCCATACGCCATACTTGATTTAACTGACCATCTAAATTAAATCCCACACCAGCAAGCCGTCCTGCATGGCTCGTTCCGCCCGCGACGAAAGTAACAGGTTTCTTATTTATTTTTATCATTGTCGGAATCAGCAACTGCGGCAGCGGAGTCGTTGAAGGGTTTGGCAAATAAAGCGAAAACCCGCGAAGCTACACTTTCGGATGGGAGGCTGTCCCGAATTTTGTGTTTTTAGTTTTTGCTAGGCGGGGTTAAACTGCTTTTCAAAGTGGATCATTAACTGACTTATTACTTGCTTCCAGTTTTGGATTGGCCGGTTCCACTCAGCAAAGTGCAACCACCTGCTTGCCTTTACTTGCCACTTCTTCACAAACGAGCATGAAAAACAAAAGATGGACATCTAGTAACCGTTGCATTAATTTATCTTGTTGCTTTAAAGACACAAGTGTAGCAAATGTACATTATGCGTTTGACTTTATAAAGTTGAGACGGTACTGTGCGGACTCTTTCAATAAAAAGGGTTTGATATGACATTGTTTAATAAAAAAGTAATCAAGAAGCTAACAGCCGCAATGGCAATAGTTTCGTTGCTAACGCCAACGGTGTTTGCGCAAACCGCGCCACCTCCACCTCAGCAAATTCCTACCATAGTCGTCAATGGTCAAACTGTTCCAGCAGGTGGAAGCGGGTATACGCTAGGCGCGGTGCTTGGTGGGCTGTTTGATACAACAGCTGCTGAGGCGGCGGTGCTTGCTCAAGCGCAGACAGATAATTTTGTGGACCCAATCCCCGGCGGGAATTATGCTGGCGTAGTTCAGGCGGAGGGCGCAGATAATCGAGACCCTGTTGTTGCGGCAAGAGCGGCTGCTAACAATGGTATCCCCGTAGGTAAGTATTTTTCTTTCTGCAATCCCGGTGATTGCGTAAAATGGTTGCGGAACACGATCACTACCGTAAGGTCTTGCGATAGTAGCTGCGTCTAGTGTAATGCGAACGCCCTATAAAATGAGAAGCCCAATATGTTCAATATAAAACCAAGGTATTTTTGGGCGTTCGCCTTTCTATCTGCGCTGATTTTCGGGCTGTTGTTTATTGCGCTTCGGCAAAACACAGTTACAGATAGTAGTAACTCAGTCGGCAGTAGATTCAATCAGTTTTTCAATTGGGTTACTGGCGGAACGGAAACCGCCACTGCGTCAAAGCCTAAAGCGCTTTCACAAGAAACCCTTCAAGCAGCCGCCAACACAATTGGGGCGATTAATAGCCAAGATAAAAGTTACACAGCGAAATTAAAACTTTCTTTTAATGAGCGATTCCCGCCACCCCATAAGCGGCCAATTGAAGAACTCGTGGGGAAGGAAATTAGCCAAATTGAAGATAAATTATTTGCCAGAGTAAGAGAACTGCACGCAAATAAACAGCTTGGTGAGGCGTATCGTAATTTGCTACCTAAAGCCCAAGCAGGTAATCCTGATGCGATGCTGGAGCTTGCAGACGTTATAGCCTTATGTGATTCACCAGTATGGCGAAATGGTAAGGATTCGCCGAGGCTACGTCAGTGCCAAGGCGTACCTGAAAATAGCCAAGCCGAAGCGCTTCGCTGGCTAGCCCTTGCTGCTAGGGAGGGTAATTTGTTGGCACAAAACCGACTTTTATATTTATCAACTGGTGGGCCAGAAGCGACGACACCTTATATGGTTTTATTAGCAACAGACCCTGTATTAAATGGTTTAGTACAGCAAGAAATTTTAGATAGTTTGAATCTATTTACCTCAATACCTAGAGGTGGCTATTTAGAAGTGGGCAATAGTGTTTATACAAATGGACTTGTACCAAAAAATGCAGAGTTGGCCGCCGCATATAGCCTCGCATCCTATTCACTACAAGCTTCCAAATTCCCCGATGCGGAGATCACGGAATATAAAGGTAGCTATGTTGTTTCCGTCATGGATTCGATAAGCGCCGCTCAGCAGTTGGCAGCAATAGCCAAAGCAGGCGAAATTTTAAAAAGATGCTGTAATGGCGTCGTTCCAGCCGTCAATTACGTTAAGTATCGAAAGCCTTAGTATTTGCGACAGGCTGGAGGTTTGGCGCTTAAATACAAGAATTTCAGAACGACATTGAGCTATCCGGTGTTACCCATTCGCTTTTTTAAGATGGATAAAGCAATTTTTTTGCTAATTCTTCATGGGTAAACGAGCGGAGAAGAAGCCTATTAGAATTCATCCGCTGCGGGGTTGCTGTGAACCTTGCTAATGCTAAAGCTGCTAATCCCGCGCATCGGGGTCTTTCGTTATTACATTTTAGCTAATCTACCGCAATTATCGTCGTTTAAAATAAGCTGCAGACGCCCTAAATTAGGGCATCTACCCGATTCATTACCTCTTACTTCACACATCAGTACCAACTACATCGCCACAAAATATCTAACCAACAGTCTTCGCTACACGCACTGGCTCAACTGGCTTACGAAGCGGATGAGAAGCTAACGTTTTGCCCAGCGGCGATGGCACATGCGTTCAAAAAACCGAAACCCATAACTAAATCACATCGAGCCAAATGCCTCCTTCTGGACGCGCTGAGTATCGCCGTGCCACCTTGGGAAGATTGAACAGTGGGTCGTCGAGCGGCAGCGCATCAGTGATACAGATAAGCACATTATTTTTAAACGGTGCCGTCATGGAAACGCAACTTTTCTATTGCACCTAGTGATATGATAGGGCCATGGCTAAAATATTTCTTACTCGTCCATTTGTGCGCTGGATGCAAAAATCGGATGTGTCTGAGGTTGCGCTTGTGCAGGCGGTTGAAGAGATGGAGGCTGGCCTAGTTGACGCCAACTTGGGCGGCAATTTGTTCAAAAAAAGAGTGGCACTCGCTGGGCGCGGCAAGCGGAGTGGAGCGCGTACTATTGTGGCGTCGAGGTTAACTGGCCGTTGGATTTTTTTAGTTGGATTTTTGAAATCGGAACAATCAAATATTGATTCGGACGAATTAAAAGCCTTGCAAGAATTGGCAAAAAACTATTTAACCCTTGATGAGTCAGCTGTTGAAACATTGTTGGCTCAGGGACTATGGACGGAGATTAAAAATGTTGAGCATTAAATCAAAAGGATTGGCTAAAAGCAGCATTCTTCAAGATGTGCACGAAATGGCGACCGATTTACATCAATCCGGTTTCATCAGTTGGAGGCGTATGAGTGAGTTTGATTCGCTATGCCAATTAAATATTGCAGACATGCCGTCGCAGAGGATTAAATCATTGCGTGAAAAGGCTAACGTGAGCCAAGCCGTGTTTGCGGCGGTGTTGAATATCAGCGTTTCAACGGTGCAAAAGTGGGAAATTGGCGACAAAAAACCGAGCGGCGCGTCGCTGAAGCTGTTAAATT
>JANNXI010000168.1:0-3204 GCA_031409495.1 Betaproteobacteria bacterium
CCAAATTTGCAATATCACGTGCAGCCCTTGAGCTTGGACGCTTTTGGCCAGCCACTGCACCCGTTTAACGCGTTTACCGCCAGTGTTTGTAACCTTAACCCCACGTCGCGCGGCAGCGTACACATTAAAAGCGCCGATTACGCGCAAGCCCCGGCCATTACGCCCAACTATTTGTCTACCGATGCTGACCGCAGCATCGCCGCGCAAAGCCTGCGCCTAACGCGCTGTATCGCCGCGCAACCGGCACTAGCGCGCTATGCGCCGCAAGAGTTCAAGCCCGGCATCGAGCACCAAACCGACGCCGCGCTGGCGCGCCTAGCGGGCGACATCGCCACTACTATTTTCCACCCGGTTGGCACCTGCAAAATGGGGCCAGAGGCAGACCCACAAGCAGTAGTAAACAGCCAGCTACAAGTGCGCGGCGTGGCAGGCCTGCGCGTAATAGACGCCAGCGTAATGCCCACCATTACCAGCGGCAATACCAACAGCCCGACGCTGATGATTGCCGAGAAAGCAGCAACGTTAATTATTGCCGCAGCGAAAACGCTATAAATACGGCGTTTATTTTGCATAAGTTAAATGGGCGCTTGTGATAGCCTATCATTAAAAAACACTACATTAATAGTAGCGATACTTTGCTTAGTGCAATTACAATGCCAATCGCAAAAGCACTGGCAAAATTGCTTAATTGTGAAAACGCTGCTTAATTTTGTATTGCCCGCTTTTCAATGCGCCCCATCTCGTTTATATTGCGAAATGTAAAAACCTAAAAACATCGCGTCAGCCAACCAAACTCCGGGTTTTGTTAGCTATGCGTTTAACTCACTGTCACAACCAACTCGTTGGTAATTTAAAACCACAGGAATCTCACATGAAACAAAAGCTTCTAACGCGCCTAGTTTTGGCTGCAATCGCCGGTATGGCTGCTGGCACTACCTTCGCGGGCCAAATCCAAGCGTCGTCTGTATCGATCGCCCGTGAGGTGATTATCACCAACGCTCAGCTCGTCAAAGCCCCGCAAGTGGCTTACCGTTTCTTCGGTGACGTTGATGCGCGTACGCAAACCCAAACCTTCCAAGTTCAGCTCGAGTTAAAAGCCGGCACTTGGGGTGCGGTAGGCGATCGTCGCTCGATCACCCTGACCGACGGTATTGATGGCCGCGAGATCGTACAAACTCCATTCCCCGGTGCACCCGTTGCCGGTACCTACCAAGTGCTCGCTATCGCACGCAGTGCCGATAACAAAACCTTGTTCGCTACCCTAGAGTTGGCACAGCGTCCAGGCGCGTTTGTTGACGTCGGTTTGAGCGGCCGTATCTCCGGCTTGGTTCGCCAGCCCATCGTTGGTTTCAACGGCGTAGAAAACGCTGACACCGGCCGTGTTCTGCCGTTCGCGTTCAGCCAAGTCAATGGCCTGCGTGACGTCGTGGGCACCGTTACCGAGTGTGACCTGACCAACCGTAACCTTGAAGTTGAGGTTTACCACTTCAAGGCGCTGACCACACCGAGCGCCATTGCAACGACTGCCAACTCACAGGCCGACGAGCACACGCGTATTAGCTCGACCAACAAGGGCACGATCATCGTGTTCCCGACCAACGTTCAAGTAAATGTTGTAAGCAGCTCTGGTCGCACCACGGTCAAACCCAACGGCGGTAACGTATTGTTTACCAACGGCACCACGGACCTTATCAACTTAGTCGCCAACAGCTCGTTTATCAGCACCACCCGCATTAACACCGGCTACTTCAATTACAGCCAGTTTGCCACCGGCTACGACTCCAACACCGTAGCGATTTATGCGCTGGGCGATCCAGACGTAAACGCTGGTATCGAGCGTCCTGCCGCTGCAGTGGAGCCAACCGGTAACGTAGCGGCCACCTCGGGCAACATTGAGGCTCGGCAAACTCTGGTTACTGTCACCGCGTCGCAAGGGTTCGCTGGTAATACCTTTGCTCAAAGTTACGTGTATTTGTCTACCCTTGCAGACTGCGCGGGCGGCGTTGCCGAAAATATTGCACTGCGCTCCGCTGATAACAAAGTAGCCACGATTGCTTTGGATACCCAGGCGCTGATCTCTACCTTCCACGGTGCAACCGGCACTAGTAAAGTGTACGTTTGCTACGAAGTCGATGGTGCAACCGTTATCCCGCAATCGGCCTTTAGCGCCACCGTGCGCCTAGAAAAGCAAGTTGACGGCCAAGCGGCTGCAGCCACCACCCGCTTTCAAGAGCAAGACAATTCCTGCAAGGGTCCACTGTTTGCACTAGGCGGCGGCGTTAAGATCGACGTACGTAACTACATCACCAGCAAGAACACCACTGGCTGGAAGAGCTACATCCGTGTGATCAACAACAGCGAGTCACTCGTTGCTGACATCAGCGCACAGATCATCCATTACGACGGCTCGTACGGCCCTTGGGGCGTGTTAAGCGCAAGTGGTCTAAAAGCTCGTGAATCCATCGTGTGGTCGGCAGACCAGATCGACGCATTGCTAACTAACGCTCCAGCTAATGCCGCCGGCAACTCCAACTACGTTGGCGGTCCGGCCACCGTACAAGCCCGTAGCTTTGGCGACCGTTTGCGCATCAGCTCGGTAAACGGCGCTACCCTGCGTGTTCAAAACTACTTGTTCAACGCCGCTACTGGCCAGTTCACCGAAGCTTCTTCGTCGCAAGGCGTGGACTTCCAAGGGCCGGTTAACAACCAAGCACCTGCCAACGATGGTCAGCTGCTCGAGCAAGATGCCCAGCAAGGCATCAGTAAGTAATAGGCTTCAGCAACCCGTTACTGTTTTTCTCTAGTTTGATTTTAAGGGGGCTTCGGCCCCCTTTTTTTGAGCCAACGATAGAGAAAACAGCTTTTATTACTCTGCAGTTAAATGATGGCTTGTGAGTGTCTGCAGTCCAATTTCGCTATGTAAATAATAGTAAATGGCGCGAAGTCACAGCCTCAAAGCCGCGCCGCTAAAATTAGCAAAAACGGCCTTGCCAAGGGCAATAATCCAAACTGGGCGCATAAAACCCCATTAAATACAACGCGAAACGCGGTTTTAAGCAGATACGCTGCTTATCTGCAACATAACCCGCTTATCGTGACGGTCAGTTTCGTTTATATTACAGCGTGCAAAAATGTAAAACAGCGGTGTCTGCAAATCAGACCTTGTGTTTTGTAGGCAGTACGCCCCTAAGCTTAGGGTAATTT
>JANNXI010000169.1:0-14258 GCA_031409495.1 Betaproteobacteria bacterium
GAATTGCTCCCGCCGATATTGCAAAAAAGGGCCGCGTGCCGAAGAACGGCAGTGTGTTTTTTACCATCTTCCAAACCTTTATGAGTGGGCCGGGTGACACGCCTTATTTTGGTGAGTATCCGGCTGATTTCTTTGATTTTATTATTATCGACGAGTGCCATCGCGGCGGTGCCAATGATGAAGGCAACTGGCGCGCCATACTTAATCATTTTGCGCCTGCGGTGCAGTTAGGCTTAACTGCTACACCAAAGCGCAAAGACAATGTGGATACCTATGCGTATTTTGGTGAGCCGGTGTATGTGTATTCGCTGCGAGAAGGCATAAATGACGGCTTTTTGACACCGTTTAAGGTGGTGCAAATTGCGACAACTATTGATGAATATGTGTATGTGCTGGGCGACGGTGAGGTGGTAACGGGTGTTCCCACACCAAATAAGCGCTATGCGGAAAATGATTTTAATCGGACGATAAAAATTCGCGCAAGGGAAGCGTATCGCGTAAAAATGCTGATGCGCATGATAAAGCCAAATGAAAAAACCATCGTTTTTTGCGCCACACAGGCTCATGCGCTGGAAATACGCGATTTAATAAATCAAATGAAAACAGGGCGCGATGTAAATTACTGCGTGCGGGTTACGGCTGATGATGGTGAGCGCGGCGAAATGGCGTTACGCGAATTTCAAGACAATGAAAAATCAGTGCCAACGATTTTAACCACGTCGCAAAAGCTATCCACCGGAGTGGACGCCCGTAATGTGCGCAATATCGTGTTGTTGCGACCCGTGACCAATATGATTGAGTTCAAGCAAATAATTGGTCGCGGTACCCGACTATTTGATGGCAAGGAATACTTCACTATTTACGATTTTGTGCGTGCGCACGTGTTGTTTAATGATCCAGCATGGGATGGCGAACCAGCGGATGAAACAACGGTAACTGGCGGTGGTGAGGATGAAGGTGAAGTTAATAGCGTAGACGAGGAACGCGCGGGTGAGCCACCCGAACTGCCACCGCCGCCGCCGCCCGAAATTCTCACTATCAACCTTTCGGACGGTTCGGCGCGCAGAATTCAGAGCATGACTTCCACCATGTTTATGGGTGCCGATGGTATGCCAATGTCAGTAGGGCAGTTTTTGGAGAGCTTGTTTGGTGCGCTGCCTGATTTTTTCAAAGATGAAGATGAACTGCGCGCTATTTGGAGCGCGCCAGATACGCGTAAGGCACTGTTGCTCGGGCTAGCTGAAAAGGGCTTTGGTAAAGAAATATTGGATGAGATGCAGCGGATCATCGAAGCCGAAAAAAGCGATTTGTTTGATGTGCTGGCCTATGTTGCGTACGCTCGAGAGCCCATAAATCGCCGCGAGCGTGCAACACAAGCGAAAGTCGCTGTACACAATACATTCACCGCCCAGCAAGAAGCTTTTATTGACTTCGTGTTGGCGCAATATGTGAATCAAGGCGTTGCGGAATTGGATAGCGAGAAACTATCACCGCTACTACGCCTTAAATACAATAACGCAATTGCAGATGCGGTAGCCGATTTAGGCAAGCCAGACGAAATTGGGCGGCTATTCAGCGGTTTTCAGAAGTATTTGTACCAAAAAGCAGGTTGAGGGGCACTTCTTTCTGCACTTCGGTATTTGGTGAGCGAACCTATGAGATTTCAAACACGCCCGCGACCTTATTCTTCGCCACAGCGTCATTCAAAAACACCCGCCCGTTCATGGCGATATAGGTTTCGGCTGGTTGGGTGAGGGCGGCTGATACGGCGAAGCCTAAGTTAAACAACGCGTCGGAGCCTTGCACCGAATAAGGCACCATGGCGCCGGTGAACACGATGGTTTTGGCGAGCTTTGCGCTACCTACAACAACAGCGGTTTGCGCCATAGTGTCTGTGCCGTGAATGACGACGATGGCGGCTTCTGGCGCTTTTTGGCAGGCTGCTAACACTTGTTGGCGATAGGCGTCATCCATGTTAAGGCTGTCAATTAAGGGCAGCAGCTCAAGCGCCACGGGAATGGTTAGGCGTGCTTGTTTTAAGATGGCGGGTAAATGCGAATCGGTGAAGGTGAGTTCACCCTTGATGGCATCGTACTGTTTGTCGAAAGTACCACCGGTAACTAAAATTCTGATTGCGTCGTTTTGCATGATGGTTAAGCTAAAGATTTAAAGATCATATTTGCCGCCAACTTCTAGCGCTTTTTTGTACGCTGGGCGGGCGTGAATCCGAGTTAGGAAGTCATTCATGTGGGGATATTGCTTTACAAATGCCCCTTTTTTTGCGGCATCTATCGCGCCGCGCGCGGCTTCCACCGCAAAGCTCATTTGAATATCTGCCCCGCTAAAACTGCGGCCAGCAAACCACGGTGATGTGCTTAAACTTTCTTCGATGTAATCTAAATGCAGCTTTAATTCTGGCTTGACGAAGCGGGTGCGAATGCCTTCGGCAATTGGGCGCACAATTGCGCGCGCTATTGCGGGCATAGGCGCTTCAGGAATTTTTGCAAAAATTAAATTGAGCAACAGCGGCGGCATGGCGCTGCCTTCGGCGTAGTGCAGCCAGTAGGTAAATTTCAGCTGCGCTGCAGTGCCGATGGCAGGTTTTAGGCGGCTTTCAGGCTTTTTGCTCAATAAATATTCAATAATTGCACCCGATTCAGCGATGGTATTTTTACCGTCGGTAATAATGGGGGAGCGGCCGAGCGGATGCACTTTTTTGAGTGATGCTGGGGCACGGATGGTAATTTTATCGCGCTGATATTGGGTTACTTTATAGGGTAGCTCGAGTTCTTCGAGTAGCCATAGAACCCGTTGCGATCGTGAATTATTAAGGTGGTGGAGAGTAATCATGATGTGCTCTTGGTTTGGTTTATTTTGCGAGGGATAAGATTTGCAATGGCTCAATAATCTGCACGCCGATTACAGGATTTTTTGCCGCATTGAGCATGGCACGGGCTACTGTGCTGGCTGCTATTGGCTTAATGTTGCGCAAATTGCCGATGCTTAAAATGGGTGAGGCTAACGCAAACCCAAGCTCCATTATGCGCTCACCCATGCGCGGTTGCGCACGCGCACCTAGCAATAGCGATGGCCTAAAAATAGCGCAGGTTTCAAAGTTGAGTGCCCGCAACGCTGCTTCCATTTCGCCTTTTACGCGGTTGTAAAATACGGCAGAATTTGCATTCGCGCCCAAGGCGCTAACGACAAAAAATCGCGTGGCGCCGGCTTGTTTGGCTTGTGTTGCAAAGTTGAGGACAAGATCAAAATCAACTGCGCGAAACGCGTCTTTGGAACCGGCAATTTTGATCGTTGTACCGATGCAGCAAAAGCAGTCAGCGGGGGATTTTAGGGTCGGGTAAAAGTTGGGCTGCGTAAAGTCGACGACAGTTTCGGTGGCGTTAGATTTTCGACGAACCAGTGACGTTACGTTTGTATATTGCGACGCGAGTAGCGGTGCCAAATGGCTGCCGATGAGGCCGCTGGCACCGATGATTACGGCGGTATTTGTTTGCATGAGTGTGCTCAGGGTTATGCGAAGAATCGTAGCCCGGCTCCAGCGGTCTTATCGCTGCAGCCGGCATCGGTGTTGGCGTTTAGGCGGCTCTCCTGATTGCCACCAATCTCGGCTAGAGGCACGCACCCGTTGGAGCCGGGCGACAGTATTTTTTGCGCTGTAGAAATGGTTGAAGAAGCCCTATTTTAGGCCATCTTCAGCCATAATTTACGTCCGAAACCGCTTCGGCATCCGCTTAGGCTTTGCACCTGAAGTGCCTGTGCCACCGCCAAACGCGTTCTCCAAATCAGCCTCAAATTCATTGCCGTAGGGCCCCATTAACGTCATCAGCACCAGCTTTTCAAATTCATCAGAAAAGCGGTTAATAATATTGTCTGGATCCGGTACTAGGCCTGAATCAGTGACGATACCAAATTGCACTTTACCGTTGTAAGTCAAGATGGAGATGCCCATGCCAATGCCGCCAGATTGCGGTACCCAAAATTCAATTTCTTCGATTTCACGACCCGCTAAAAACAGCGGCTGCTGCGGCCCAGGCACATTCGTCATGACTGCAGAGGCATTTTTGCCAATTAAGCCGCTAATTTGGTCCTGCAGAATTTTTGGGCCTAGGCCTACGGCGTTGAGCAGCACAAACGCCACCACTGGCTGATAGGAACCCTTCAGCGTTTGCATCCGCTCGCGCACCTTTTGCAGCCGTACGAGCGGATCTTCTTCGCCTACCGGCAAGTCTACAAAAACAAGACCAAATTGATTTCCAAGGTCGCCTGCTTTTTCTAGCGGTCGCAAATTTACAGGCACCGTGGCACGTAATTCAATGCCTTCGGTGGCGTCGCCTTTGCGCACCAAATAATCGCGCAACGCGCCAGCCGCAGTTGCCAGCAACACATCGTTTATCGAGCATCCAAGCGTCTTACCAATGACTTTTACTTCTGCTAATGATAACGGCTCAGCCCAAGCGACGCGTTTGGTGCGCCCGAGATGCCCTTTGAAGCGGGTTTTAGAATCTGGTGTCATTACTGCAATTTTGCGTAGTTCTTCGGCTAGTTCAATGCCTTTAGACGCGAATTCACGCATCGAAGTAGGGTCTTTTACGATCTCTAAACCCTGCTCAACAATGCCGCGCGTAAGTTTAAAGGCGCTAGCCCAAACATTAGCCACAGGCTTAGTGACGCTCTTCCAAAAATCCATTTCGCCAGGTGGGCGAGGGGCATCTTTTTTCGGTTTAATCAGGCTTTCGGCTTCGGTTTTACCCGATAGCGACATCATCACATTAATGAGGGCCACGCCATCGGCGTAGCAGTGGTGAATCCGTGAAACGAGCGCCGAGCCGCCTTGATAGTCAAGCAATTGAAACTGCCAAAGCGGCCGATTGAAATCAAGGCTCGTTGAAGCCATGGCGCTTACAAAATCTTCCAATTCGCGCTTCCCGGGTGCTTTACCCCCTTTGGCAGGCGCTAATTTCGCGCGTTTTACATGGCAGGCAATATCAAATTTTTTGTCCGTTTCCCACCAAGCGCCGGTGGGGTCTTGAATCGCTTTTTGTTTAAAGCGCTTAAACGGTAAAAACCGTTGCTCTACCGTCGTGGTGAGCACTTTAAAATCCATTTTCTTCTTAAAAATCATGACCCCAACGATCATCATCAAATTGCTGGGGTGCTCCATGCGTAGCCAAGCGGTATCGACGCCGGACATCCGTTCGCGGTCAATAAGTGGAAGTTGTGCCATAAGGTGTTTGGGCTATTATTTTGAAATTTCAGGTGGATAAATGGTGCCTGAGCCGAAAATGTTGGCTAGAATACGCCATGGTGTGCTCCGGATACACTCACTGTAGCGGTAATTTTCGTATCTGGAAACCCCTAATTTAAAATCAACGAGGAGAAATAGCCATGGCCGATTTAAACAAGCAGTTCATCGCCGCAACTGAAAATGTCAAAACCGCCAAAAAAGACCCTGGCAGCGATATGAAACTAAAGCTTTACGCCCATTTTAAACAAGGCAGTGAAGGTAATATTACAGGCGACAAACCCGGATTTACTGATTTTGTTGGCCGTGCTAAATTTGATGCGTGGACGAAGCTAACCGGTATGAGCCAGGATGACGCAAAAACGGCGTATATTAAGTTAGTGGAGCGGGTTTTGCGCGACTAAAAAGGGGCTTTAAGGCGGGCTTTAAAGTGTCCTTGAAGTTTTTTAAGGCAAGTAGCGCGAGTGCGCTACTTTTTTTTTGGCCAGAGCAAAGCGATTACTCCCGGAATGCCCAGAACAAAAATCAAATGCATTTTGACCGAAAGTTGCCCTAACCCTATTAAGGGGGCAATGACTAAAACCCAAAGAAATACCCAGGGAATAAACCCAACCACCGCAGCAATAGCGACGAACTTTTGTAATGGCGTCCACGGCGCATCTCGCGCGTGCGCATCGCTTTCGGCAGGCACCGGTTTATAGCGAATGATCAAAATTAGCCACCAAAAAGAAGCTAAAAACAGCGCGCCGAAGATCCCAAGTGCTATCAAACTTGGGTCGTTATCCATAGACACCAGCACCGTAATGAGCAAAAATACAGCGGTGATTGCGCCAACAATGAATAGATTCAGTAATTTTTCTTGAAAATGCATTTTTGTATTTCGAATAGGCCCGCTGCTCAGAATTTAGTGTCTTGGTTTTGCAATACCTTCCGCTCCGCCGTGTAAGCCCACCAAACTTGGGCATCTTCACCCGCCATGAAGCGGGTGACCGACATAAAAACATCAATCACGCAGGGATCGTGCTGCACACCGGTTATTTCGCATAAGGCCTCGTGCATAGCAAAAGGGCATTTGCCGATGAGATCCGTGGGCGTTTTGATGCCCAGCAGTTGCAAATCAGCCGCACCGGCTTTACCGATATTAGGTAGATCGGTTAGTTTGGTGAGCTTGACGCGATCTACTTTGGTCGGATTCATCTGAGGTGCGAGCAATGTAAAGAATGGAATACTAAAAAATAACCTATGCCTTGAGTGTAGCTGATTCCACCTCTATATCAAGCGTACTGTAGTTGCTTTATTTGTTGCAAAGAAATGTTGCTGGCTTTATCGCCCAGTGCTCGCCGATTTTGCGACTTGGTACCCTTCAGTGCCACTAGGTCGCAAAAGCGGCGAGCGCTGGGCTACGGAGTAAGTGGTGCGTAAAATTAAGGCAGTATTGAGATAGAGATAGAATTGATTCGCAGTGTTCAACGTGGCCGCATAGTATGGTTGTAAACGCCCTAATACAGGGTATCTACAGCTATTGCAATAAAAAAGTCCCGCACCAGACGGTGCGAGACTGATTCGTTCTAAGTTCTATGAGGAGCAGAAGACGAATGCATGGTCGTGCGCAACTGAAACAGATTGCAGCCATCGAGGAGCCGACCGCCATTTCCCCACATCATCACGCATCTGTGGCTGGCCACGCAGCCACCACCGCGTGCGCTGGCCGTGAGGGTAGATTTTTTTGAAGAGGCGTAAGGGATAAAACCGGACTGATCGTTGACAAGGACGGCGGAGGTGTTCGAACAGCGCTAGGACATTCGCTCAGATGGCGTGAAATTCAGGCGTGCTGGACTGCAAAAAGTTAGCGATGTTGAGCGAACCATGGGTTTTAGAGGTTGCGCGGGTGTTTGACCGCTTGCCGATCACAGAATACCTCTAGGACTCTTAAAAAGGTCGTTTGAAATTCTCATACCCGCATTTAAATTTTTTCTATTTGTTTGAACCTTTGATGCGTGAACTAACTCCATAGTTGACGAGAAGCAAAATCTTAAAAACGAGTGCGCAAACAAATAAAAATGAACTTATTAACACCACAAAATTGCATCGCCGTAGTGTGGGGCTGTTACGGACGAATTTTTTCATCCTGCGCCATTTACTTACTGTTTACCGCGTCTTTTGTAAATGCACAACATGGCTTAGTAGCGGTTCCCAGCCATGCGACTGTGAATACTAGCGCAATGCATGCGGCTGCGCGCCAACAAAGTGTTGCACTTGAGGGTAAAGGCGGCAAGGCTAACTCGTCCACGTCTCAAACCGACGATCGAGTAGGCCCTCAATTTACTATTGGCTTTAGCACGCTGACTATTTCGGGTGTGCCTGGGCTCGTAACGTCATTCAACACAACACCTACGCCAACATCGAGTCAGATCAACTCGCAAGCCAGTTTTGTAGCCACTTTCACGACAACATTCGGTTCGCCAACTGACGCCAGAATCACTTTTTATGCTGATGGCGTCATGATTGCTGGCTGCGTTGAACTGCGAGCCGCAAGCGCTTTGCTTGGTGACAAAAAAGCTCGCAGGCGACTTGCAATACATCCGCACTTTTGCCTGGTGTTCGGGTGATTACTGCCTCCGCGCTGAGTAACTTGTCTAAAACGATTGATCGCTTTACGACGCCGGATGAGACGCTGACGCACTCGGTGGTAGGGGCGCCGGCCACTGTCGCGGTTCCCGATGTATTTACCTTTAGACCGGTTCGAAATGTTGCTCTGTCGACCCAAGTTTTTGTGCGTTTAACTAAAATATCTGGCTTAAATGTCGCTGCCCCGATTAGCATCAGCGGAGCGGACGGTGAATTCTCGGTTCGATGTCGCGGCGTCTACACAAAGCAGGCCGCAACTATTTTTCCCGATGAACCACTGTGCATAAGAATTACGTCAAGCGCTATGAGTGGCGCAACAGTAAGCACGGTGATCACCATCGGTGGCGTCTCGGCCACCTTGAGTGTTCTAACTGATGCGCTGCCTGTTGATGATACGGTGCCCGAGGCCTTTAGCTTTGCAAGCGTTTTGGGCGCGTCACCCGGGGCAATTAGCGTGTCACAGGCCATTGTTGTTAGCGGTATAAATAAACCCACCTCAATTAGTATCAACGGCGTTGGTAGCACAGCAGCAATGTATTCTGTTGGCTGCAACGGCGCATTTAACGCGGCACCCGCAACGGTTTCAAATGGCGATACCGTCTGTCTTCGTTTGGCCGCGAGTGACTTTGAGGGCGGGAGCGCCGTGGCTACGCTCTCCATCGGTGGAGTAGACGGCATTTTCCTTGTGCGCAATTATTCGCCAATGCTTGTAAGTCGCTACCGCATTTATATGCCATTAAACCCCGGACATTTACTGACCACAGATGAAAATGAATACAACTTTTTAACCAAAAACTACCCGCAAGAATTTATCGGTGAGGGCGTTGATCACAAGATTTATCGAGGCCGTGTGTCGGTCGCAAATCAAGTAAGTGTGCCGAACTATCGCTTGTATCTACGCCCAGCAGCTCGGCATTTTTGGACGACGGACGCCAATGAATATGAGATACTTAAAGCCGACACTGCAAACGTGCTCGACGAAGGCGTCGATGGCTATTTGTACCTTTTTGCGGGTGTCGATGGTACGGTGCCGCTTTATCGAATGGTGTTAGCTGGCACGGCAATCCATCATTGGACTACTGATGCTAACGAATTTAGGGTGCTGACTTCGTCAAACGTGTGGCTGGCTGAAGGAGCGCAAGGAAATCCTGTGGGTGTTAGCGGGTACGTGTGGCAAAAGTAAATGATTTGGTTTGTAGGTGCCTAACGCTCACTTAAAATAAAGTTTAAACCACCATCACATTGCGCAGTTTAATATGCAAATCGCGCAATTGCTTTTCCAGTACTGGAGACGGTGCGCCGACTAATAGATCTTGGCTGCGCTCGGTTTTTAGAAGCGCAATGACGTCCCGTATCGAGTCGGCACCGCACTGAAAGGGACTGGCTAAAACAGACACCATGAATATGGTATTTTTGCTAAAACATGGAGAATGCAATGTCTGGAGCAACGAAGCGTCACGTATGGTTTGAAGGCGTGTGGAACAAAGCAAAACCCTTTGAAACTCCGCTTGCTTTTAAGCTGTCGTATTCTCCTTAGAACTCGGTCTAATGAAAAATTTTGGATTAATCAGCAGTGCGCAAAGTGGCCAGATAGTATGGCTGTAAATGCCCTAATATAGGGTATCTACGGCTATTATAATAAAAAAAATCCCGCACCAGACGGTGCGGGATTGAAACGTCCTAAGTTCTAGGACGAGGAGGAGACGAATGAGAGAACGTCTATTTCAATTGCGATTGCATCAAAATGAATTTAAGCAACTTTGGCTATGTCGGCTTCTACTGCTTCGACTTTAGCTGTGGCTACTTTTTTAACCGTGGTTGCGGCTTTTACAACTGCCTTGGTAATCGGGGCTGCGGCTTTAGTTACTTTCTTCACGGCGGCTTTTACCACTGGCTTAGCTGCTACCTTTGCTGCTGGCTTAGCTACTACCTTGGCGGCAGGCTTAGTAACTGGCTTTGCTGCGGCTCTTGGGCCAGCACGCTTTTCAGCAGCCAACAGCGCGTGTACGCTTTCAGCTAGTTCAGCTACTTGCTTGGATAACAGTTCAACGTCTTTGCTTGTCAAGACGCCCAAACGATTTAACGCGCCGTGTACGCGGCCTTCAAAAATTTGTTCAAGTTTGTCAAACTTGCCAGTAGCCGCTTCAACGCCAGATGTAACTTGTGCTTTGGCGGTTTCAAGAGCGGATTCAGCAACGTGACGGGCGTGCTCTTCAACCACTGAACCTTGCGCTACGAGTGTGTCAAACACTTTACGGCCTTCGACTTGGGCTTTTGAAAACGCGCCCAAACCAGCGAGCCAAATTTGCTGGGCTGATTCCATGATTTGTTTAGCGTTTGGGACTTCGCCTAATTGTGAAGCCATTGCGGAGATTTTCTCAGCGATTTGTGCGGCAGCGCCAGCAGGAGCGGCTTTAGCTGAAGCTTTAGATTTGGCGGATGAGCGAGCAGATTTGAGTTTAGAAGCCATGTTTGAAAAATCCTTTAATTTAGAGAACGGTGAAATACTTTAGTAGAGTTGAGCGAGTTCGAATTTCAATCTGGTTAGAGATTAAAACAGACACGGATAAACTACGTTAAACACCGTACCTTCATCGCTTCGAGCATTACATTTTCAGTTGCTTTTTTTGCTGCACAAACGAAAGATACGCCGCCTTTGTAGAGTAAACACACTAAGATTTAAGTTGGAGCGTAGTTTTTTAAATAACTAACTAACCCTGCAGTCTGCACACCATCGGGGCGTGAGTTACCATTAAGCGAGTAGCAATAAAAACGATAATTTGTGCAGTGCACCATAGGAGAACACCTTGACACCGAAGAAATCAACCGTCGAAAAAATCTGGCTAAAGTCTTATCCTGCTGGCGTGCCAGCGGAAATCGATGCGAGCGAATTTAGCTCCATCAAAGATATTCTCAATAAGTCCTGCGAAAAATTTGGCGATAAAAAAGCGTTTACCTGTATGGGACGCAGCATTACTTATCGCGATCTCGATAAATTATCGCGAAATTTTGCTGCTTATTTGCAAAGCCGTGGGCTGAAAAAGGGCGACCGCATGGCCATTATGCTGCCCAATATTTTGCAGTATCCCGTAGTGCTGTTTGGTGCGCTGCGTGCTGGGCTAACTATCGTAAACACCAATCCGCTTTACACCCCGCGCGAGTTGGAGCACCAATTACATGATTCCGGTGCACAGGCCATTGTGATTCTTGAGAACTTTGCAGCCACGCTACAAGAGGTATTGCCCAAAACCGGGATTAAACTAGTGATCACCACGCAGGTGGGTGATTTACTGGGTTTTCCAAAATCCTTGCTGGTGAATTTTGTCGTGAAGTATCGCAAGAAGCTTATTCCCGCTTGGCAAATTCAAGGCACGAGCACTTTGCGTGGGGCGTTGGCGCAGGGCGGCGGCTGCGAATATGTCGCGCCGACACTGACGCATAGCGATTTAGCGTTTTTGCAATATACCGGCGGCACCACCGGCGTGCCCAAAGGTGCCATGCTTACCCACGGCAATATCGTGTCGAACTTGCTGCAAACACGCTCTTGGGTAGGTGGCAATTTGCGTATGGGCGAAGAAATTGTTATTACGCCGCTGCCGCTTTATCACATCTTTTCGCTCACAGCGAACTGCTTTACGTTTGTGACTCTCGGTGGCGAAAACGTACTTATTCCTAATCCGCGAGACGTTAAAGCCTTTGTAGCCGAAATGGCAAAAGTGCGCTTTAGCGCGATAACTGCAGTCAACACGCTCTTTAATCAGCTTGTAAATGATGAGGACTTTAAAAAACTCGACTTTTCAAACTTGCGCTTGTCTCTTGGCGGCGGTATGGCCGTGCAGCGCGTGGTGGCTGACCAATGGCAGGCCATTACCAAATGTGCGCTAGTAGAAGCATATGGTTTAACTGAAACTTCCCCTGCTGCTACCGGTAATCCCTTAACCATCACCGAATGGTCGGGCAATATTGGCCTGCCTTTGCCCTCCACAATTGTCACGATTCGCGATGACGATGAAAACATTGTACCCGTAGGCCAAAGCGGTGAAATTTGCATCGA
The DNA here is from genome assembly GCA_031409495.1 of Betaproteobacteria bacterium. Classification (GTDB taxonomy): domain Bacteria; phylum Pseudomonadota; class Gammaproteobacteria; order Burkholderiales; family Usitatibacteraceae; genus JANMDR01. The sequence continues at coordinate 11,943 of JANNXI010000169.1, forward strand.
AGGCCCGCAAGTGATGCAAGGCTATTGGCAGCGGCACGACGAAACTGCGCTGGTGATGACCAAAGACGGCGCATTTAAAACGGGTGACGTTGGCATCATGAACGAAGGCGGCTTTGTAAAAATCGTTGACCGTAAAAAAGACATGATTTTAGTTTCTGGCTTCAATGTCTATCCGAATGAAATTGAAGATGTCGTTGCTATGTGCCCGGGCGTGCTGGAAGTGTGTGCGGTAGCGGCGCCGGACGAAAAATCGGGCGAGCAAGTGCGCGTGGTGATTGTCAAAAAAGACCCGGCACTGGATAAAGCCGCCGTGCTTGAGTATTGCAAAAAACACTTAACTGGCTACAAAGTGCCACGCATTGTTGAGTTTTGGGACAACTTGCCAAAAACTAATGTGGGGAAAGTACTGCGTCGTGAAGTTAAAAACACCAAGCCACCGACAAAATAGTAGCGATTTTTTGCGCGGTTAAATAGCTAGAAATGACTAAAATAGGCTGAAGATGCCCTGAAATAGGGCATCTTCAGCCTATTTAATTTTTCTGACAGGAATCCTATGAAAATTCTTGTACTCGGTGGTACGCAGTTTTTAGGCCGTCACATTGTTGACGTACTGACAAGCGCTGGGCATGGCGTAACCGTGTTTAACCGCGGTATCACGCCAGACCCCCTCGCACTGGGAATCGAGCGCTTGCACGGCGACCGTGATCTGGGGGCTGATGGTCTGCGCGCCTTGCGAATGCGCACATGGGATGCCTGTGTAGACGTTAGCGGCTACACGCCGACTCAGGTGCGGGCGAGTGTCGCCGCCTTGCGCGATTGCGTCGCGCGTTATGTGTACATTAGTGCGGTAAGCGCCTACAACCACGGCAAAAGCGACGCCGTTGATGCGCCAGTTACCGAATCAAACCCCTTGATGCCTCCTGCCTCGGACCTGCAAATGGAGGTAAACGGCGACACCTACGGGCCTTTAAAAGTGGCGTGTGAGGCTATTGTGCAAGCACAATTTGCAGGCAGTTGCAGTATTTTGCGCCCCCAAGTTATTACCGGTGCGCATGACGACAGTGGCCGCCTAAGTCGCTGGATAATGCGCGCGCGGCGAAGCCAAAGCAACGACACGCCGATGCTAGCACCCGGCGATGGCAGTGATTATCTGCAGCTAATCGACGTGCGTGACGTCGCTAACTTCATTAAAACTACGGTCGAATGCGATCATAGCGGTATCTATAATTTATCGGGGCATCGCATCACCTGGGCCAAGTTTTTGCAATTGCTAGATGCCAAAAATTGCGTTTGGGTAAGTGCTAAAATTTTAAGCGATGCCAATTTATCGTTTTCAGAACTGCCCCTTTATCGCGCAAACGGTAGCCCCCGCAGCAGTTTGATGAATGTGAGTTGCGAGACCGCGCTGGCGGCAGGGTTAGTGCTGAGCAGCTTTGCCGACACCATCAGTAACGTAAAGCAATGGCTGGGCACTACGTTGGTAGATGATGCGTTTGAACCATTAAGTACCGAGCGGGAAGCGCAGTTGATTGCGCTATCGCAATTGGAGTCAAATTTGAGCTTATTTGGCATTTGAACTAACCTAGGTATGGTGGCGCACGTTGTGAGTTTTACGGGCAAAATTGATATTCGATGGACGGCAACATTCCAATTTAAGTGAAGGAAAAATTATGCTCAGTGCTATTCAATTTAGTATCACCATTAATGCGCCGGTCTCCGCAGTCTGGCACGCCATCACGACGGTTGAGCCTTACCAAAAATGGGCTAATGCGTTTTGCGCGGGCAGCACCTTTGAAGGGAGTTGGGCGTTGGGCGAAAAGCTACGGTTTTTAGCGCCAGACAGCAGTGGCATGGTGGCCGTAATTGTTGAAAATGTGCCCTTTAATGTGTTGAGCATCAAACACTTAGGCTACATTTCAGACGGTGTCGAAGACACCACTAGCGCCGCCGTGTTGGCGTGGGCGCCAGCGCTTGAAACTTATACTTTTACCCACGCCAACGGCATCACGAACATGCAGGTAGACCAAGAAATTTTGCCTGAGTACGCCGATTATATGACGCGAGCATGGCCCCTAGCCTTGGCGCTACTGAAGGAAATAGCGGAGACATCACAATGAGCGGATACGCTTTGAGCGCGTGAGTGCGCAGCGTTTTAACGTCAAAATATTTATGAAGATGCCCTAAAATAGCCGCGAGTGTCTACCGAGACCGCGCATTGGCCTTGAACAGGCGTATCGTAGATAGCGGGGTTTTGTTGCAAGCGGCATGGTCGAATAGCCTATGGTGCCTCGAGCCCGTAAAATAGATTGATCGCGG
>JANNXI010000170.1:0-6700 GCA_031409495.1 Betaproteobacteria bacterium
GGCACAACCCCATAAGTTTCGGTTCACGGGAGACTAAATTGCGGAAACTCATTCTTCTCGTTACAGTTATAATTTTGGTCGGTTGCGCGACGCCAATGGAATCTCAAAGAGCTTCGCTTCAGGCTCAGAAAGTATGCTGCAGAACATTTTCTGAATTAACGTTTAAGCCACTTGCGCAAGAAGCCCAAGTGACATTTGCCATTGACTCTGGTTCGCCAGTCTTTGATTTCCCAACCGGTAAAAGCTACGTTTCCGCCTTCATCCTACCAGCAGGAACTTCACGCGGCATCTGGGTTTCAAGCTTTTTTAACGGCATGATGATTGGCCAGTACTTTCAACCGATATTCTTGTTTCTCGATGATCAAAAGAAATCATTGGCATCTGCAACACCAACCCTTCAGTTTGTTCCTGTCAGATTGACGGCAGACGCGCAGATGCTAGGCAGAGTTCGAGTACCTGATGCGGCTGAATATCTGGTCATCTATACCCGCGACTTCTCGGATAAAAAGGTAACTGCCGCAATTCCTGGAACACCAAACGTGTTTATGGCGGGTGCCACACTAGTGTTGATCCAAAATCCAACGACAAGAAAGCCACTAGAGTTGTCCGCAACTGGCGAGTTACGCCTCAAGGTAGAGAAAATTTCGTCCCAATAGGTTGCGCTCCCCAGCCGCCTAACCTTCGTTAAACCAGGCGCACTACGGCCAGGCGCACTACGGTGAGCCACCTGGCTCAGTACGCGGTACATTTTCAACCGAGCGTAGGTGTTCCGCTGCCGGTTAACTCGGACGCATAGCACACCAACACGAGCCCATATCAGTAGCCAAAATTCGGGATATTAACAAGCTTCTCACTCAAGGTCGCACAGCCCCTAAGCTTACGATTCCTGAGATCAAAGCTCCAACTGCTTGTCGGCCGTTACTTAAATTAGCTCACTCGGCACCCTAAACCGCATTTAAATTAAATTAACTGACCCATCCGCCTAATTATATTTTTGATTTCCCCTTGAACTTTTCGAAATCGTTAGCACTCTATGTCTACGAGTGCTAATATTATGGTCTCGAACAAGCATTCTTTCTTTGAGAGAAGGGGTCTACAAAATGGCTACAGCAACATTTTCTGCATCTGCAACAATGAATCTCCCAGCGTTATCCGTTGGTAGTCTTGAGCATTATATTTCGGCGGTTAACCGTGTGCCGATGCTCACTTTAGAGCGCGAACAGGCCTTGGGTCACGCGCTAAAAGACGAAGGCAATATTTCTGCCGCGTCGGAAATGGTGATGTCGCACCTGCGCTTGGTGGTGTCCATCGCCCGCAATTACACCGGCTACGGCCTGCAGCACGCTGATTTAATTCAAGAAGGTAACATTGGCTTGATGAAAGCGGTAAAACGCTTTGACCCTGAGCGCGGTGTGCGTTTGGTGTCGTTTGCTGTGCATTGGATTAAGGCCGAAATCCACGAATATATTTTGAAAAATTGGCGTATCGTCAAAGTGGCGACAACCAAAGCGCAGCGTAAGTTGTTCTTTAATTTACGTTCGATGAAGCCGAATTTTGGCGCGCTAAGCCCAAAAGAAGTTAAAGAAGTAGCGCGTCAGCTTAACGTTAAAGAAAGTGACGTTTCCGAGATGGAAATGCGCTTATCCGGTCAAGAAGTGTCGCTGGAGCCTGCTAACGACGATGACGAAAATTGGATCAGCCCTATTGCTTATTTGCAAGACGGCTCGATGGAACCTGATCAAAGCTTAGAGCGGGTGGAATACGATGTGCTCGCCACCGATGGTCTGAAGTTAGCGCTTGATAGTTTGGACGAACGCAGCCGCCGCATCGTGGCTTCGCGCTGGTTGGTGCAAGAGGGCGAAGGCAGCAGCAAAACACTGCATGAACTCGCTGATGAATACGGCGTATCAGCAGAGCGCATTCGTCAAATCGAAGCCAAAGCGATGCAAAAGATGAAAACGCAACTGACTGAACTGGCTGCAGTAAGGTAATTTTCTACAGGGCTAATGCCCTGTAGATGCCCAAAAATAGGCCGTTTACGGCCTATTTTTTATTGCGAAGCCTCTTGTGTCCACCAAAGCTAGCTCATCAAGGTTTTAACACCGTCCGATGTACGCAAATAAGCGCACATCGTCATGCCCGAATACGGCGGTGTGCTAGTGAGCGTCAACGCATCCGGAACGCCAATTTCATTCAACAAATAGCGAATTTTTGCAGGGTTTGGATGTGCTGCCTCCATCCACTCCAAACGAATACCGTGATCCGGCAAACGCGCGCACGGATGCGTCGGCACATCCCACTGAACGACCGTCGGCGCCAGCCCACTTTCAATCGGATAACCATCTTCAGGAATCGTGATGCGCCACTTAAAATCACCGCGCTCCATCGGGTGCACATCACCCAAACAGCTACCCAGTTTTTCATCCAGCGCCACAATATTATCCGTGCGCACCACCCAGCCAATCAAGCGTGGTCGCACCGCAATCCGCTCCTGCACATCCAGCGTATCCAGCCCAAACCAACGCGGCATAAACGGCGCTGCGCCCGCAGGATCAATGGCGATCAACTCCAAATAACACGACGAGCCGAGGGACAACAGTCGATTGTGCGTACCCATGCGCACATGCGTGCCCACATCACTCAGCGGCGCACCTAAAAACTTCTCCAGCCACAATTTACCCCGCGCCAAATCAGCGCAACCCACAACCAAATGGTCGATAACCGTATTCGATTTATTTGCAGCCAATGCATCCATAAACAAATAGTCCCAAAGCGAAAACAAGGCACAATAGCCATGACCGTCCACTATACAAGCCGCCACGCCAAGCCGCAAAATAATGAAAAAACCGCGCAAGATAAAACCGGAAAATGTCGTAGCCGCTATCGCTCAAACTAAGCCCTTGCCCGCTACCGAAGTTGGCGAACTCCTAGTCGATAAGGCAACACCAGACGCACCGCAAAAGCCGTGGTACCTGTACCTAATCGAATGCCAAGACGGCACCTACTATGCTGGCATCACCACCGATGTACAAAAACGCTACCAAACCCACGTAAACGGCAAAGGCGCCAAATACACCCGCGCTCGCAAACCCAAATGGCTGCTAGGTGCGCGCGAGTACGTGAATCGTAGCGAAGCAGCGAAGGCAGAATGGGCGATTAAGCAATTGGATAAGCGGGAGAAGCCGGAGTTTTTGAAAGCGGTGGCGGATGAAATTGGTGCGCCGTTTTTGATCTAGACGATGCCTTGTAGATGCCCTAAAATAGGGCGTCTACAAGGCATTAAGCTAACTTAAATTTTGTCAAGTTTGGCTGAAGTTGGCTGTGCAATTTCAGCTCGCGCGCGCTTGGATAAATTCAGGCGTGCTCAGCTTAAGGCCAACCGATATCTGCGCGTTGTGGCATCATCTGTTTGTGAATCACTCAAGTTTTGGAGGCTACTATGACTGTAATCGAAAAGCTTAAACAGGAGGCCGAGCATCTTACCGAGCCGTTGGCGCAGGAAGTGCTGGATTTTTTATTGTTTGTGCGTCAAAAACAACAGCGTGAACTCCCGTCCAGTGTTGTTGAAAGAACCGTCGGCGCTTGGCAGGGCGAACCGTTAGTGCGCGCGCCTCAGAAGGACGCAGAACTATGTTAAAAATTAAATTGCCCGTTTGTCTGCTTGCTTTTTTGGCACTTGCATACTGTGTAAATGTCTTTGCGTCGAAAGGCCAAATTTTTACTCTGTATAGAAACAGCATCACTGACGAGAAAATGCGATTGCATGTCGCCACTTTTGATGCTTTCGAGGATGAGGCTTACAACCGTGGAAATTGCGAGCAAGCCCAGCTTTTGTTCCAAAATCAACCCGGCGTGAAAACTAAATTTTGGTGCGAAAAAGGGCGATTTAAAAAATAAATGTATGGCGACTAAAGGCCTAGTATCGAGAGTTTGGTTTTTCGAACCAGTGTTCTTTAAAAGTTGTGGAGTTATCCTGTAAATGCCCAATATAAAGGCATCTACAGCCCCACTAGGACGACACAAGCGTCTAAAAGTTAAGCGACAATCATTGCGTCGGTGCTACTACGCCGCTCACCGCCCTATATACGAAGAAAGTAAATCTCATGATTTTAGGCCTACGCACCGCCATTTACCCCGTCACCGATCTGGCCCGCGCGAAGAGCTGGTACGCGGAAGTTTTGCAACTGCAGCCGTACTTTGATGAGCCGTTTTATGTTGGCTTTGCGGTGGGCGGGTTTGAGTTGGGCTTGGTGCCGGTCGGCACGCCGGGTGTTGCGGGTGCGCAGCCGTTGTGGGGTGTGGATGACGCTACCGAAACTTACTCACGCTTAGTTGGCCTAGGTGCCACTGCATTGGAGCCGGTGAATGACGTGGGTGGTGGCATTAAAGTGGGTGCGGTTGGTGATCCATTTGGAAACCGTTTCGGCATTATCGAAAACCCGCATTTTAAAATCGCCGACGTGCGCTAAATATTACCGATCATGATTGTTCCGCAATTTTGGGCTGGAGCGCGTACGCAACATAAAGCGAATGGTAAGCAAATTACTGTGCGCCGTTTTGGCTGGTCAAATGCAAGCGAAGCCGATGCGCAAACGCATGCCGAGGTGCGCGTGCAAGAAGCCCTGCAGCGCTTGCTATCGGGCGAAAAATTATTACGTCGCGAGCGCAAAGTACCTTACAACGGCGCTGAAGGCATGCCGATTCGGGAAGAAATTGTCGAGCGTCATGCCGCTGCGGAGGGCGCGGGCGAAACCATCATCACGCGTAACGCGTATGGCGCACGGTGCTTGAATACGCCTAATGTGTTTTTTGCCGATATTGATTATGAGACGGCGACTGGATGCGGATTTGTATTCACGGCGCTGTTTTTGCTGCTCGCCGCCGCCGCCGGTTTTGCGATAACTGTTCGCCCGAAGGCATCGTGGGTCATGCTGGCGATCGTGTTGGCGGTAGTTTTAAGCCCGTTTTTTGGCATTTTCCTGCAGTCCGCATGGATTAGAGCGCGAGGCGGTGCAAAGTCCGCTGCAAACGCCGCAATTAAAGCCTTTAGCCGTAATCACCCCACATGGAATTTGCGCATTTACGAAACGCCAGCCGGTTATCGGGTGTTGGCTACCCACCAAACCTTTGCGCCACAATCAGCGGAAGTGGCCGCGGCGTTTAAGGCGCTGGGTACTGACGCAATTTATGCGCAGATGTGCATCAAGCAAAATTGCTTTCGTGCGCGCTTAACCGCAAAGCCATGGCGTATCGGTATTTATGAAAACCTACGCCCGCGCCCCGGTGTGTGGCCCGTGCAGCCGCAATACCTGCCTGCCCGCGAGGCATGGGTGCGCGACTACGAGGCAAAAGCAAAAGCGTTTGCGGCCTGCAAGTTTGTCGAAAAAATCGGCTCAGGTGTGTTGCATGCCGACGTAGCAGCTACTGTCGAATTGCACGATGCTTTGTGCGGGGCGAATAGCGGGTTGCCCATTGCGTAGCGTGCAGCGCTGAATGCGCAAATACATGAAAAAAATCCTCTTCGTTTGCAGTCAAAACAAGCTCCGCAGCCCAACGGCCGAACAAGTATTTTCAACGTGGCCTAATGTTGATGTGTTGTCCGCTGGCACGAACCACGACGCTGAGGAGCCGCTCAGCGTTGAGCTTGTTGAATGGGCGGATATTATTGTGGTGATGGAAAAACAGCATCGCACTAAAGTGAACAAAAAGTTTAGAAAAAACCTAAACGGCAAACGGGTATTGGTGCTCAACATTCCCGATGATTTTGACTATATGCAACCCGAATTAGTAACGCTACTCGAAGCCAAGGTGCCTGTATTGCTTGGCTTGCAGCGGTAGTTAGCTTGGAATGCCCTCTTTGAGTTTTTAGGAAATTAAATGATTCCAGCCGATATTCATGCAGAAATAATGCGTCGCCTAGCGAAGGTGGAGACCGATGAAAACGTGCGAATTTTGCTGGCTATCGAATCGGGTAGTCGCGCATGGGGATTTGCCTCACCCAATAGTGATTTTGACGTGCGATTTATCTATGCCCATCCGCGCGATTGGTATTTATCGGTGGACGAACGACGTGATGTGATCGAATATCCTATCGTGGATGACATTGACCTAAACGGTTGGGACGTGCGTAAGGCGCTACAACTTTTTTCGCGATCCAATCCAGCTTTTATTGAGTGGATTCAATCGCCAATTATCTACATTGATGACGGCAAATTTGCATCTGCCGCGCGGGCATTGATGCCTGACGTGTTCTCCGTGGAACGCGGCATGTATCATTACCGGAGCATGGCTAAAACTAATTACCGAGGCTATTTGCGGGCGGAGCAAGTACCTTTAAAGAAGTATTTTTACGTCCTGCGTGCGCTGTTGGCGGTTGCGTGGATTGAGCGATATGGCAGCGCAGCGCCGATAGAATTCGATAAACTTTTACACTTGATTGCCGACCAACCCGCATTGGTGCGCGATATAGATTGGCTGCTCGCAAAAAAGCGGCAAGCACCCGAAATGGGGTTGGCAGAACCCATCCTATATATTCGGCCCGATAAAGTATGAACTTTTTAAAGTTTTACGACTCCAACATTTATGGAAAAAGAAAACGCACGAAAGCAAACACTAGAGCAACTCTACGAGCGGCGTAAGCAAGTCGTGCGGTTGCATAAGAAAGGCATCAAGATCATGCAAATTGTGAGTATGACGGGGT
>JANNXI010000171.1:0-14364 GCA_031409495.1 Betaproteobacteria bacterium
TTTTAGGCCGTTTCCAGCCATAAAACTGATTTCTTTGAAAAGCCATCATTTAGGCGCGAAAAATGCATAATACTTGAGTAATTTACTCAACTTACGCTATAATATTTGCTTCAAATAAGCTCTTTTCTCAATATCAATGAAACTCACCACCAAAGGACGCTTTGCCGTGACTGCCATGCTCGATCTGGTAGTGCATTCTGCGCGTGGCCAAGTAACGTTGGCGCAAATTGCAGAGCGGCAAAATATTTCGCAAGCTTACCTTGAGCAATTGTTTGGTAAGTTGCGGCGCGGCGGCGTAGTTGAAAGCGTGCGTGGTCCTGGTGGTGGCTATAAATTGAGCCGTCCCGCGCATAGTTTATCAGTAGCTGAAATTATCACATCTGTTGAAGAACCAATCGACTCAACGCAGTGCGGCGGTAAGGTAAATTGCTTAGGCGAAAAGCGCTGTATGACGCATCAGCTTTGGGAAAACTTAAATTCCACCGTACAAAATTATTTGCAAAGCGTGACGCTAGCCGATTTGGCTAATCCAGCAGTTTCTGACACGCAAATTATGGCCATGCCCGCCCACAATAAAAAAGTTTCCGCCTTGAAAGCAGCCGCTGCGCAGCAAACTATCTAATGATTTTTTAGCACAAACCCGATTTATTGAGGCTTCATCGAACATGAACACACAACTACCAATCTATCTTGACTATTCGTCCACTACACCGGTTGATCCGCGCGTAGCCAAAAAGATGATTCCGTATTTAACGGAGCATTTTGGCAATGCCGCTTCACGCAGCCACGCCTACGGCTGGGAATCTGAAGAGGCGGTGGATGCCGCTCGCGTCGAAGTGGCGGCGTTGGTTAACTGCGACGAAAAAGAAATCGTTTGGACATCCGGCGCAACGGAGTCTATTAACTTGGCTTTGAAGGGCGCTGCTAACTTTTACAAGCCGCGCGGCAAACACATCATCACGCTTAAAACTGAGCACAAGGCTACGCTTGATACCGTGCGTGAGCTTGAGCGCCAAGGTTTTGAGGCGACCTATTTAGATGTGCAAGAAAATGGCTTGATTGACATGGCCGCATTTAAAGCCGCATTGCGGCCAGACACTATTTTAGTGTCTGTGATGATGGTGAACAATGAAATTGGCGTGATTCAACCTATTGCTGAACTTGGTGAGATTTGCCGTAACGGTATCGGTACTGAAGTCGGTAAAAATCCAATTATTTTTCACGTTGATGCGGCGCAAGCTACGGGCAAAGTGATTGTTGATTTGCAGGCTTTGAAGGTTGATCTAATGAGCTTTTCCGCTCACAAATCCTACGGCCCAAAGGGTATGGGGGCATTGTATGTGCGCCGCAAGCCACGGGTGCGCTTAGAAGCGCAAATGCACGGTGGTGGTCATGAGCGCGGTTTCCGTTCGGGCACGCTGGCAACGCATCAAATTGTCGGGATGGGCGAAGCGTTTAGACTGGCACGTGTTGAAATGGCGACTGAAAACGAACGCATTCGTATGTTGCGCGATAAGCTTTACAACGGTATTCGCGACATGGAAGAAGTGTATGTGAACGGCGATATGGAACAGCGCGTTCCGCATAATCTCAACATCAGCTTTAATTTTGTCGAGGGCGAATCGTTGATTATGGGCGTGAAAGAATTGGCCGTGTCGTCGGGCTCTGCCTGTACATCCGCTTCGCTTGAGCCATCGTATGTGTTGCGCGCGCTTGGCCGCAATGATGAGCTGGCGCATAGCTCTATTCGCTTTACCATCGGGCGTTTTACCACTGTTGCAGACATTGATTTTGCAGTGGATTTAATCAAACAACGCATCGCCAAACTGCGCGCGATGTCGCCACTGTGGGAAATGCATCAAGATGGTATCGATGTGTCTTCGGTGCAGTGGGCCGCGCATTAGCGCTTAAAGTCGGCCCTTAGCCGTTCAGGTAGCAGCGCATTAACTTTTTAGGAGAATCATCATGGCATATAGCGAAAAAGTTTTAGACCACTACGAAAACCCGCGCAACGTGGGCTCCTTCGGCAAAGATGAAGAAGGCATTGCCACTGGCATGGTCGGCGCGCCCGCCTGCGGCGACGTGATGAAGCTGCAGCTTAAAGTGGGCGCAGACGGCATTATCACGGATGCAAAATTTAAAACCTACGGTTGCGGCTCGGCCATCGCTTCTTCGTCACTCGTGACTGAGTGGGTTAAGGGCAAATCAATTGATGAAGCTGCTACTATCAAAAACACGCAAATTGCCGCGGAGCTAGCGCTGCCGCCAGTAAAAATACATTGCTCCATATTGGCTGAAGACGCCATCAAAGCAGCCATCGCCGATTATCGTTCCAAGCATATTCCACAAGCCAAGGCGGCTTAAATCATGGCAATCACCGTAAGCGACAGCGCTGCAAAGCACGTCCAAAACTACATGATTAAGCGCGGCAAAGGCTTAGGCATTCGCTTTGGCGTGCGCACAACGGGATGCTCCGGCATGGCCTACAAGCTTGAATTTGTTGATGAGCAACAGGGCGAAGACCAACTGTTTGAATCCAACGGCGTAAAAGTATTTGTAGACCCAAAAAGCCTCAGTTATTTAGACGGCACCGAGCTTGATTTTGGTCGCGAAGGCTTAAACGAAGGCTTCAAATTCAACAACCCAAACGAAAAAGATAAATGCGGTTGCGGCGAATCTTTTAATGTTTAGTTTATTGGCGCGGTAGGTTGTGGCAGTTGATTTTAGTCAGAACCACTTTGCGCTATTTGGCCTAGAAGCCGCGTATTTGCTGGATCTGCAAGCATTGGATAAAACTTTTAGGGTGCTACAGCAGCAAGTGCATCCTGATAATTTTGCCAACGCTACCGCCGCCGAACAAAGAGTAGCGATGCAATGGGCCGTGCGGGTAAACGAAGCGTTTCAAACGTTGAAGTCGCCGCTTGCACGTGGCCGCTATTTGTTGAAATTGCGTGGTGTGGATACGCTCGAAGAAACCAACACATCCATGCCACTAGATTTTTTAATGCAGCAAATGGAAGTGCGCGAAGCGCTATCTGACCTAAAGCAAAGCCCGCGTTCAGCTAATGTGGAGGCGCAGCTAGAAACCCTGCAAGCGGATTTAAACGCACAAGAAAAAACGCTGTTTATCCAGTTGGCCGCAACCCTTGAAACCAACCTACATGAAGCCGCTGTTAGCGTGCGTAAGTTGCGTTTTTTGGAAAAGCTAAGAGAAGAATTAGATGAAGTTTTTGCTTTAATAGATGCCTGAAGAAACCCTATTTTAGGGCATCTTTAACTAATATATACCGTCATCACCAACCCCAGTACCCCGAACACTAAATCCCCTCAATGGCTCTCCTCCAAATTTTTGAACCCGGTGAATCCACCGCGCCGCATCAACATCGCTTAGCCGTGGGCATTGATCTTGGCACCACCAATTCGCTAGTTGCCTCAGTGCTTAGCGGTACGGCCGTGATACTGCGCGATGGTGAAAATCGCCCCTTGTTACCATCCGTAGTGCGTTACGCCGCCAACGGCGTGGCGGCAGTTGGCCACGAAGCGCGAGCATGGATCACGCGTGACCCGCAAAACACAATCGCCTCGGCCAAGCGCTTTATGGGGCGCGGCATTGCCGATGTGGCCCGCTACGGTACTTTGCCTTACGCCTTCGTTGATGCGCCTGGCATGGTGCGCATCAACACGGCGGCGGGCGTTAAGTCGCCAGTAGAAATATCAGCTGAAATTCTGCGTGCACTTCGCGCGCAAGCCGAGGCTGCGTTGGGTGGCGAGTTAGTGGGTGCCGTGATTACCGTGCCCGCCTACTTCGATGAAGCACAACGCCAAGCCACTAAAGACGCCGCCAACGCCGCGGGCTTGCATGTGTTGCGTTTGCTCAACGAGCCCACCGCCGCTGCTGTCGCCTACGGGCTGGACAACCGCGCCGCTGGTGTGTTTGCGATATTTGACCTCGGCGGCGGCACGTTTGATATTTCGGTATTGCGTTTGAGCCGCGGCGTGTTTGAAGTGCTTGCCACTAATGGCGATGCCACCTTGGGCGGTGATGATTTTGATCAAGCTATTGTCAGATTTTGGCGCGAACGTTATAGCTTTGCGGCAGCTGGTTTGCAGGATGCCGCTGCCTTGTTAGTGGCTGCCAGAAGCGCAAAAGAAACCCTTACCAATGAGCCTACCGCACGAGCGCAAATTGCATTGAGCATGGGCCAACAATTAGCTGTAAAACTGTCGCGTGAAGAATTCGTAAGCATCACCCAATCTTTGGTCGATAAAACCATCGCGCCTGTGAAGCGCGCCTTACGCGATGCCAAGCTAACCGTAGCCGAGATAGACGGTGTGGTGATGGTAGGGGGGGCGACCAGAATGCCCCATGTGCAAGAAGCAGTCGCCGCCTTTTTTAAGCAAGCGCCGCTCAATAATTTAGACCCCGACCAAGTCGTGGCCATTGGCGCTGCCATTCAAGCTAATCAATTAGCAGGGAACAAACGCGGCGACGATTTATTGCTGCTCGACGTTATCGCGCTATCGTTGGGCATTGAAACTATGGGTGGCTTGGCTGAAAAAGTGATCCCGCGCAATAGCACGATACCCACCGCCAGAGCACAAGAATTTACGACCTTTAAAGACGGCCAAACAGCCATGGCGCTGCATATTGTGCAGGGTGAACGCGAGTTGGTTGCAGATAACCGGTCGCTCGCAAAGTTTGAGCTACGCGGCATTCCGCCCATGGTAGCCGGTGCCGCCCGCATTGAAGTCACGTTTCAAGTCGATGCCGATGGTTTGTTGTCGGTAAGTGCCACGGAGAAGACTAGCGGTGTGCGCGCTGAAATAATCGTTAAGCCATCGTATGGATTAACGGACGAAGACACAGCGGCGATGCTCCGAGAAGGCTTCAGCAAAGCCGGCGAAGACAAACGAGCCAGAGCCTTGGCCGAACAAGTGGTGGAAGCTAAACGCTTGATAGAATCTATTCATGCAGCACTTGCCGCCGATGGCGCAATAATGCTCAGTGATGTTGAGCGTGAAGAAATTGCAAATGCTGTAGAAGCCCTAGAATCAAGGCTATCCAGCACAGACCATTCACAAATTAAAGCCGCAATTGAAGCGCTGTCCAACGCCACCGAAGACTTCGCCGCCAAACGCATGGACGCCAGCGTGGCGCAGGCGTTGAAGGGTAAGAATTTGAATAGCTTGGTTTTATGATTTACCGCACTGTTCACCACCTCTCATGCGCCGCTATTCCAGCGTGCCTGACCTAGCCTAAAACATGCTGGGGTAGGCACGCTGGGATGACGGCGTTGTTTAAGTGATCAGCGCGCCAAGTGTTACATTATTGCAATAGAAATAGCCGAAACCCCAAACCATGATAAAAATCACCGTTCTCCCCAACGAAACCCTCTGCCCCGAGGGCGCTGAATTTAGCGTGCCCGAAGGCACCAATCTGTGCGAAGCGCTCCTAGCGCAAAACATTCGCATCGAGCACGCCTGCGAGCTTTCCTGCGCCTGCACCACCTGCCACGTCATCATGCGTGAAGGCGGTCAAAGCCTAGATGAAGCCACCGAAAACGAAGAAGACATGCTAGACATGGCCTGGGGCCTAACAGCCCAATCCCGCCTATCGTGCCAAACAATCGTCCGCGCCACCCCGCTGGTAATCGAGATTCCCAAGTACACGATTAACCATGCGCGGGAAGATCATTGAATACGTCGCAAACTGAAAATTCTTGGCTTGATTTAGTTGGGTCGACTGCTGAAGTCCTCGGCCCATCACGTGGGCATATCCCCGATCTTGCGCAATACCGTATTAGCCGAATTTGGATTTCTCTAGAGTCCATATGGTTATTCGGAGCCGTCCCCGGGATGCCCCCTGACGCCGAAGTTAGCGGCGAGAAAGATGGCGTGGTTAAGTTCAATTTAGCGCTCCAAGTACACGTACGTGCCCTCCGACAACTAAGCGGAAACATCGAACTCGATCAACTTGATGACTCTATGCATGGCTTCGAGCTTGCGTTGCCGGTGCAAGTAACATTGCGTGCAACCGACGAGTTAACATACCCATGGGCGAGTAACTTTGTACTTGAGTTGCGGGGAAAATCAAAGCACCTAAACTTTGATATTGCCGCTGAATCGGTTTTCGCCTACGGCGGCAAGCATGCGCGAAAGCGATTTTTGGACGCCTGTCGCCTTCCCCACTCCGCTTGAATCGAGTTCCCTTCACTACAAATTATCGTTCCAATTGCTTCTGTGTAATTAGCTGCGCATCAAATGGAGATATAAGTACTGCGCGCATTGGGAACGTATTGTCTCTGCGATATTTTCTGTGTAAACTGGTGTGTAAGGAGATACACATGGCCACGAATCTAGCGATTGACCCCGACCTTCTCGACCGCGCGGTCGAGGTGAGCGGAGAGCGAACTAAAAAAGCGGTTGTCACCAAGGCATTGCAAGAATTCATCGCTCGCCGCGAGCAAAAGCGTATCGTTGAGCTGATCGGTAAGTTGGATTGGGACAGCACATTTGACTATAAGGCTGAGCGTAGTCGATCATGACGTTGCTTGTGGACACAAGCGTGTGGTCGTTAGCTTTGCGTCGCGATACAGCGCACACTGAACTGGAAGTGCAGCATCTTACCGATGCGCTCATCGGTTCTGATGTTGTCGTGACGACCGGATTGGT
Source organism: Betaproteobacteria bacterium (assembly GCA_031409495.1). Classification (GTDB taxonomy): domain Bacteria; phylum Pseudomonadota; class Gammaproteobacteria; order Burkholderiales; family Usitatibacteraceae; genus JANMDR01. Next base: position 6,673 of record JANNXI010000171.1, read on the forward strand.
ACTACAGGAATTGCTTCAAGGCTTTTCTGGACCAAAGTCACGCGTGCAACTGCTGGAGCGTTTTGCAGCGCTTCCACTTTTGCAGCCAGATCGTGATGATCACATAGCAGCTGCTGAGCTTAGAAACACCTGTCGCAGGGCGGGTGTGCAAATTGGAACGGTAGACGCTCTGCTTGCCCAATTGTGTATTCGGCATGACTTAACATTGCTCAGTACCGATAACGATTTTAAGCTCGCGGCTTCCCACTGCGCTCTACGCGTCTGGGTGCCGACGAAAAAAATCCACTAACGGTATCCTTAATCAAATAAGTAAACCTATCCCATGAAATCGCAACGCCTTCTCCTTCTTGTTTTCCTAGCCTTCGTCCCCAACCGCCCACGCCCAAGCCTACAAGTGCAAGCAACCCAATGGCGCGGTCAGCTTTCAAGACCAGCCGTGCGCAAAAGATGCTGTCAGCGCTACTACCAAACTGCCGCCACCTGACAACGCGGCCACTGCCGCCGCAAGGGCACAAAAACGCGCCGCCACGCAAAAAGGTTTGGAGTCAGGCGGCACCCCGCAGTCTAGTTATGAAGAAAGTCGCCGCCGTGTGGAGGAAGAAGACATACGCGGTAAAAACGCCCGCAACGAGGCCTACAACAAGAGCTTGCGCTGCAATCAAGCGCGCCGCCAATTGGGCATCGCCAAAGAACAAGCGCCCATATTTAGCCGCGACAATAAAGGCGAACGTCAATACGTAAAAGACGAAGATCGAGCGGCGGTGATTGCGCGTGCGCAAAAAGCCGTGGACGAAGACTGCAATTAGGTTCGCCTAATTGGAATTTTCACTCTGCCACCGCATAACGCCGATAAAATGGAATATCCAAGTAAGATCACCATCCTAAACACCGAGCCGCCTCTGCTCGAGGCCTTCCCCGTCGCCCAAGTGCTATGGCCAGAGCTGCGCAGTACGGTATATGTTAGCCGCTTAAAATCAATGACTGCAACGGGCTATACGCTATTCGGTTGCAGATCGGATGGCGTCTTGGTTGGCATTGCTGGTGTGCAAGAAATTGAATTCCTCGCCAGAGGAAAAATTTTGTGGCTGTCCGATATGGCCGTCCACCCTGCGCACCGAGGCAAAGGTCTTGGAAAGCAGTTGCTTGATTTTCTTCAAGACTATGCTAAATCCAACGGTGACACGCGATTGCCCCCGCGCACTGGTGCTAATCGCGCAGCCACAATTGAGTTTTATTGCGCCCAACCAGGGGAGCCTTTTGGCGTGCTGTTTCGCGCGGTCACGGGCACACCGCCGTGAAGGTGCTTGAAACGGATCGGCTCATTATTCGCCACATGACCATCGATGACGCGGGCTTTATGCGGCGCCTATTGAACGAGCCTTCTTGGGTGCAATTTATTGGCGACCGTGGTGTTAAAACAATTGAAGATGCGCGTAACTACATACTCACCGGCCCACTTCAGATGCAGGCGCGCTTGGGCTTTTCCTTCTATGTTGTTGAGCTTAAACTCACCGGCTGTGCTGCTGGAATTTGTGGATTAGCCAAACGTGAATATTTGGATGATGTCGATATCGGCTACGCCTTGCTTCCAGAATATTGTGGCCTTGGTTATGCGCATGAAGCCTCCGCAGCGGTGCTTGAATATGCAAAGACGACGCTCGGTCTAGAGCGTGTGGTGGCAACCACACGGGTGCATAATCACCCATCCGCAAAGCTGCTCGTCAAGTTAGGTTTGCAGTTTGAGACAACGATTCAGCATCCCGAAGATGGCCGAGCGCTGCAACTTTATGCGATTGATTTTTCGTAAGTATAAAGCTTGTAGATGCCCTAAAATAGGGCGTCTACAGGAATTAATTTCTGCTGAAATACACGAATTCCGAGTTTTTTAGCCACGCACCATCATTGCCAAAGGAAATCCCATGCGGCCCCAACCACTTATCGCCGTGAATGATGTGCAGGTCAGCAGTGCGTGGTACCAACGGGTGCTCGGCTTTGAAAGTGGGCATGGTGGCGCGGAATATGAGCAGTTAATGTTTGACGGCCAGATGGTGTTGCAACTGCATCATTGGGATGCGCACGACCATCCCAATATTGGCAATCCAGCGTTAACGCCATATGGCAATGGGGTGGTGCTTTGGTTTTTAGCTGCGGATGTTGAGCTTGGTTTTAAGCGCGCTAAGGCTGCGGATGCTGAAGTACTAGAATCGATTAAAATCAATACCAACGCGAATCATCTTGAGTTTTGGCTGCGCGATCCAAACGGCTATGTGATTGTGGTTGCGGGTCCTTACGGCGCGTTGGGTAAATCAATCATTCGATAAGGGTTAGCATGCATATTTTAGTTAACGGCGTAAAGCTGTATTTTGATGTTGAAGGCGCGGGATTGCGCGTCAATAGTGGTTCTCCACAGGTCATGCAAGACATGCCAACGCTATTATTGCTTCACGGTGGCCCAGGTGTTGACCATACAATTTATAAGCCAGCTTTCGCTGCCTGCACTGAGTTTGCGCAACTTATCTACCTTGACCATCGTGGTAACGGACGCAGTGAGTACGGGCCACGTGAAAGTTGGACGCTCGCGCAGTGGGCCGAGGATGTGAAGGTTTTTTGCGATGCGTTGGGTATTGTGAAGCCGATCGTTTATGGCGCTTCGTTTGGCGGCATGGTGGCAATGGCCTACGCCATCGCATATCCTACACATCCTGGCAAGCTCGTGCTGGTGAGTACTTCCGCGCAGGCCACAGCCCATACGCAAGCCAAGGTGGACATGTTTAGGCGCTTGGGAGGCGACGCCGCAGGAGACCTCGCGCATCGGCGCTTTATCGAAGGTGAAACGAGCGATGAAGTGTTGGCTGCTTGGCTAAAAATAGCCGTCCCGCTCTACACGCGGGTACCGGGCGATCCGCTCGCAATGGGGCGCATCAAGCTAAATCGGGAAGCTACAAGCTGGTTTAATCGTGCGGGTGGAGAAGGTCGCAGTTTTGATATGTTGAGCCAACTCGGCAACATTTCTTGCCCCACCCTAGTCATGGGCGGGGTGGACGACCCCATGCTGCCCATCGAATGCCAACGTGACATCGCCGCAACCATTGCGCCAAACCTACTGACTTATCGCGAGTTTGAGCATTGCGGGCACGGTGTTATGCCGGATTTGCCAGAGCTTATGGTTAAGGCGTTGAGGGAATTTGTGGCGATCCCAACGTAGGTTGTTCCGAGTAAACTGAGCCTAAGGTTTAATGTTTGAGGTAATGTTGGTCACGCGTTTGCGAGCCGTAATTCTTCGGCATTCATTTATACGTAACAAATCCTAAAAACTGGTTTACTTCTTATGACCGCGACCCTTTCTGCGCAACTTGCCAACATCGCCACACTTAAAGTCGACGCTATAGTTAACGCTGCAAATTCATCGCTGCTGGGCGGCGGGGGTGTGGATGGCGCGATTCATCGCGCTGCCGGTCCTGAATTGGTGCACGAATGCCGCTTGTTGGCGGGCTGCAAAACTGGGGACGCTAAAATTACCAAGGGCTATCGTTTGCCTGCAAAGTACATCGTGCATACGGTTGGCCCCGTGTGGCGCGGTGGTACGTACGGCGAGCCCGCATTGTTGGCATCGTGCTACCGGCGCGCGATTGAAGTGGCATGCGAAAAATCGGTGAGGTCGTTGGCTTTTCCCAGTATCAGCACCGGCATTTACGGCTACCCTTTGACCTTAGCGGCACGGGTGGCAATTGACGCGGTGCGCGCAACCCTGCTGAAGCTTCCTGCCATTGAGACGGTGGTGTTCTGCTGTTTTTCTGCGGCCGATCTTGTCGAGTATGAAAGTGCACTCAACGAAGTAGCAACTTAGCGGCGTTTTTACTACGGTTTCTCATTTTGGCTGCCACTGCCTATCAGGAAGCTCACGCCCGTAATTTTTGATTTAGCGATGCCTTGTAGGAACCCTAAATACGGGCATCTACAAGGTATTTTTGCCTTGAAACTTATCAATTTCTCAAGTGATGTTTTGTGTGTGTTAATCCCAAATCATCGCGCCGCTAAAAATCCACCCCCAGTTAATGGTATGTTATTGAAACAAACGTTTAAAATGGGTGTTCGTAAATTAAATTCAGCAGCAAAATAGCTGCAATCAATAAAAGAATGGTCAAATTGGCTCACAGGAGAAGTGTTTATGGCGTCTAGCCAAGAGCAAGTGAAAAGTGGCGGCGATGGCAATATGGCGGGCAATGCGACCCGTTACACCCATTTGGACGATAACTCAACCATTGCCGAGGCGTTTGCCAAGCGCTGCAGCGCCAGCCCGGCCGCACCGGCTTATCGTGAATATGATGCCGCCTCGAAGGAATGGCGTGGGCTAAGTTGGCGGGAAATGGCGGATTTAGTAGCCCGCGCCCGAGCTGGGTTGCGCGCCGATGGCTTGCAGGCGGGCGACCGTATCGCCATTATGCTTAAAAACAGTATTAATTGGATTGTGGCTGACCAAGCAGCTTACGCGCATGGGCTGGTGCCCGTGCCCTTGTTTGTGGACGATAGGCCCGATAGCGTTGCCTATATTGTGAATGATGCGTCGATCCGGCTGATATTTATTGAGGGCGAAGAACACTGGAAACGCCTGAAAACAGTGGTTGATCAGCTGAGTCCCTTGTGTCGCATTGTGAGTGTTAAGCCGGTTAAAGATGATACTGAGCCGCGCTTAAAAGCGCTAGCCGATTGGATGCCTGCTGTGGCGCCAAGTGGTGCTGATAGCTTCGAGCGACCGGCAACTAAAGGGGCAGATTTAGCAACTATTGTGTACACCAGCGGCACGACGGGAAAACCCAAAGGCGTAATGCTATCGCATCGTAATATTTTAGTGAACGTGCAATCGGGTTTGCGGGTTTATCAAATTTATCCCGAAGATGTTTTTCTTTCGTTTTTACCTTTGTCACACATGTTTGAGCGTACCTGCGACTATTATTTAAATATGGTGAGTGGCGCGTCGATTGTGTTTTCACGTTCGATTGCACAGTTGGCAGAAGATTTTCGCACGATACAACCGACGGTAATATTTTCAGTACCGCGCATTTATGAACGCTTCTTGGCAGCGATTAACGAACAGCTTAAAAAGTCATCGCCTACGAAGCAAAAAATGTTTAAATTTGCGGTTGCAACGGGTTGGGCACGTTTTGAACACGCCAACGGGCGCGGCCCGTGGAAGCCGGCATTTTTGCTTTGGCCGCTGTTAGAGAAACTAGTTGCAGAGAAGCTATTGGCGCGCCTTGGCGGCAATTTGCGCTTGGCAATTTCAGGGGGGGCGGCATTGTCGCCATCAGTGGCGCAAGTGTTTGTTGGCTTAGGGCTTAACATTTGCCAAGGCTATGGCATGACCGAAGCCGCACCCTTGCTTACCGTTAACTTACCCAACCAAAATGACCCGAGCACAGTAGGCCCAGCGGTACCCGGTGTGGAATTGAAGCTAGGTGAGAATAGCGTGCTCCTGGCACGCGGGCCCAATGTAATGATGGGTTATTGGAATAACGTCGACGCCACACGAGCCGTGATAAGCGATGATGGCTGGCTTAACACTGGCGATCAAGTGCATATTGATGCGCACGGATTCGTAAAGATTACAGGTCGGATTAAAGAAATTATCGTGATGGGCAATGGCGAGAAAATTCCGCCTGTAGATATGGAGTTAGCGATTCAACTTGACGCCGTGTTCGAGCAAGTATTGGTGTTTGGCGAAGCCAAGCCGTTTTTGTCGGCCATGGTGGTGTTGAATGATGATGAGTGGGCGCGCATTGCCACTGAGAATAGTCTGACGGCAAATTTGCACGAAGAGGGTGGAGAAAAAAATAAGGAAAAGGACAAGGCTGAGAAATTTTTGGTGCAGCGAATCGCCAAACAGATTAAAGCTTTTCCAGGGTATGCGCAGGTGCGCCGTATTATTGTTTCTAAAGAAAAATGGACTATCGATAACGGCCTAATGACGCCCACCTTGAAGTTAAAGCGCGCGGTGGTCTATAAAAAGTATGAAGCAGCGATGGATGAGCTGTATAAAGCCCACACCTTGTAATTTAATGAAATTAAAATTCGAAGTGATTTTTTAGCTATGACAGATATTGTAGTGCTGCCGGTTGGCCGCATGCCAACTTTGCGCATCATTCCGATGCCTGCAGACACCAACGCCAATGGCACTATTTTTGGTGGTTGGGTCATGTCCCAGGTGGATTTGGCCGGCAGCATTCCCGCATCGGAACGCGCGAAGGGGCGGATTGCCACGGTAGCGGTAAATTCGTTTTTATTTAAGCAGCCCGTGTTTGTGGGTGATGTTGTTACTTTTTACACCAGCATCAATAAAACTGGCCGCACTTCTATCACTGTGGATGTTGAGGTGTATGCGCAGCGCTCGCGGTTTGGCTCAGAAATTGTGAAGGTAACCGAAGCACAACTGACTTATGTGGCAATTGATGAACACTTAATGCCAAAGGAACTACCAAGATTGTAGGAAACGCAGTATCCATTTGAAACCTGACTCACTAGAACCCGGAGAACGAAGTTGAAAAATTACCACATTAAAAAAGTAGCGGTGTTGGGCGCAGGCGTGATGGGCGCGCAAATTGCGGCGCACCTCACCAACGCGGGCGTGAAGGCCGTGTTGTTTGATCTTGCCGCAAAAGAAGGCCCTAAAAACGGCATCGTGCTGAAGGCCCTGGAAGGCATGGCAAAGCTTGTGCCAACTCCCATCACGTCCAAAGGCCGATTAAGTATGATTACGCCTGCTAATTACGACGATAACTTGGCCTTGCTCGGCGAGTGCGATTTGGTCATCGAAGCCATTTCCGAGCGTATGGATTGGAAAAAAGCGCTCTATGAAAAAGTGGCACCACATTTGCGTGCTGATGCAATATTTGCATCCAATACATCGGGCTTGAGCATTACCGAGCTTTCAAAAGTATTTCCTGAGGCATTGCGCCACCGCTTTTGCGGCGTGCATTTTTTTAATCCACCGCGCTATATGAAGTTAGTTGAGCTAATTCCAACGGCTGATACTGAGCCGGTGATTATGGATCAGCTAGAAAGCTTCTTGGTGACCACTTTAGGCAAAGGTGTGGTGCGCGCGTTTGACACGCCAAACTTCGTCGCTAACCGCATCGGCGTGTTTTCCATCGCGGCAACGATGTATCACACGGGCCAGTTTAAACTGGCATTTGATACTGTTGATGCGCTAACAGGCCCCGCAATTGGTCGGGCTAAAAGTGCCACATATCGCACCGCTGACGTCGTCGGGTTAGATACCCTAGCGCACACATTCAAAACCATGGACGATAATTTAAAAACCGATCCTTGGCATAAATATTACGCTGTGCCGCCTGTTATGGCCGCACTGGTGGCAAAGGGTGCGTTGGGATCAAAAACGAAGGCTGGTTTTTTCACTAAACCTGCTAAAGAAATTTTGGTGCTTGATGTTGCAACGCAAAGCTATGTGCCATCCGCCGGCAAAGTGGATGATGATGTGGCCGCGATATTAAAAATCCGCAAACCGGCTGAACAGTTCGCTGCATTGCGCGCAAGCGCGAATCCGCAAGCGCAATTTTTGTGGTCAATTTTCCGCGATGTGTTCCACTATGTTGCCGTCCATCTGGGTTCGGTTGCCAATTCTGCGCGCGAGTTAGATAGCGCTATTCGTTGGGGTTTCGGTTGGAAAATGGGCCC
>JANNXI010000172.1:0-10095 GCA_031409495.1 Betaproteobacteria bacterium
GCAACAAAACCCCGCTATCAACGATACGCCTGTTCAAGGCCAATGCGCGGTCTCGGTAGACACTCGCGGCTATTTTAGGGCGTCTCTAGGCATTTTTTTGCTGATGAATTAAAATCGGTGTTGTAGATTGCGCATTGAGAAAGAGAGTGGCGGATGCAATTATTGATGGTGCGATATTTGATAGCAGTTGCATCGTTAAAATGTGCTTAAGGCGGCGGCGCGAGTGAAGTCGCGATGCCTGCCTGCAGCGCTTCGTTGCCATTTAGCCAGGTCATCTTTGTTGTGCGGTTTTCTGACATCAGTGCGGTCACCATCGCAACGCCGGGCGGCGCCAGCATTTTCTTCAGATACACGGCCGCTGTCGCATTAAATGTTTTATCTTTTTCTTCGTCAGTTTGGTCTGTTCGGCGCGAGTTTAAATAGTGGTAACCTAAGCCGATGCGTGCGTCCCGGCCAGTCTTAATCTCGCTACTGCCGGCATAGAAGCGTTGAACACCAGCGGCAAAAATATGGGTGCAGGCGCTTGCGCAGCGGTCGCGAGTCGCATCAACGAAGGTGTTGTATCTAGCATCCCGAATCATGACGCCGATCAACTGTGCCGCATGTCCATTGCCTCCGCCACTGGCCAGTTTTAGTACTCGGATGCGCGGCGGAACAGTCGCTAAAAATGTCTTGAAACGTGCGTCGTCCCCTGGACAAATTCCACCTTGTAACAGCATAAACTGGTCGGTGAGGCTCAATTGGATGCCACCTTCACCCTTCGCGCATATGGTGGCACTGTAGCCCTGAGGCGGAGCAGCGACGGCTGTGGATACGGCACCGTTCGTTTGCGGTTGATTGGGCGCTAAATTCGGTACGGCAACACAGCCTGAAAGCGCGCTGCCAAGCGCGACGGTTACCGCAACTATCCTCGTTAAGCATGGACGGGTAGCGTAGGTACACGCGTTGTGGGTCATTGCAAATCTCCTAATTTGTTAGCGCGGCGCAGCACGCAACGCATTCAATGGTTAGCGCTAATTATGGCAGCCCGCTTCGGCACGCACAATCGCAGCCACGCAACTTATTACAAGCGCTTACATCATCAGTGACGAGGTAAATGTGAGTGTTAGTAGGCTTTTATATTGAAAATACCAAAACCACCGCTATGGTGGTGACTCAACGCGAAGACTTTTTGCGACTTTGTAGGCAGTGAGTGCCAATTTTAGTCCATCACCAGCGGTTAATTACAATTTCATTGCTTGGTAAAATTAAATACTGGGTTGTGAGAGTTTGCCACTAGCGATTACGTAAATCCGATTGAGGACCAATTTTTTGGTTCATAAAGGGAGTTTATGATGACGATAATTTTTAGGGGTTTGTTCGTGATGGTCGTTGTGTTCGGTGCAACGCTTGTGCTGCCTGCGATAGCCCAAGTCATCACCACGATCGCTGGTAGCACGGGCGGGGGAGGCGGCAATGGTGATGGCGGGCAGGCATCGTTGGCTACCTTGAACCAACCAGCACTGTTAAGCCGGGACAAAAGCGGTAATTTACTCATCGCCGAATCCAGTGCATATCGCGTGCGTAGCGTGAATGCGGGGGGCTTCATTAGCACTTTCGCAGGCAATGGTGGGGCAGGCTCCACCTTAGATAATGGCTTAGCCACAGCGGCAGAGCTTGGCACGGTTTATCAAGCCTTGGCCGACCGGGCGGGCAATGTTTATATCCTCACCGACTCCAGCGTGATTCGTAAGGTGGATACCAACGGCATCATCACTACCTTCGCGGGCACACGGGTGAGTGGCTATACGGGCGATGGCGGCTTGGCTACGGCAGCACAAATTTCTACTGCCTCATCTGCAGCGTTTGATCAACACGATAATCTTTATTTTGTAGATTTTTCCAATCACGTCATTCGCAAAATTAGCGCTGCCGGCATTATCAGCACGGTGGCCGGAACAGGCACCACAACTTATAACGGCGAAGGTATTGACGCTACTACCGCTAATTTTTTCTACCCTTCAGCAATTGCCATTGGCGGTGACGGGAGTATTTATGTGGGTGATGCGGGCAATGCTATTGTGCGCAAAATCACACCTGATGGAAAAATAAATACCATCGCTGGCATGCCGAATTCTGCAGGCTACAGCGGCGATGGTGGAGCTGCAACTGCTGCGGAGTTAAACAGCATTTGTTCGATAGCACTAGATAGTGCTGGCAATGTTTATTTTTGCGATGGCGCAAATAATCGGGTGCGCAAAATTGGTGCCGACGGCAATATCTACACCGTTGTTGGTAATGGTGTGGCGATGGATTCCGGTGATGGTGGATTAGCCTCGCAAGCCACTATTAACGGGCCTCATGGTGCGTACGTTGATGCCGATGGCAGTGTATTGATAACAAGTTACAGTGGCGGGCTGGTGCGCAAAATTACCGCACCAAGTTTAAGTTTGGGCGCCACTAATACCGCGCCATTGCCGGGCCAATCAGTTACCTTCACAGCACAGTTAGCAGATACGCTGCTTGCTGGCACCATGACGTTTCGGGTCAATGGCGTAGATATTTCTGGCTGTGTTGCGGTGGCAATTACGGCGGGGCAGGCGCTTTGCACCACTAGTTTTAGCGGTGCTGGTTCGCACCTAATGTCGGCTGGTTATTCCGGTGCGGAAATATTGCCGCGTTCCAAAAGTGGCGCTTATGCCAGCATCGGTGCTACTGCTACGTTGAGTCTTACCGTGCAGTTGGGTAAGGTCACCTTTCGTGCCTTTGTCAATAGTGCTAATAGCCACCTTGGCAGCATTTCGCCCGACGGCGATACTGAGCTAAATGCGGGAAATCGCATTGGCTTTAGTATTACCGCCAAGCCGCGTCATGTGATTCGTTTTGCTAGTGATTGCGACTTTAAACAAACTAGCCACGCAATACCTTTCGTACCAATTGGCACTGGGACGGTTACTTATTTAACCGAGGAGCTTTACAGTTCCTGCTATGTGGAAGCGGCTTTTCTCGCGCTAATTCCTAAGGTGCAAGTAGCTAGCCAAGCAGCAGCCGCCGCGTTTTTTGTTGATGTGGAAAAGCGCAATGATTATCTAGCGCCGGCAGTGGTGCCGACTGTTAGCGCAGCCAGTGACACAGCTACCTTTACGGCTTGGGTGACTGATATTGCCGGTGTGCCTTACCCGAATGCCAGCAATGTCATGACCTTCTTTGCTGACGATGTGCCAATTGCTGGCTGTGTCGATTTAGCCTTGGTGTTTCGTCAAAGTGCCGTGCGCCACATTCGCGAGGCGAGTTGTGCAGCGAACTTTGTAACACCGAGAAATATGGTGATTTCGGCGCGATTTGCAGGGGACACCTATAATTTTCCCGCTGCCAGCAACGGATTAAACCATAGCGTTGTCGCGCCACCGTAATTTTTTTTAAAACCGTGAGAGTTTTCGCATCACAGAAACGTAAATATATATAAGCACTGCTGTTTTATGCTGCTTTTGTTTTACCACCCACCAACCCATCCATCCGCAGTAGGTAACAATCAATAACTAGGAGATCATCATGAAATCAATTTTTGCTAAATGTGCCTTTGTTTCTGCATTCGCTTTGTCACTAGTCGCTATGCCCGTAATGGCTGATGCCGATGACGATAAATGGATTGCTAAATGCGTGAAAGACAATAAAGACGAAGGTGCTAAAGCGTCCGTAGTGCTCAAATACTGCACCTGCATGAATGACAAAATGGATAAGAACGAAACTGCATCCATCACAACTTGGGAAAAAACCCATAAAAAGGAAACCGCTGAATGCAGCAAAGAGGCTGGTTGGAAATAGTTTTTGGCTGAATCTTTTTGTCTGCGCCGCCAAACGAATATTTTTTGGCAGTCAACAATACCGGCATTTCGAAGCGCTGTAGCTTCGAGAGGTCGGTGTTTGCGTCGTTTTTTTGTAAATGAGTTGTCTCAAGCGCCCTGTTATACTTTGTGCGAATTCCTAGGTCTTACTAGAGGTTAATGCGCATGAATCTGCCCGCTAGCGATAAATCTTCCCTCACCAATTTGCTGCAAGCTTGGCAGCAGGGCGATGGCGCCGCATTTTCAGAAGTGTTTGACCAAGTTTATGGTCAACTGAAAAAAATCGCTGCGCAACGCCTGCGCGATGTCGCCAGTGATAGCACCCTATCACCAACCGAGCTTCTGCATGAAGCGGTATTGCGTATTGTTGATGCGCCAAAAGATTGGAAAAATCGCGCACATTTTTTTGCCACCATGTCGCTGACTATTCGCTCCACCTTAGTTGACCATGCCCGCACGGCCGCAGCCGAAAAGCGCGGCGGTGGACAATTTAATATTACCCTCACCGATGGTGTTGCCGGTGAAGATTCGCAAGTAACTGATTTGCTGGCGCTTGACCAAGCCTTAACGGGATTAGAAAAAATTGATCCACGCGGTAGTGAAGTACTGCATTTGACTTATTTTGCGGGCCTAGAGCGTGAAGAAATTGCCGCAGTACTCAACATTTCACGAGCCACCGTTGACCGCGAACTAAAATTTGCGCGGGCGTGGTTGCACACCACATTAGGCTATGGAATCTAGCTACTACACCACGGCTAAAGCGCTTTTCGGTGAAGTATGTGACCTTCCGAAAGCCGCGCAATCAGGGCGTTTGCAAGAACTAACTGATGATGTTGCGTTAATTGCGTATGTGCAAAACCTGCTACGCCAAGACTACACCCATCACCCTCGTATAGCGGGTTCGGTATTAGCTGGCCTAAACGCCGCAGCAGTTGAGGACCTAAAAGTAGGTCAAGTATTAGGCGTATGGAAGTTGATTGAAGAAATTGGCCAGGGCGGTATGGGCCAAGTGTTTCGCGCCAAACGGGTAGACGGCCATTTTGAACAAACAGCGGCGGTAAAATTTCTCCACGGCATACCCAGCGCCAAGGCGCTTGAGTATTTAGCACGTGAGCGGCAAATATTGGCAGGTCTTGCCCATCCCAATATTGCGCGACTCTATGATGGTGGTGCCACACCGCAAGGCCAGCCGTATTTAGTGATGGAATATATCGAAGGCGTGAGTATTGATCGCTATGCACGTAACGCACAGTTGAGTAGGGCCGCTACCTTGAGACTGGTGATTGATGTGTGTAGCGCCGTAAGCTTCGCGCACCAGCGCTTAATTGTGCACTGCGATTTAAAGCCCAGCAATATTATGGTGACGCCAGCCGGTCGACCGATGCTGCTCGATTTTGGCATTGCTAGATTACTTGAAGTCGGTGAAGAAACTGACGCCGTCCCTGCAGCCGCCTTTAGCGCCGAAATACGCGCAAGCCGTGATCCAGATAGTCGCGGCACCCAGACCAAGGCCCGCGCGTTCACCCCAAAATACGCCAGCCCTGAGCAGCGCAGCGGCGGCAGCTTAACCACGGCAACGGATGTATTTAGTTTAGGAAAAATGCTGGAGGAGTTGCTAGTTAATGCCTTGGAAAAGCCCAATAATAGGACATCTTCAGTCATTGAAATGGACACGAAATTGCCAAGCGAGCTGCATGCTCTAATTGCTAAAGCTACCGCAACAAATGCCGCCGCACGCTATGCCACTGCAAGTGAATTATCTATCGAGATTGAGCGTTATCTAAAGCGCGAGCCGCTAATGGCGCTACCCAAGACAATCCGCTACCTGAGCTTTAAATTTAGTCAACGCAATTGGCCTTGGATGCTAGTCGCGGGGGTATTTTCGGTCATGGGTCTGTTTGCAGTTCGACAAATCGTGAGTGAGCGAAATCTCGCATTGGCAGCTGAAGCCAAGACGAAGGTGCAAGCCGAAAAGAGCTTGCGTACGGGCAACTTTATGGTTTCACTATTCGAGAGTGCTGATCCAAATAAAGCTGGCGCACCGGTGACCACTGCGATGGATTTATTGGCTGTAGGCCGAGAAAGGCTATCGGAACTTTCAGCCGATCAGCATGAATTTAGAACCAGCACTTTATTAAGGCTGGGCAAAATCCATGAAAACATCGGCATGTTCGACGAGGCTATAAAAATTTATCACGAGGTAATCCAGCTAGAAAAGGCGATACCCAAGCCCAGCGCGGAAAACCTGGAATGCTACGCCAAAGCGCTAGACTGGCTAGCGGTTATCGAAAACAACAATGGCCGACCCGCATTGGCCGAAGCACCTGCGCGTGAATCCTTAGCGGTGCGCCAGCGCCTGTTGAGCAGTCTGGTTCCGGGCAAGCAAGACCTAAAAAATGCGTCTTTATCGGTTGCCGATGCGCAGGGCGCGTTAGGCATCGTGTTAACTAGCTTAAGGCGACGTGACGAGGCGCGAAATATGTTGTTGGCAGCATTGCAGACCAGAGAGAGCCTGCTAGGAACATTCTCAGATGAAGTTGGCTCAACCACCAATAACCTAGGTATGTTGCACGCCGCATTTGGTGAGTTCGCAGAAGCTGAAAAGTACTATCTACAATCCATTAAAATAAAAAGAAAAATATACGACGATCCTAATCAGCCAAAGTTGCTCAACACCCTAATGAATTTGGGCACCTTGTTTAGCGAGCAGCGTCGGTTTGCAGAGTCGGAGCCGCTATTGCGAAATGCCTATACTGCCCGTAAAAAAGCGCACGGCCTAAAAAGCGAAAAAGTGGCTACTGCGACCTATTTTTTAGCTTTGTCCCTGCAAAATATGGGCCGTTACCGCGAAGCGCAGCAACTTTATATTGAAGCCAATGGTAATCCAGCGCGAGCCGCTAACTTGCACGGGAGCCGCCCGGTAGTTGTGGCGATTACACTTAACGCAATGGGATCGCTGCTCGAAGAGATTGGTGACACTCAAGCAGCGCTGCTTAGCTATCGGGAGGCTTTATCGATCACCACGGCGCAATTAAGCCATGACGATCTCGCTGCAGTGACAATCGAGAACAACCTCGGCCGCCTGCGCACCAAAATGGGCGAGCTCAGTGAGGCAGAGGCGCTCTTGAACCATGCCTATTCTGTACGTGTAGCGCGGTTGACCGCCGTGCATGTCGATAGCCAAGAAACGCTAATAAATTTGGCGGCGTTGGCAGTAAAAGCTGAAAACTTTGGTCTTTCGCAAGAGCGAAGTTCACAGATAAATGAGGCCGCGCTTAAAAGCCGTCCAACGCTTGTTCTCGAAAAAATGGCGTTGGCAGCACAGCTAATGCAACCCGTTAACATCGCGGAAGCGCAAAAAATGTGGCGATCACGAAGTGATTTTGCCAAACACGTTTTCGGCGAAACACATCTAATTTATTGGCGTACGCAGCTGGACTTGGCGCAATTTTTAAGGCTGAGCGGGAGTGCCGCCGATAGAATGATGGCGCGCCAATTAGCGCAAAAAATTGCGCCGCAGATGTTGATGGTGCTCGCAAAATCGGCAGTTGAGCGTGAACAGCTTGCTTTACTTTTATAACAGTTTAGTCTTCTAGCGCTGCCAAATTTTAGGTAAAAATCATGGATGCAAGCCAACACGCCCTAGCAAAATTGCTGTTTAACGAAGCGTGCGACTTGCCGAAAGCCGAGCAAATAGGGCGTTTGCGTGCTTTGACCGAAGACGCTGCATTGATTGATTACGTATTAATTTTGCTCGCACAAGCTTATACAGACAACCCGCGTGTGGCGCAATCGGTGTTGCGCAATATGGATGACATCGCTGGTGAAGCCCTGAGTGCTGGTATGACGTTGGGTGCTTGGAAGCTGTTTGAAGAAATTGGTCAGGGCGGCATGGGGCAGGTTTTTTTAGCGCAGCGTGTGGATGGCCATTTTGAACAGACAGCGGCCATAAAATTGCTGCACGGTTTACCCAGCGCCAAAGCACTCGAATATTTAGCGCGGGAACGTCAAATATTAGCTGGCCTTACACACGCCAACATCGCGCGGCTTTATGACGGTGGTGCAACACCACGTGGCCGGCCGTATTTGGTGATGGAGTATGTAGAGGGTATAAACATTGATCGTTATGTGCGCGATAAGCAACTTTCTGCTGACGCGGTTTTGAAACTTATGCGTGAAGTGTGTGCGGCCGTCAGTTTTGCGCACCAGCGTTTAGTTATTCACTGCGATATCAAGCCGAGCAATTTATTGGTGACTGGCGCTGGTCGGCCTATGTTGCTTGACTTTGGTATTGCAAGACTATTGGAGACGCAGGACGATAACAGCACACCAGTAGCCGCTTTTAGCGCAGAAATTCACCAAAGCCGTGATCCTGCAAGCCGTAGTACCCAAAGCAAAGCGCGTGCATTTACGCCGCGTTACGCCAGCCCAGAGCAGCAAAGCGGTGGCGCTTTAACCACGGCAACGGATGTTTTTAGCCTAGGGAAATTACTGGAAGAACTTCTCATGGTTAGCCTGAAGGAACCTAATAATAGGGCATCTCCAGCCATTAGTAGTGCAGAAAATCTTCCATTTGATCTGCGCGCCATCATCGCCAAAGCAACGGATGTGGATGCGCAACGGCGCTACGCAACCGTGCATGGATTGACGGCAGATATTGCGCGTTTTGAACGTCATGAACCTGTTAAAGCACGATCCGGCAGCATGCATTATGTCGTGCAAAAGTTTAGCCAGCGCCATTGGCCTTGGCTTGCTGCGGCTAGTATTTTTGTGTTGAGTTTGGGTTATGCAACTGGACGTATTTTAATGGAGCGCGATCGAGCGCAGGCGGCGGAAATAGTTGCATTGAACGAACGCGATGCCACGAAACAAGCAAAAGATATCGCCGAAGGCGCTCGCGATGGCGCGCAGGCAGCGCGTCGGCAGGCTGAAACTGCGCGAACGCAGGCTGAAGCAGCACGTGACTGGGCCGCAACCGCTGAAGCAGCGACGGCACAGCAGCGCGACCGTGCTCAAGCCGCTGAGGCGGGCGCATTGAGGGAGCGCGACCGCGCTAAGGCAGCAGAAACGGCCGCCTTGGCTGAGCGGAATCGCGCGACGCAAGCAGAAGCCAACGCGGTGCAAACCAATGACTTTTTAATATCGGTATTTCGCAGTGGTGAACCGACCGCCAAAGCTGGAAACGTGCCCGTTTCTGTGCTGCTCGAAAAAGCAGAAACTCGATTGGATAGTGAGCTAAAGGGTCAGCCCCAGGTGCAAGCACGGCTCTATTCCACCTTGGGCAGTCTCCAACGCGAAATGGCGGAGTACGTAAACGCGGAACGACTGCACAAGCGCGCTATTGAAATTCAACGCACTACGACTGAATTGCAGTCTACGCTGGCACCGAAGTCGCCGCAGTTAGAAAACGATGCCAAGCTTGCGTTAGCCGCCCAGTTATTTGCACAAGCCAACGATTTATACGTTAACGGTAAAAGCGAATTGGCAATAGTTGCCGCACAAGAAGCGTTAGCCCTGCGCGAAAAATATGCTGCCGAAAAATCGTTAGATGTTGGCCAATCGGTAAGCCAAGTAGGACAAATTTTCATCAATGTGGGAAAGCTAGAGGAAAGTACGCCACTCCTTGAACGTGGGCTTGCCATTATCGATGCAGTAGCACCCGAAGGCGAAGAAATGGCGTTTGCGTTGGCTAATTTTGCGTGGCAGCGGCACCGGCTTGGTGATTCGGTGCGCGCCGAGGCGCTGGGGCTGCGCGCACTGGCATTAAGAGTGAAGCAGGGCGGGTCCATTGATGCGCCCTACGCCATTAAACAACGCGAGGATTTAAGCCAAATAATTGCTAGTGCGGGTCGACATGCTGAGGCTGAAGTGCTGATGCAGCAAACCATCGCGCAGCGGACAGTGCTGCATGGGCGCGCGAATATGCGCGTGGCCAATGGACTGCAGCGTTTGGCCGTATTTTTGGTGGCGCAAGACAGAGCCAGCGAGGCCATACCGCTCCATACAGAATCGCGCGAAATTATGGTGAAAACCGCATCCACTGAGCTGCCACATTATCGCGCGGTTAATTTAAATTTGGGCATCGCTTATCTGCGTGTGGGCGATATTGCTTCGGCTTCGGCACCATTACAGTTGGCCGTGGATTACACCCGTAAATTTGTAGACGTAGAGGGCGACAAGCGATTGATTAACAACTTATGTGTGTTGGCCGATGTACTTACTAAATTAGGCCAGCTTAGCCAAGCGCGTGAGCGGGCGCTGGAGGCGTTGG
>JANNXI010000173.1:0-15166 GCA_031409495.1 Betaproteobacteria bacterium
TATGGAACGAACCGGCTGCTACGTCGGCGACAGCACTGCCATTGGGGATGGACTGGAATGGTGTTAGTCGATTTGTAGCTGTGCCATCGCCTAATTGGCCAGATGCGTTCCAACCCCAACACCGAACGCCACCGTCCACCACAGCGCAGGTAGTTGCATAGCCGACGGCAATGGCCGTAGCGGCGCTGTCACTGGCGATTGCTTGGATAGGCGTACGGCGAGCCCTAGTGGTACCGTCCCCCAATTGCCCTAATCCATTTGCGCCCCAGCATTTGATGCCGCCCGCGACAACCGCACAAGCATGTTGTTGTCCTGTGCTGACCGCTGTTACCGCACTATTGGGCGGGATTATTTGTACTGGTAAAAGGCGTCTAGCCGTTGAACCATCACCGAGTTGCCCAACATCGTTTCTTCCCCAACAATACAAACCTGCGTTTACTACCGCGCAGCTATTGCCTCCGCCCACGGCTACACTCGTTGCGCCAGAATTTGCCGCGATAATTTGCACGGGCGCTAAACGGTTAGTGAGCGTGCCATCGCCAATGCTCCCGTCACCATTTGCGCCCCAACACAATACCCCGCCGTTAGCAACGGCGCAACTGTGGAAAACCCCTGTCGAGATTGATGTCACGCCACTGCCAGCGGCAATAGTTTGTACTGGGCTGATGCGAGTAATTGTTGTGCCGTCGCCAACTGTCCCGTCAGCATTTTTCCCCCAACACTGCACGCCACCAGCGACTATCGCGCACCCAGCGTTGTTGCCTGAACTCACTGCTGTTGCCCCACTACCTGCACTCAAAGTTTGCAGAGGCCAGCGGCGCTCTGCTCCAGACCCATCACCAAGCTGGCCCCGTTCACGACCGCCAATACAAACCACCGATCCATTGACCAACGCGCAAACACTTTCGACTCCCACTGCAACTCCTCTAGCCCCGCTGTTGTTTGCAAAAGTTTGAATAGGCGATAGCTTAGTTTCTGTGGTCCCGTCGCCAAGCTGGCCGAGGGCATTTGATCCCCAACATTTAATGCCACCATTTGCAACCGCGCAAGTGGTTATTTCTCCGGCATCTAAATTGGTCACACCGCTGCCCGGTGCAATGGTTTGTATGTGGCTAGTGCGGATGGCGGTGCTGCCGTCGCCGAGTTGGCCATAATCATTGAGGCCCCAGCAGCGCACTCCCGCATTGACGACAGCACAGGTGTGATTTGCTGCTGTAATGCTAGTAACGCCGCTTCCGGCTGCAATACTTTGTATCGGTGTCATGCGGTCGCTAGTAGTGCCATCGCCTAGTTGACGGCTAAAGTTAGCGCCTACGCATTTTGCGCCACCATCAATAACTGCGCAGGTGTGGTAGCTGCCTGCAGAAATTGCAGTCACACTGTTGCCAAAGTTGCTGATTGAAGTTGGGACTAACCGATTCACCAAAGTGCCATCACCTAACTGACCAAAGTCGTTATTACCCCAACATAAAACACTGTTGGCTTTAATCGCACAGGTATGGCTATACCCCGCGCTTAAACCGGTCACGCCGCTTTCCAATCCGATGGTTTGCGTCGGCGTAAATTTTCTCGTAGTCGATCCGTCACCGATTTGACCGCCCTCATTTTCGCCCCAGCACTGTACGCCACCCTTCACGAGTGCGCACGTGTGTTGATTCCGCGAAGAAATAGAAGTGACACCACTGCCAGGCGCGAAAATTTGCACCGGTACTGTGCTGTCTGAACCGGACCCATCTCCCAAGGCGCCTTGGCCGTTGTATCCCCAGCACTGTACGCCGCCGTTGACTAACGCGCAGGTGTGCAAAGCGCCCTTCACAATTGCGGAAACGTTGTTTACTACTGCGGGTGTTGGCAAAACTTTTAAAGATAAACCCGCGTTTAGCATGCCCATGCTGTTTACGGCGACAATACTAACTAATAGGCTACCTGAAACGCTTGGCGGTGTGCCGCTAATGGCTACACTGCCGCTACCATTGTGCGTGTAGGTTAACCCTGCTGGCAGTCCGGTAATCGTGATTGATGTTGGCGCGGGAACACCGCCAATAAACAAATTGGCTGAATAGGCTATCCCAGTTGTCGCAACCGGTAAATCGGGCGTGATTAAAGTTGGTATCCCCGCTGTGGCGAGCACAGAAAACCCCAGTAACAGTATTGCGGCGAGGCTTTTGCATAAACGCTGTGTGGCTCGGCGGAATATATAAGCAACTAATTCCATTGCTGGGCGAAAGTATCTTTTGGGCTGCAGAGCGGAGGTATTTTTGCGGGCGCCTATAGTAAGTAACATTGCATTCTCTTTTTGGCTAAGTTGGAACAATAGCCTGCGAACAAAACCAAAGCGAATACAAATGCAAACAAATGCGCTGAGGCCGTCGCAGGGTCGACGGGGTTAGATCCTAAATCTATGCGCGAATTTGCTTTTTATGCTGCTGCCGAACTGTGCCGTCGGTCAGCCATGACTATATGTGACTGGGTAACTTTTGTCAATTTTTGCACCTGTTTCGGACATGTTTTGAACATTGTGGAGCGGAGTCGGCAAGCTATGCCATTGAGGCCGCAAAAAATGGCTGGAGACGCCCTAATTTAGGGTGTCTTCAGCCGTTCGTCGGTGCAAAAGTTAGAAACAATTTACAGCAACACCCGCTCAATCCCCCCATTATTCGCCTTCGCCACATACTCCGCCAACCAGTTCTCCCCCAACTTGTGCTTGGCAATTTCCACCACAATGTAATCCGCCGTGGTGCCAGAATCATTGTCAAAGCGCGACAAACCCTGCAAACAGCTTGGGCATGAAGTGAGAATTTTTACTTTGGCGTTGGCATCATCAACCCGCAATGCCGCCGCCCCCTTGCGCATTTCTTCTTCTTTGCGGAAGCGTACTTGCGTGGATACGTCTGGTCTGGTGACCGCGAGCGTGCCGGATTCGCCGCAGCAGCGTTCGTTTTGGGTGACTTCGGTGCCCATCAATTGCGTGACAACTTTCATCGGCTGATAGGTTTTCATCGGGCTATGGCAGGGGTCATGATACATGTAGCGGGTTCCGGTGATGCCTGCTAGGGCGACCTTTTTCTCTAGCAAAAATTCGTGAATATCCAGCAAACGGCAGCCGGGGAATATTTTTTCAAATTCATATTTTTGAAGTTGATCCATACACGTGCCGCAGCTAACCACAACCGTTTTAATGTCTAGGTAATTTAGCGTGTTGGCGACACGGTGGAACAGCACGCGGTTCTCAGTTGTTATTTGCTCGCCCTTGTCTTTGTTGCCTGACGCGGTTTGCGGGTAGCCGCAGCACAAATAGCCGGGGGGCAATACCGTTTGCACGCCAATGTCGTAGAGCATGGCTTGCGTGGCTAGGCCTACTTGACCGAATAATCTTTCTGATCCGCAGCCTGGGAAGTAGAACACGGCTTCGGCATCCACACCGGCTTTTTTCGGGTCGCGAATGATGGGCACAATGGTGTTGTCTTCAATATCCAACAACGCCCGCGCGGTTTTTTTCGGCAGACCGCCGGGCATGGGTTTGTTGATAAAGTGGATAACCTGCGACTTGATCGTGGGCTTGCCGACGGTAGCGGGCGGCGTTTTGGTCTGTATTTGCGGCAAGAAAAATTTGCGTGCAATGCTATGGGCTAGTCGTTGTGCCTTGTAGCCCCAATCAATCATCAGCGTTTTTACAATTTTGATCGTCGCGGGGTCTTTGGCGTTTAGGTAAAACATCGCGGCTTGTGCGCCGGGGTTAAATTTCTTTTTGCCTTGCTTGCGCAACAGATTGCGCATCGCCATCGACACATCGCCAAAATCAATATCAACAGGGCATGGGTTTTCGCACTTATGGCACACGGTGCAATGGTCGGCGACATCGGCAAACTCATCCCAGTGGCGCAGGCTCACACCACGGCGCGTTTGTTCTTCATACAAAAACGCTTCAATCAGCAACCCTGTACCCAAAATTTTATTGCGCGGGCTGTATAGCAAATTAGCGCGTGGCACGTGCGTGGCGCACACGGGTTTGCATTTGCCGCAGCGCAAACAATCTTTGATGGAATCCGAAATTTGGCCAATTTCTGAGCGCTCCATAATCAACGATTCCGCACCCAAAAGCGAGAACGAAGGCGTGTAGGCACGGGTTAAATCCCCACCCGGCAATAGCTTGCCTTTGTTGAAATGGCCTTGCGGGTCAATACGTTGTTTGTAGTCGGCAAATGGCGCTATTTCAGCGTCGGTTAAAAACTCAAGCTTGGTAATGCCGATGCCATGCTCGCCTGAAATTACCCCATTCAATGTTCTGGAGAAGGCCATAATACGGGCAACTGCAGCATTCGCCTCTTGCAGCATGGCGTAATTATCAGAGTTCACCGGAATATTGGTATGCACATTGCCGTCGCCTGCGTGCATATGCAACGCCACGAAGACGCGGCTTTTTAAAATATGCTGATGGGTTTCGTTAATTTTGGCTAGCACCGGCTCAAAGGTGCGGCCTGAAAATATTTGCGCAAGCGTCGGTTTTAGCTCAATTTTCCACGAAGCACGAATCACATAATCGCGCACCAAATGGAATAGCGTTTCACCGTTTTTCGCATGGGCATATGCACCATCAATTGCACCCAACTCCACCAAACGCGGCAAGGCTTGCGCTACCGGCATATCCAAATTGCCACGTAAAAACTGCCAGCGCGCGCCGATGAGTGCCAAGCGTTCTTGCGCTGCCGACACACGATTACCTAAAAGTTCATCGCGCGAAATGGTTTCTTCAATTGCGTGCAAGGGCAAATTACTATTTAGCGCATCGCGCAGCGCATCGACCAAGCGCAATTTATTGTTGAAAGATAGCTCAATATTGATACGCTCGATGCCGTCAGAATAATCGCCCAAACGGTTTAACGGAATTACCACATCTTCGTTTAATTTAAACGCATTGGTGTGCTTGGCGATAGCCGCCGTACGAGCGCGATCAAGCCAGAACTTTTTGCGCGCTTCCGCCGTTACTGCGACAAATCCTTCCCCAGTGCGGGCGTTAGCCAGCCGCACAACGTGGCTTGCGGCTTGTTGCACTGCGTTTTCATCGTCGCCGACAATATCGCCAATAAGCACCATTTTCGGCCGCAAACTGCGCCGTGATTTAGTAGCGTAACCTACGGCTTTTAAGTAGCGTGCGTCCAAATGTTCCAAGCCCGCCAGCGTCGCACCACTGCTTTGGTCTAAGTAATCCTTGATCTCAACAATCGAGGGCACGGCTTCATTCACCGCGCCAAAAAATTCAAGACACACCGTACGCGTGTGCGCGGGCATACGATGCAAAATAAACGTCGCCGACGTAATAATCCCGTCGCAGCCTTCTTTTTGAATACCTGGCAAACCGGATAAAAACTTATCGGTAACGTCCTTGCCTAAACCCACTTTCCGGAACGACGGGCCGGGAATAACCAAAGTTTCAATCGCACCCTTTTGCCGACCTTTATCATCACTACGGGTAATTCTAAATTCTGCCGTAGCAGCATCATGAATCTTGCTTAAATTATGATTGATCCGCTCGATAAACATCCAATCGCCATTGGTGTCTACCATGCGCCATGACGCTAGGTTATCCAGCGCGGTGCCCCATAGCACGGCCTTTTTGCCGCCTGCGTTCATGGCTACGTTGCCGCCGACGCAACTTGCATCAGCGCTGGTTGGGTCACACGCCCACACGAGCTTTGCCTGCTCGGCCGCTTCCATGCCGCGCCGCGTGACCACGCCAGCGCCGCAGTGAATTGTGCCGTAAGGCTCCGATAAACCAGGCAGCACCACGTGTTGCACGGCGCCTAATTTGTCGAGCTTTTCGGTGTTAATGACCACCGATAATTTATCCAACGGAATCGCCCCGCCGGTGTAGCCCGTACCGCCGCCACGTGGAATGATTGTTAGGCCAAGCTCAATGCAGGTGCGCACAATCGGCGCGCATTCTTCTTCGGTATCTGGGTACACCACCACCAGCGGATATTCCACGCGCCAGTCGGTCGCGTCGGTCACATGCGATACGCGAGCCAAGCCGTCAAAGGCAATATTGTCTTTGCGGGTTACTTTGGCTAACTTACTCATTACTTTCTTGCGCAAGTCCCACGTATCGCGAAACTCTTGCTCAAATTGATCAATCGCTTGCTTAGCGCAATGCAGCAAAAACGCCACTTTGATCGCGCGTTCAGCCGCGAGGGATTCCATCGGCTTAGCCTCAGCCGCATCGTCAGCACGACGCTTTTCAATCTCACCCAAACGATGGCGCAGCGCTTCAATTAGCGCCAAGCGGCGCTTCGGATTGTCGAGTAAATCATCCTGCAAATAAGGGTTACGCTCCACCACCCAAATATCGCCCAATATTTCATACAACATCCGTGCGCTACGCCCAGTTTTGCGCTCGCCTCTAAGCTCAAGCAAAATGTCCCACGCTGCAGCACCCAGTAGGCGAATGACGATTTCGCGATCGGAAAAGGACGTGTAGTTATACGGAATTTCGCGCAAACGCGGCGCATCGGTATCAAGGGATTCGTTGCTGGCGGCGCTAAAAATGGCGGCCTTGGCGGCAATGGTTTTTAACGCCGGGACGGGGGAAAGTTTTGGGTTCGATGCCATTGGAGTCAGACTCACTAAAGATCGTCGGCAAAATAGCCGAAAGAGACTATCTGCAGGCTTCAAATCAAGAAAAATCAGTTGAAAACCCACACTGGATAACTATTCTACCGCAGTGCAGCATTTTTGGCCGCCTAACGCTGGATTGGGGCTGGTATCTATACCAATACATCGAACCCTAGCGCGCGAACAATCGCAACGTCGTCAGCGCGAAATTGCGAGCAGTCACGTTGGGTATATCGTCCTGTCGTCGGAGGCAAGTCTACTTCTGCTAGCAGCGTGGACCAAGGTAGCAAGCGGCCATCAAGCTGTAAAAATTCGGTAAGGCCCCGAATGCCAACTTCAGGTGCCCTACAAAAACTATCGTAATTTAGCCAATAAATGCGATCCGGGTATTGTCGTTGCAAATTTTGCATTCGCAGTTGTACTGCGCACCAGTATTGTAAAGAGCGTGCCGGTGATAGTGGCGCTATGTCACCCAATAGCCAGTTAGCCCAATAGAACATTTGGTTTTGGTTGTCACTAAATGCCATATCAAGCCCGTGACGAACAACGTGAACATATTTCATTGTGGGAAAAAACTCGAGTAATTGCGGCGCGAGAATATGGGTGTTCGGCTCCTTCCAGCCCCAGGGGTAACGGCAAAAATGGTTGCGTTCTTGGTCATCGAAAAGCTTAGAAACCCTTATTTTTAACCACTCTGCAGGATGTTGAGGCCTATCAATTTCGGCTAAGGTTTGGAGGTAAGCCCTATTTTTAGTGCTCAAAGACTTGACGCCACTAAGCGCGTTGGCAAATAAAGTGAAGTCATCAAATAGTTGTTCGGTTGATGTTGCTACAATTTCAGGGCGCTTAAACAGCAGGGTATAAAGCAGGTTGTCTAGCGGTTCATTTAGATCTAAGCCCATATGAATGCCGCAGTCACTCAAAATTTTCGCGATTAAACGTGTGCCGCTGCCGCCGAGCGCGCCTACGCTAACAATTGGCGCAACGTGAGAAAATTCGTACGTAGTTGAAAAATTTGACGTCATATTGATTAGACTAGTTTATTCATAAATATTATAGGTTTTGATTTTAGATGATTTCCAGCCCTAATCTGCCACTATCAACACCCCCCACCATCCGCATCGCCTCCCGCGAGAGCGCACTTGCCATGGCGCAAACCCACTGGGTAGCCGGCCAATTGCGTGAGCGCTTTAATGCGGATGTTTCAATATTGGGCATGACCACCAGAGGGGATCAAATTTTGGATAAGCCTTTAGCCAAAATTGGCGGCAAAGGGTTATTTATTAAAGAGTTAGAAGTTGCGTTGCAAGCTGGAGAGGCTGACATTGCTGTGCACTCGATGAAAGATATGCCCATGAACTTGAGCGAGGGCTTTAGCATGGTCGTGGTGGGCGCGCGGGAAGATGCGCAGGATGCATTTGTTAGTAATCACTTTGCTACATTAGCCCAATTAACGAAGGGTTCCGTAGTGGGTACATCGAGCTTACGGCGTGAAAGTTTGCTCAAATTTCAGTTCCCGCATCTGCAGGTGAAGCCATTGCGAGGCAATGTAAATACGCGCTTAGCGAAGCTCGATGCGGGCGAATTTGCAGCCATTATTTTGGCGTGTGCCGGGTTAAAGCGCTTGAACATGGGGGAGCGGATTCGCATGGCGCTGCCGCTTGATGCGTTTATTCCTGCCATTGCGCAGGGAGCGCTGGGCATTGAATACCGGACTGAAAATACCGCGATGGGCGCTTTGCTGCAGAGTTTTGCAAGTATAGAGACGACCGCAATTATTGACGCGGAACGCGCATTTGGCCGCGTGCTCGGCGCTAGTTGCGAAGTGCCGATGGGTGCGCACGGGGTGATTATTGACGGTATCTTAACCTTAACGGGGTTTGTAGCGCTGTCCGACGGCAGCCGTATGGTGCGTGATGTGATTAGCGGTGCGGTGGCGCACGCAGCACAGTTAGGCCACACCTTGGGCCATACCTTAAGGACAAAAGGTGCAGATGATATTTTGCACACGCTTAAAGACGCCAATGGGTAAATTTGTTATACCTGAAGACGCCCTATTTTCGGTCGTCTACGAGGCATTGATGAGATGAAAATCCTGCTTACGCGCCCGCTAGCGCAAGCCGAGGCGACGGCAAAACTATTGCTGGAGGCGGGTATTGCCTCGGCAAGTTTTGCAGTACAACGGATGGACGGCAAGTTAACGCCCGCACTGTATGCGGCCACCACCGCTATTTTTGCAGATGCAACACCAATCGACGGCTTAATTTTTATTAGCGCCAACGCGGTGGAGTTTGGCTGGCCTTGGCTTGCGCAGTTGCAGCAAGCTAAGCCACCATTCAAATTTTATGTAGTAGGACCCGCCACGTCCCATGCGCTGCGTGAATACCTAGCCCCGCAGACTGAGATTATCCAACCGCCAACCCAATTTGATAGCGAAGGCCTGCTGGCAATGCCCCAATTGGCGGATGCTTCCGGCCAGCGCTTGGTGATTATTCGGGGCGTGGGGCTGACCCCAGGGCGCGATTTGCTGGCAAGCACCTTGCGCGCCCGTGGCGCGCGCGTAGACGATGCGTTTTGCTATATCCGCACCGTGGAAAGCGCCGACCATAGCGACTATGCAGCCATTCAAGCGCAGTTGGCTAGTGGTGAAGTCGGGCTCATTAACGTGCAAAGTGGCGAAACCTTAAGTGCATTTGAAACCTTGTTTTCACCAACAAGCGCCCAACGTAAAACTTGGCGCTTGTTGGTTCCACACCACCGAATTGCCACCCTTGCAGTAAAAAAAGGCTACAAACGTGTAGAAGTGACAGGAGTGGGCGATAATTGTTTGAAATCGTATTTATCAATTGAAACCAGCCATGGAAAACGCTTCTAACCACTCTGTGAATAGCAATCTCGCAACAAAAATCACACAACCCAATACCGTATCCATCGTATCGTTGTGCGTGGGCTTGGTCGCCTTGCTCATGGCGGCGTGGGCACTTTATAGTTTTCAGAGTGAAGCGAAGCAGCTTGAGCAAAGGTTAAGCCTTAAACTAGCCGAAGCCGCGCAGCTGCAAATCAAACAAGGCTTACTCGCTGAAAGCCAGGGAAAAGACCTCCGCGATGCGCAAAACCGCGTCGCACAGCTTGAAGGCAAACTCAGTGAGTTTCAAAGCCAACGTATTGCGCTAGAAGAAATGTCGCGGGAACTCGCCCGCGCGCCGGATGATTTTTTGCTCGCTGAAACTGAACAAACGCTAACGATTGCCAGCCGCGAACTCGTGCTTGCGGGTAACGTTAAAGCCGCGCTGATTGCATTACAAACGGTGGATCAACGCTTAAGCCGCGCTGAAAAACTGCAGTTACCCGCGTTAAAACGCGCTGTCGCACAAGACATGGATCGCTTAAAGGCGCTGCCCTTGCTGGATGTGTCAGCGTTGCTTTTAAAAATTGACAGTGTGGTTGCGGCAACGCCTAATCTGGCGTTATCGGTTGCCGACAAGATCGAGCCTGCAAAAATAGCCACCTCCGTTAGTCGTGAAGGCGAAGGCTGGTTCAGTCGTGCCGCCCGCGATATGTGGTCTGAAGTGAAGCAGCTGGTGCAGGTGCATGAATTAGGCAGTGGCGAGGCAGCACTGCTCACCCCAAGCCAAGGGTTTTTCCTGCGCGAAAACTTGAAGTTGCGCTTGCTATCGGCGCGCTCGGCGTTGTTGGCGCGCGATGAATTGCATTACAAAGATGATATTAAGCAAGCACGTGAACTACTGCGAAAATACTTTGACGCCAAAGTGCCTGCCACCGTGACGGCACAAAATAATTTGAAAATATTGCTGGAAAGCCCCGTATCTATTGCTGTTCCAGACATCACCGAAAGCCTAGCGGCAATCCGTAGCGCGCGCGCTGCCCGCGAAGCAAGTGCTATAAAACGTGATGAACGTGACGCCCGCATTGACCCACGCGAGCGGTCGCGCTAAGGCGCTGAAACCATGATTACTAAATCGGTTCGATTCTCAATTTGGATTTTTGCGCTATTTGCTGTTGCGGTAGTCGTTGTGCTCGCCGGGAAATTTGTTGGCGGCAATGTGGTGTTTTTATGGGCTAAATACCGCGTGGATATGTCGCTCTTGGTGTTCATAGGCATGGTGCTGCTTAGTTTTGCGCTTACTTACGGTTTAATTCGCGCGCTGTTAAAAGCGCTGCGTTTACCCGAAGCGATTCGTAAAGCCAAGCGTGAACGCGAGTTAAGTCGTGCCAGAGAAGCCCTATTTTCGGGGCAGCGCGCGTTATTTGCCGGACAATTTTTGCAGGCGGAAAACCAAGCCCGTATTGCTATTGAGCACCCGTCAACCAGCAATGTTGGTGCGGCATTAGCGGCATGGGCCGCATTTGAAAGCGGCAAGCTCGAAGCTGCGGTACCCTATTTAGAACGTATCGAAGCTGGTTCTACCCGCACTGGCCGCGCTCACGATGAAGATATTGCGATGCGCGATGTGTCTATGGCCTATATGCTCTTGGCCGAAGGTAAATCTGCCGATGCACTGGTTTTGCTGCGCAGCGTACATGAGTGCGATGGCAAGAATCCCGGTGCGCTAAAAATGAAAATCGAAGCCGAAATGGCTGAAGGCAAATGGCAAGATGCGCTAGATACGCTTAAACCCCTGCAACGTACTGGATTGTTGCCTGAAAACGCGGCACGGCAAATGCGCTTGAACGCCGAGCGTAATTTATTAGAAGCGCTGCCGCGTAATCTCGATCATTTATTAGCGACATTTTTTGCGCTGAGTACTGAATCACGCATCGACGTGGGCAATGTCACTGTGGTGGCACAAAAATTAATCGCCATGGGTGCCGCTGCAGAAGCGGTGCCAATTGTGGAAGCCGCAATCGATAAGCGCGGCGAAGCCGGTTGGGATAGCGCGCTCATCACGCTTTATGCAGACTGCAAGGGCGAATCCACCTTAGCCCAAATTGAGCGCACCGAAAAATGGCTGCGCCAGCATCCACGAGATAGCGCCGTTTTGTTAGCGCTAGGTAAACTCTGCATCCGCCAAGCGCTGTGGGGCAAAGCGCAAAGTTATTTAGAAGCGAGCGTTGCCTTAAAGCCGAGCTTAGATGCGCACATGACTCTAGCCGCTTTGATGGATCAATTAGGCAAGCGCGATGAAGCGGTAAGGCATATTCGCAGAAGTGCAGAATTTGCTAGATAGACATAAATAATGCCTGTAGATGCCTGTATTTAGGGCATCTACAGGCATTATTTTTTGTGTAAAAAAGTTAAATTACTGCGGCGCCAGCCCCAGCATCAATAGCGTATTTTGCAACGCCGCCCGCCCTGCGCCCTTGCCCAAATTATCCAAGCGCGCCACCAGCGTCACTTGCTGATTTTTGCTATTTTCAAACACAAATAATTCCATCTGATTGGTGCCGTTTAGCCCTTCAGGATGCAGCTCTGCCAGGGGCTCAATGCCCACATAACTATGCACGCTAACGTGCTTTTGGCCTGTGTAATGCGCGCTTAACGCATCCGCAATCATGGCGCCCGTTACCGGTTCATTTGGTGCCCCTAACGTTCGTAACGCAATAGGAATATGCAGCAACATACCTTGACGATAGTTACCGACGCTAGGGTTAAACACCGGCGTATGCGTTAAACCGCTGTAATGCTGCATTTCTGGCAAGTGCTTATGGGCAAGCTTCATGCCGTAGCTAAAAAACGGTGATTTATTGGCGCCAGATTCAAAATCCTCCACCATCTGTCGTCCGCCACCAGAAAAGCCGGAAACACCCCAAGTGCTTGCCGCATAGTCGGCAGGAATTAGCCCGGCATCCACCAAAGGCCGCATCAACGCAATAAAGCAAGTTGACCAGCAACCTGGGTTTGCGATGCGTTTGCTGGCTTTAATAAGCGCCGGTTGCGTAGCCGTCATCTCGGGGAAACCAAAAACCCATGCCGGATTGATCCGATGCGCGGTAGAGGCGTCCACCACCGCAACATCCGGGTTCGTCAACATCGCCACTGATTCCCGTGCCGCGTCATCAGGCAGGCATAAAATCGCCACATCAACGCTATTGAGTAAGCGTTTACGCTCCTCGGCATCCTTGCGCTTGTCGGCGGCGATGCTCACCAGCTGCAAATCAGGTCGCGCCAGCAATAGCTCACGAATCAATAAACCCGTGGTGCCGTGCTCGCCATCAATAAAAATACGCGGAAGCGCCATTTTTGGTTCCTAACTTGGCTTTAAGCCGCAGCGCAAAACTGGCGCTATCGGCGATAAAAAAATTTGGTGCGCCCGACACGATTCGAACGTGCGACTTCTACCTTCGGAGGGTAGCACTCTATCCATCTGAGCTACGGGCGCTAAATTTGTGGTGTAAAGCTACGCAAACACATCAACAAAGAAGGCGCAGTGTAGCTTTTTTCCCTATTGACGTCTACGCCTTGCGTGGCAGAAACCATAAAACCCCTATTTTTTAGCAAGGCGAAGCGTTATAATTTTGCTTTACAGCTTCATCGTAACCCCGATTTAGCAAAACACTTTTCAGGATTATTGAACATGGCGCACTCGAACACCCCAGCAACGGCTGAAAAATCCACAAACCCAGTCACAATGGCAATTTATGTTGCTATTGGCGCCGTGGTGATGATTATCGGCATTATCTTATTGGCCTCATATGCCGTGCATTCGCATAAAGTGGGCGCTAACGTAGCGGTAAGCGAGAAAACGACACTGAGCAATATTGCCCCGCTTTCTACAGTGGTGGTTGATGCCACTAAAGGTCCTCTGCCAAGTTTAGGCGCGCCAAAGCCTGTTGCGGCCGCGGTGGACGCGCCCGTTGTTGCCATGGCAATTCCTACGGCCATTGCCCCGGGCTCATTGGTGGCCAAGCCTGC
Organism: Betaproteobacteria bacterium; assembly: GCA_031409495.1. GTDB lineage: Bacteria > Pseudomonadota > Gammaproteobacteria > Burkholderiales > Usitatibacteraceae > JANMDR01. The sequence goes on from JANNXI010000173.1 coordinate 13,484, forward strand.
AGGTGGCAAAGGTGTGTATGAAGCGGGCTGCAACGCCTGTCATAGTGCCGGTATTGCGGGTGCGCCAAAATCGGGTGACAAAGCAGCATGGGCGCCACGGTTAGCCAAAGGCACCCCAACACTCTACGAACACGCCATTAAAGGCATCGGTGCGATGCCTGCCAAAGGTGGTAATGCTGGATTAGCCGATGCAGATGTCAAATCGGCGGTTGACTATATGGTCTCGTTGAACAAATAAACGATGCTTGGCTTCAAGTAAAAAATTGGCAAAAAGCGGCAGCAATGCCGCTTTTTGCATTTTGCCCCGCGAACAAAGGAGTATTTAATGGCAACCTATGCAATAGGTGATCTGCAAGGCTGTTACTTGACGTTGCAAGCCTTGCTCGCAAAAATTCGTTTCGATCCGGCTGCCGATAAACTCTGGTTCGTTGGTGATTTAGTCAATCGCGGTGCAGATTCGTTGGCGTGTTTGCGCTTTATTAAGGGCTTAGGTGACGCGTCGGTAGTGGTACTGGGCAATCATGACTTACATTTACTCGCAGTCGCCGCAGGCATCGCCAAAAATAAGCGGGCAGATACTTTAGATGCCGTTTTACAAGCGCCTGATTGCGCAATCCTGCTAGATTGGCTGCGTCACCGTCACTTGATACATAGCCAACAAATTGGCGGCAAGCGCTTCGCCATGGTACACGCAGGCATATGGCCCACATGGACGCTGGAGGATGCGCAAGGCTACGCACATGAAGTTGAAGCCGCGCTGCAAAGCACCACCTACGCCCACTATTTGACCGCCATGTACGGCAGCGAGCCTGCCACATGGAGCGCAACGCTAAAAGGCGATGAGCGCCTGCGCCTCATCACCAACGTGTTCACGCGCATGCGTGTGCTCGGCGAAGCTAACGGCGACTTAGCGCTCAACACCAAATTTAAAGGCGCCCTAAATCAAATGCCGCCGCAACATCAACCGTGGTTTACCGCGCCATCAAAACGCGATGGTGATTTAACGGTGCTGGCTGGACACTGGTCGGCATTAGGGCTGCATCGAGCGCCAGGTTTTGTCGGCTTGGACAGCGGCTGCCTGTGGGGGCGCGAATTAACTGCATATCGGTTGGACGATGGGGCGGTGATTCAGCAACAAAATTGCGAAGCTGAAGTAGTGAGCGGAAAAGATTAAAGCGTAGGGTAACAGGCTGAAGATGCCCTATTATAGGGCTCCTACAGGAATAAAGCGTATAAGTGATGCCTGAAATATCGCTCCCCGTAGCCCGGCTCGCGCAGCTTCATCGCGCCAGCCGGGACGGTGGTGACGTAAACACAGGCGCTAATTGTAGCGGCGCACTTCGTTGATGAAGGCGTCGATGTTCAGCCATCGCCCCGGCTAGAGCGATGAAGCTGCTCGAGCCGGGCTACGGGAGATTGCGCGAAGGTACGAAAGCGCGCGCCGCTGGTGATCAATTATTCTGGTGCCAAATCGGCCGGCAACAATGGCATTACTCTTAATCCAAGTCATAGTTCCGTAGTCCCGTAGCCCGGCTCGCGCAGCTTCATCGCGCCAGCCGGGACGGTCGTGACGTAAACACAGGCGCTAATTGTAGCGGCGCACTTCGTTGATGAAGGCGTCAATGTTCAACCATCGCCCCGGCTAGAGCGATGAAGCTGCGCGAGCCGGGCTACGGGAGCTCG
>JANNXI010000174.1:0-4468 GCA_031409495.1 Betaproteobacteria bacterium
GTTTGTGCAGTAATTGCGCTGGTTTACGGCGCGTTACAAGCGAAATGGATTTACGCGCAACCGGACGGTAACGACCGTATGCGTGAAATCGCCGCAGCGATTCAAGCAGGCGCTAAGGCCTATTTGAACCGTCAATACGCCACCATCGCAATGGTTGGCGTGGCGCTGTTTGTGTTGATGTGCGTTATCCCCGGTTTGGGCCCTACAAGCGCTATCGCGTTTGCAGTCGGCGCAATTTTGTCAGGTGCTGCTGGCTACATCGGCATGAACGTTTCGGTGCGCGCTAACGTGCGTACAGCCGAAGCTGCACGCCACGGCATTAACCCAGCGCTTAACGTGGCATTCAAAGGTGGTGCGGTTACTGGCTTGCTGGTGGTTGGTTTGGGCTTGTTGGGTGTTGTTGGCACGTTCTACGTGCTATGCGCTACAGCTGCACCGGGCACAGGCATGAGCGAGATTTTAAAGCCGCTTATCGGCTTTGCATTCGGCTCTTCACTCATCTCAATTTTTGCGCGTTTAGGTGGCGGTATTTTCACCAAAGGTGCAGACGTTGGTGCTGACTTAGTAGGTAAAGTGGAAGCCGGTATTCCTGAAGATGACCCACGTAACCCAGCCGTGATTGCTGATAACGTCGGCGACAACGTAGGCGACTGCGCAGGTATGGCCGCTGATTTGTTTGAAACTTACGCCGTAACTATCATTGCAACAATGGTGTTAGGCGCATTGTTGATTACCGACAAAAACGTAATCGGCCAAGTAGTTGCGTATCCATTGGCGCTTGGCGGTTTTGCGATTATTGCTTCTATCATCGGTTGCTTTTTTGTTAAAGCACAAGATGGCGGCAAAATCATGAACGCGCTATATCGTGGCCTAGCAATTTCGGGCATTGTTGCGCTCATCGCGTTTTACTTCATCACCAAAGAAATGATGGCAGGCGTTGCGGCAACCGTGCCGCAATTAACCGTAATGAACTTATGGTTATGCTGCTTGGTTGGTTTGGTGCTCACAGCCTTGATGGTAGTGATTACTGAATACTACACCGGCACTGATTTTGCGCCAGTAAAGCACGTAGCTGAAGCCTCCACAAAAGGCCACGCCACTAACATGATCGCAGGCCTTGGTGTGTCGATGCGTTCTACCGCATGGCCAGTATTGGCAGTGTGTTTGGCTATTTACGCAGCCTATGCCTTAGGCGGCTTGTATGGTATTGCAGTTGCTGCAACTTCCATGCTTTCTATGGCTGGAATTGTTGTTGCCCTAGATGCTTATGGCCCGATTACCGACAACGCTGGCGGCATTGCTGAAATGAGCGGCATGCCAAAATCAGTACGTGATGTAACTGATCCATTGGATGCAGTGGGCAACACCACCAAGGCCGTAACTAAAGGCTACGCCATTGGTTCTGCTGGTCTAGCTTCCCTCGTGTTGTTTGCTGATTACACCCATAAGCTCAATGATGCAGGTATGAATTTGACGTTCGATCTATCAAACCCAGCCGTAATTATTGGCTTGTTTGTGGGCGGTTTAATTCCTTACTTATTCGGTGCGATGGCGATGGAAGCTGTAGGTCGTTGTGCTGGTAGCGTGGTAGAAGAAGTACGTCGCCAGTTCCGCGAGATCAAAGGCATTATGGATGGAACAGGCAAGCCTGATTACTCCAAAGCGGTTGATTTATTAACCCGTGGCGCGATTAAAGAAATGATTATTCCATCGCTATTGCCGGTGTTAGCACCAATCGCGATTGTTATCATCATGAGCCTCTTGATGAGCAAAGAAGCAGGCTTCCAAGCACTTGGCGGCATGTTAATGGGCACCATCATTACTGGTTTATTCTTAGCAATTTCTATGTGTACCGGCGGCGGTGCATGGGATAACGCTAAAAAATACATCGAAGATGGCCATCACGGCGGCAAAGGTTCTGATGCCCACAAAGCAGCAGTTACTGGCGACACCGTAGGCGATCCGTACAAAGACACAGCAGGTCCGGCTATTAACCCATTGATTAAAATTATCAACATTGTCGCATTGCTCATTGTTCCAGTAATGGCTGGTTCCGGCACCGGTTCGCACGCAGGTGTGCAAACCGGCGCAGCGCACAGCAACACCATGAAGCCAGCGACAATTTCGGCACCCGCCGTTAATGGCGTGAGCACAGTAGCTGCAACCGGTGCTGTTGTAGCCGGTGCAGCAAGCGTTGCCGGTGCTACACCAAGCATTGCGACAAACCCGTCTGCAGTGGTGGTGCCTTCAAACCCAATGGCAGCAGCCGCAGCGGCGGGCAATATTGCGCCACCAGCAGCTAAGGTTTACTTTGCGAGCGGCGCTAAAACAATGCCAGCAGACAGCGCTAAAACGCTAGAAGCTGCAATTGCGTACGCTAAGCTAAATCCTGCAACTAAAGTGACCATTTCTGGTTTCCACGATGCAACTGGTGATAAAGCCAAAAACGAAGAATTGGCCAAAGAACGCGCCAAAGCCGTACGCGAAGCGCTCAAGGTTAGCGGTATTGCTGAAGACCGCATTGAGATGAAAAAGCCTGAATCTGTTGCTGGAACAGGCAATGATGCTGAAGCGCGTCGCGTTGAAGTGATGGTGAAGTAATTGCTTTTTTAAGCTGGTGAAATTATGCAGCTTCAATGATAAACGCCGAGCTTGCTCGGCGATTTTTATCGCGTTCAAGCTACCGAAGTATGCTGAAGATGGCTTATAATAGGGCATCTTCAGACAGCATGTGGATTTATCTAACTTCTTGGAGTCCGAATATGACATCGAACGCGCCATCCGAAGCAACGCTAAGTGACCTGTCGGTGGCCGACTTCCCCACTCTCCGCACTTTAGGCGAGACCATTTGGCGGCAGCATTACAGCGCCATCATTAGCATGGCGCAAATTGATTACATGCTAGCGGGGCGTTACACACCGGAAAACTTACAGGCCTACATCGGTGCGCAGGATCGTTGGTTAAAATTGCTTAACGTCAACAACGATGTGGTTGGTTATTGCAGCTATGCGTTCACCGATAACCCCGCTGAGCTCAAGCTAGAGCAGCTTTATCTCTTGGCTGCGGTTAAAGGGCAGGGCTTGGGTGGCTTGATGCTACGTCATGTCGAAGCGCAAGCGCGTAGGCAGGGAAAGTCAGCTTTGATGCTGACCGTAAATAAACACAATAGCGATTCAATCGCGGTTTATCGCAAGTCGGGCTTTACGGTGCGCGAAGAAAAAGTGTTTGATATCGGCAACGGCTACGTAATGGACGACTACGTGATGCAAAAGTCACTATGACGCAAGTTGCGCAATCGTGGCATAACACCTGGCACACTGCATGCTCTGAAATCAGCCAATCTATGGCTGGAAATGCCCTATTTACGGCACTCTTAGACGCATACTCGGAGCCGCAACGACATTACCATACCCTCCAGCACTTGCAAGAATGTATGCAGCATTATGAATCTGCAGCGCACTTGGCGCATCATCCGCATGAGGTAGCGCTAGCACTTTGGTTCCATGACGCCGTCTACGATACCCATGCCCACAACAATGAAGCGGCCAGCGCGAAATGGGCTACCGATGCGTTGGCTGCTGCGGGTGCGTCATGTGATGTGTGTGCCCGCGTACACGCGCTCATCATGGCCACACAGCACAGTGTTGTTCCGTCTACGCCCGACGCATCTTTGTTGGTGGATATCGACTTGTCTATTTTGGGTGCGCCTGCGGCCAGATTCGATCAGTACGAAGCGCAAATTCAATGCGAATATAATTTTGTAGATGCAGCCGTTTTTAAAGTAAAGCGGGCCGCAATACTGCAAGGGTTTTTAGCGCGCGATAAAATTTTTTCAACGCAATTTTTTAATCAAAAACTCGAGCTCTCCGCGCGCGCGAACTTAACGCGATCGATTCATTTATTGACTAAAGCATAATAGGCTGAAGATAGCCGATCTTAGGGAGTCCACAGCCTATTTTCAGAACGGTCGTCTGCTTTTTTTCCACGGAGGATTTATGGCAACGCTTAAAACGACGCAAAATGAGTTAAGTGTCGATGATTACTTTGCTAGAATCACTGACGATAGTCGGTGCGCCGATTGCATAGCGCTTTCTGCGCTAATGCAAAAAATATCCAAGTTAAAACCAAAAATGTGGGGCACCGGCATTGTCGGCTTCGGCAGCTATCACTACAAATACGCAAGTGGCCATGAGGGCGATGCCTGCAGACTGGGTTTTGCATCCCGGACGAATGCGCTCACTATTTACATCGCCACTGATTTTGCTGGCTACGATGCGCTGATGGCAAAACTGGGGAAATACAAAACAAGCAAAGCGTGTTTATACGTAAAACGGTTAGATGAAGTTAACCTAACCGTGCTGGCACAGCTGATAAAGGGTTCCATGGATGAAATGGAACGCCGCTATCCGAGCTAGCTAGGTTAATAGCTTGAAGACCTCTATTATTGCTCCGGCCCAATGAAGTATCA
>JANNXI010000175.1:0-15428 GCA_031409495.1 Betaproteobacteria bacterium
CAACAAGCAGAATTCGCGAATACACTTTGACGAAAAAGGATTCAATGCAGCCTATCAATCCTATTTCTAAATTAGTTATATAGCTGGAAAGCCTCTTATTTAAAGCGTTTTTGATCATTTACAGAAGGGAACTCCACCCCCCTTAATTGCTTAGTAAACCCAAAGAAAATTATCACAATTGCAACGTGGAGGCGCCTGCAGACTATCACAATCTGTAAACCAACTACCAAATTATTGAATCACCTCAAAAAGCCAATTCGGACACTTGTTTTCTCCATCTGAATTAGAACTCAGACTGTCGCACGCTACGCCAAGTTTTGGGTACGCGGCGACGTGTGCACTGCGGTAGTGGCCGAACATCAGCAAGAAGGCTGGAAGCCGAGGTCGGTGGTGGAATTGGCTAAGTTTGCCGATGAAAGCAGCGTGTCGGCGCGGTATTGATTGAGAGTTATGGCTGGAGATGGCCGTATTTAGGGCGTTTACAACCTATTTTATTGACCTGTGAATCAGGTGGCGAATCGCTTACGTTCAATATTCCAAACACCATCGCGTTGATTCAACGAAGGCGTTTGAGCTTGCGGCTAATTTATGGCCGAAGGTTCGAGCTAACCGGATACATTGTGGCATGACTTCATTTGACCCAGAATGAAATGGCGGGGCAAATGACGGCACGCAGCAATGTGTCCGGTTAAGCCAATGGTTAGCCCTTGCCGGCGGCATCACGTCATGCGCGGCGACACAGCGCGGAGCCACATCCGCTCGACCTGCTCAGTCATGTTTTTTGGCAGCAGTTCAACTGTAGGATGGCTATTTGAGTAAACCCGAAAGAGCTCATCTGCGAAAGCCTGTCCAATCTCCTGAATATCCGCAAAATCTAAAATGACCGTTCTGAATCTGTCAAACCGTGCGATCAGCCTCTTGGCTTGCGACCGAGATACCAACTGCTCATCGCCATATCTCGCAAGCTTCATCGGCACAATGGTCTTTGAAAAGTCGTAGTCCTCCGGCGCATCAGTAAATTGCGCATAGACATCAGCGGCGGTTCGTGTGCTCGCAACCGAAATGCGCATGAATACCGCGGTGCCTTCCAGAAAAACACCAGAAGCCTCAAGCAAAAGGTCATGGGGCGCATTTTGTTCGTGATTGAAATGCAACCCATTGGCGGAAATTTCAAAAGAATCGAACATTCTCGACGTAAAGAAGACACCTTCACCCGTGTGCTTTGACGGATCCGTTGTCAATTTACCTTTTGATAGCTCAAAAAGTGCCTGGCGCCTGTCGGGCAGTTGTAACGCAGAGGTGATCTTAGCGAATATTCCCACACCATCGTCTGAGATGATGATCCGCAAATCATGCTCATCCTGGTTAACCCATACAAATACTGATTTACCGGCAGAATGATCGACGGCATTATTGACCATTTCGGTAAAGCCGTGCTCGACAATATTGAGCACATTTGGCGTCAAATTAAAGTACGGCTTGAAGTCTTGGAACCAAATAATGTGTTCTTCAAGTCCAGCTAAGCTATACAAGCGTGCAATTCGACGTTTGTATCCAGGACTGAATACCGGATGGGTCGATGGGCCGCTGCGAGCAATCCATCCAGCGGTCTCAAGTCGTTGAATGTATTTATTCGCAGCAACACGTGAGATGCCAAGGCGTTCGGCATAACATCTAGTGAGGTCACGGGGGTGCTCCATGACATCTCTAGTGACTGTACGAACGATCTCATCGAATCTTGATGGTTTTGCCATAGCGCACATTGTAATCTTTGTGATGGTTCATTGTAAACCACCCGGCGCCATATTGTAAACATGCATAAGCCTTCTGGCCTTTTGATGTTGATCGGCCACTGAATTCAGATACCTTTCGAAAGCACGGCCTAACGTCTGAATTCAGTGGCGCTGCGGGGCTTTTCGCGCAGGTCTGCTCGAATGATGGGTTGGGACACAGAGATTGGAGGCAAAAGCCGGATTAACCCGAGGGTAAAGAAGATTCATCACGGATTTCGAATTCTGAACCAAGTTCTTGGCGGAGCATGGAAAGCAGCTTTTGGGACGCCTCATGGAACCGAATGTCCTCACTCATAGGCCATGGCGAGGGGTTAGGGGGATAGCTCCAGTCGCGAAATGTGTCGTACCACGCGATGAGATGGTTTACCCGGCGCAAAAGATTCTCAGACAGCCCAAGGTCACTTAGCTCTACGGGATAATTAAACCTCTCTCTAGCCGCATCATTGTCTGACCACAGACAAATGCCTAAACCTGAATCGAAGAAATAGCGAAAGATGTATCGGCACATAAGTTATGGGGCTCAAAGTGTTTTATTTTGCAGAACAGCAGCTTAACTGTTATCCCAGTAACACGCATCAGCACGAAGGTCGGTGCCAAATCATTGATTATAAACAGTTAAATACCTTGCTCTGTTTGCCTCTACGGTATAACGCCCCAACAAATCCCGCCTTGCCTTCTTGGCTTTAGTCGGCTTAAAGTTCATGGCCACGCTATTTCGGGTTTATTGCCGAATTTCCTGCGCGTGGGGAGGTAGCTTCATTTAAACGCCACGGATTTTAAGCGCTTGGGGTTATTTATTTTGCACTTAGCGGCAATTAGCAAGGCAGGTCGTTTTGCGTTTTGCCTGTATCACCACAAAACTTTGGGTATGCGACAGGGGGTTTACCAACGCGGTGGCAGGCATCAGCGAAAAGGCTGGAAGCCGATGCCAGTGGTGAAACTGCATAAGTTTGCCGATGAAATTAACGTGACGGCGCGATTTGGCGCGTTTACCGCTTGTAGATAGGCTGGAGATGCCCTATTTTAGGGCGTCTCCAGCCTATTTTATTGGCCTGCTTATTTGCCTGCTTATTGGGTTACGCAAGGCGCTAATTCAATATTTCAAACGCCGTCGTGGTGACACACCGAAGGTTGTTCAGTTTAGGGCTAATTCACGGCCTAACGACCAAACTCAAGGGCGCTGCGCAGCCATATGGTGCAGCTCCCCTTGAAGCGTAGAGTTATGCTCAGGCCGAAAGCAGAGCACTACAACTTTCGTCCCAATTTGCGCTCGACGAGCTGTCGTTCCCATCCAGGGCTCATAAAGCTTACCACTTCAAATGCGAGAAGACCTTGAACGATTAGCCCGACACCTAGACCAGCGAAGATAATATAAACCACAGGTTCGCCGTGAAAGACAAAAAGAAACACCATTGCCATTACAACATAAGTAATCAGAAACTCATAAAACTCCTTCATACGCTTTGCATACAAAATTGCTCTTTGCTCGTCCATCTTCAATTCAGTTTCATTTTGCATTTGCTCATCCTTAGGTTGAAAAATAGATAGGTCTACCTCAAACACAGAAGCAAGCGCTTTGCACGTCTCCAAACTTGGCCGATGGCCTTGTTCAATGCGCTGAATTGTTCGAGTGGTCACACCTGCCATTTCGGCCAACAGACTCTGAGACCAACCCTTCTTCAATCGCAATTTCCTTACAATCATGGTTCCGCCCTTGCAACTTGAGGTGAGCCCAGTCTGACCGATTCCAGATAGATGGACAACGACATAAACACGAAATTCAAGCGAAACCCTTATGACAGTTCAATGAAATCAATATGTTATCGGCATGGCTTCGTAGCACATAACGCTTGACATGAGGGGCGGCCGAGGGCGATAGCCCTTGGACGCCCCTCTCGATGGAAGGGTTAGGCATCACTCGCGTTGCCCCGGTCTTTCCATTGCGACTTCGGATACGTTGAAACCCAACTTCTCGTAGAACGCAGATACGCCTGTTCGCCCGGCCCGGAGCACCCAGGTCATTTCTCTGTTCTCGCCCATGACACTTTTTACCAAGGCAGTTCCGACGCCGTTACCTCGGTGTGCTTCAGCGACCACCACCATTGAGATATAGCCATTGAAGATTCCGTCAGTGAGGGCTCGGAGGAAGCCAATGACTTCTTCTCCTTCGACGGCCACGATAGCAATTTGCGACCGGCCGACAAGCTCAGCGAATGTCTTTGGATCGGCAACGCGCTTGCCCCAGTTGCTTGCATGGAGCAGCAATCGTGCGGCTTCAATCTCGGTAGGGCGAATGGCGCGAACTTGCATTTCTGTGCTGCCTAAAGTGTTTTATTTTGCATCACAACAGTATAACTGTTAACCCTGCAACACGCGTCAGCACGAAAATCGGTGCCAAATCATTGATTACAAACAGTTAAATACCTTGCTCTGTTTACTTCTACGGTATAACGCCCCAACAAATCCCGCCTTGCCTTCTTGGCTTTAGCCGGCCTGAAGTTAATGGCTGCGCTATTTAAGGTTTAGTGTCGAATTTCCTGCGCGCGGGGTGGAAGCTCCATTTAAACGTTAGGGATTTAAAGCGCTTGGGGTTATTTATTTTGAACTTAGCGACAATTAGCGAGGCGATCCTTTTGCGTTTCGCCTGTATCACTACAGCGCCTTGGGTACGCGACAGGAGGGTTTACCACCGCGGTGGCAGGCATCAGCAAAAAGGCTGGAAGCCGATGCCAGTGGTGAAACTGCATAAGTTTGCCGATGACAGTAACATGTCGGCGCGGTTTTAGCGCGTTTACCGATTATAGATAGGCTGGAGATGGCCGTATTTGCACTTGAACCGACGGCTCGTTGTCGGCGGCGTCTCACAGACGGCGTTTCCAGCCTAAAGCGCGATGCTAATATTTAAATCCTTGGTCACTTGGCTTCTCGTGTAGGCGCGGCATCTTCAAAAAATGCCAATAACCGCCGGTGACGGCTTGTTGGTCTTTATCAGTACCGGCAAAATCTATGCGGATTGCGAGCACCAAATCATTGGCTTTGTCTTTTGCAAAATAATCTGTTTGGGTGATTTTTTTAGTCCGTTCAGGTAGCAAACCAAGTACCCGGGCTGCGGCGTCATTGAGCGAATGATCGATGGTGGCGGCTTGGCGCCAACCGTGTCCCAAACAGGGCATTTCTTTGTCGCTTTTGGCAGCGTAGCTCATGGATTGTGGAACGCCTGGGCCGGGAACTTTGGGCGTCAAATAGAGCACTGTTTCTAGGCTGTTATGATCTATCCCGATATAGTCTTTTGCGCCTACCGTCAAGCCAAAGAGTTGGGACGCAAACCAACGAAAATGCTCAATTCTCTGGCCGTCTGCTTTGAGAAAAGAGCCTGCTGAAAGCTGGGAAAGCTGCCACACCCCTTGCACTTTTGGGCAAGGGGTAAACCGCGAAGTTTCAACCGAGCCATACTGATTGGCGTAGGCCTCAGCCACTGCGGGCGCGGGCGATTGGCTGCATCCAGACACTGCTGCTAGAAAAAGACAACACAAAATAGTGGCGAAGCACTTCATAAAAAATAACCTTGCGAGACGAATCAGTGGGCAATCAAAGGTGGTTAGGCAAAACAGCAAGCGGCAGCCATTGCTTACGGCATGAGGCTAGCTGATGCATACTACGATTTAGCGTCGCAGCTTTGAAAATCAATTTAATTATTTACCAAACTCATGTGGCTTAGCTACGAAGCCTACGCACACACCACCGGCGCCAATATTTACGGCACCGGTCATACCCATGGCTGCGATGGTGATACGTACCCCTGCTTCAGTAGCTGCTTCATTGAGCGATGCAAAACCTGGCAGCTTTGGCACATCAGCTAAATCACCCGAGTATGAAACGCAAATATAGGGTGACAACAAGCCTACGCGTACTTGATTTTCGGCATTAGCAAACATTTGGATGAGCGCGCCATCATAAGTGCGCACTTTTGCCGCTTGAGAAGATTCATTGCGATAGCAGCGCAGTACGGGGCGAATTTCCAACATGCTGCCCACTAAATAGCTGGCGAGACCGATGGTGTTTTCGTTTTTTAGCCGCGCCCGTTTATACAAATAAGTAAGATCTCTTGGCACTAGGAATGTATAGGTATTGCGCACCAGTTCTTGCACTCGCACGAGCAAATTAGCAGACCCGTGGGCTTTTTCGAGATGCGCCAATAAATCTAGCGCCTGCACAGCTTGGCCAGCGAACATATTTTGGCTGTTGTACACCCGCAAGCGAAACGGAAAAACACCGCTTTGAACAAGGCGACTGGCTGCAACACGGGCTTCTACGCGCGCGGCTGCGGCGACGGCGTTATCGTAAATTGGGCTGCGGGCATTATTAATAGTAAGTACAAAAACAAGGTCAAAATGTTCGACTAAATTAGCTTCGAACCAAGCTTCAAACTGCGCTTCTGAAATAGGAATTGATTCAGCATCACTTGGCGAGGCGGGGTTCAAATGATAATGATAGAACTGGCTCAGGACGTGGGTGTCACGCGTGTCGGCGACGATTTCTTTACCGATGCGAATATTGATTGGCACAACAGAAATAATAGCGCTAGAAGTTTCTAAAAGTTCTACTGGGATATCGCAGGCTGAATCGACAACGATGCCAACACGCTGCTTGCGAAAACGGCCTGTGGCCGTGCCGACTGCTGCGGTCGATGACTGCTGCATTACGTTCGGTAGATGTACATCACTCATGGGTTATCTTATTTTTCTTATGTTGATACTGCAATGATACATCACCACAAATCACTTTTGCATGACATTCTAAAACTATCTGTAGATACCCTATTTTAGGGCGTCTACAGGCATAGTATGCACATAAAATCAGTTAGCATTATTGCTGAGCACGCATTAATTTCGGCTGTGAAAGGTCGCCTGCATTATGCTTTAACGCGCTTGATACCCCGTCGTCGCTGACGACAAGGCACCGAGGAAAGTTAAGCTGCACCACATGGCAATTTTGAGACTTTTACCGCTTGCGCCAAGATTTGTGGCTGAATCAGGCGGATTTCGTTATAATTGACGATTGTGTTTTTATTTCGAGGAGTTTTATCATGGCTGGTGAACGTAAACGGTTGCGTCGCAATACTTTGGAGCGTAAATGTTTGGGTAAGTCTTTCAAGCGTTTATTTATTGGCTCACCAAAAGCAATTTTCAAAATGATGGAAAAAATCAAAAAAGCGTAATTTCTTTTTTGGCTCCACCAAAAAAAGCCGCCAGCGTTTGCTATGCGGCTTTTTTACGGCCACAAAATGCCTGAAGACGCCCGTATTACGGGAATCTTCAGGCATTTAAGCTTAATAAACCCGACGCACTAATTGCGCTTCATGCAATATCACTGTGGCTAGCTCTTCGATACTTTTAGTAGTGGAATTTAAAAAGGTAATGCCATTGTCGCGCATCAATCCTTCTGCCGCCTCTACTTCAAACCGACAATTTGCGGCTGACGCATAGGTGCTATCGGGCTTGCGTTCGGTGCGAATTTGCTGCAACCGATCCGGCGCAATCGATAAGCCCCAAACCTTGCTTTTGTGTGGCAATAGCGCGGGCGGTAGTTTCATTTTGGTTAAGTCTTCTGGTATTAGCGGGTAATTAGCCGCTTTGATGCCAAACTGCAGCGCCATATACAAGCAAGTTGGCGTTTTGCCACTCCGGGACACGCCGACTAAAATAATATCGGCTACGTCTAAATTACGATTTGTCACGCCATCGTCATGTGCAAGCGTGTAATTTACGGCTTCAATCCGGTGGTTATAATCTTTAAAATTGCCCGCAGAGTGGCTCCGGCCTACGGCGTGAGCAGATTTCACGCCTAATTCCACTTCCATTGGCACGATAAATCGTTCATATAAATCCAGTACTAAACCTTCGGCCTTGGATAGTTCATACCGTATTTCCTCAGTCATCAGCGAAGTGAACACTAACGGACGTTTGCCCGATGCAGCGCCAGCAGCAGCAATTTCGATCAATACTTCACGCGCTTTTTCGATCGAATCAACGAATGGCAGAGTTTTACGCACAAAGTCAATGCCATCAAACTGGGTGATCAAGGAATTGGCCAGCATTTCCACCGTAATGGCGGTGCGATCGGATACAAAAAAAGCAGTGCGGCGTTGCGGCATGGAAAATCCTTAAAATGGGAGGCTAAGTTGTTTGCTGCACAGCTGTTTTAACTGCCAGCGCAAGCTATAATTATGCATAGATTTTGCATCAATCTCCGCTTTAAATTTGCATCCATTCCATAACTCACAGGTTTGCCATGTCCTCCATTGCTTCTGCTCGCATTGTCTCCTTATCCCAACTTCGAAATACGGATGTAGCCCACGTCGGCGGCAAAAATGCGTCACTTGGTGAGCTAATTAGTCAGCTTTCGCAGGCTGGCGTGCGCGTGCCGGGTGGTTTTGCGACAACGGCTGAGGCTTTTCGCGAGTTTTTGCGCTTCAACGGCTTAACCGAGAAAATAAATTCTACTTTGTTAGCGTTGGATGTTGAAGATTTAGTGGCATTAGCCAAAACCGGCGCAGATGTACGGCATTGGATTGAAACTGCTCCCTTGCATCCCGAATTAGAAGCTGAAATTCGGGCAGCCTACGCGGCATTAACGGCTGATTCGCCAGAAGCGTCGTTCGCGGTGCGTTCAAGTGCCACGGCTGAAGACTTACCAGATGCGTCCTTTGCGGGCCAGCAAGAAACATTTTTGAATATTCGCGGTATTGAACATGTGCTGGATGCGATCCGCCAAGTATTCGCGTCTCTTTACAACGATCGCGCAATTTCGTATCGCGTGCATAAAAATTTCGTCCACGCAGATGTGGCCTTGAGTGCTGGCGTACAGCGCATGGTGCGCTCGGATACGGGTGCGGCCGGTGTGGCCTTTACCATCGATACTGAATCTGGCTTTGATGGCGTGGTGTTTATTACGTCTAGCTTTGGCTTGGGCGAAATGGTGGTGCAAGGCGCGGTAAACCCTGATGAATTTTATGTAAGCAAAGTGTGTTTAAAAAATAAGCGCCCTGCCATTTTGCGCCGCACGCTAGGATCAAAAGCATTAAAAATGATTTTTGGCGCTGCCACGGAAACCGGAAAATCGGTACAAACTGTGCCGGTGGCCGATGCCGATCGCCAACGCTTTTCCTTGAGTGACGCCGACGTGACCGAGCTTGCAGGCTATGCCGCCAGCATCGAAGCGCACTACGGTTGCCCGATGGATATTGAGTGGGGCAAAGATGGAGGCGACGGCAAGCTATATATTTTGCAAGCGCGCCCCGAAACCGTAAAAAGCCAAGAAAAACATACCGATACCCTAACCCGCTACAAAATCACCACCAAAGGCACTGTGATTGCCGAAGGCCGCGCCATTGGCAGCAAAGTGGGTCAAGGCGTTGCGCGTATCGTCAAAGACGTGAGCCAAATTGGCGAATTTAGAGATGGTGACGTAATTGTTACCGACATGACCGACCCAAACTGGGAACCAGTTATGAAGCGCGCCAGCGCGATCGTCACTAACAGGGGAGGCAGAACTTGCCATGCAGCTATCATCGCCCGTGAATTGGGCGTTCCCGCGGTAGTAGGCTGCGAAGACGCGACCGATATTGTGCAAGCTGGCGAGATCCTAACCGTGAGCTGCGCTGAGGGCGACACTGGCTTTATTTATCGCGGCAAAACTGAATTTGAAATTAATACCGTATCGCTCGGAAATATGCCAAAAGTGGGTGTAAAAATCGCCATGAACGTCGGCAATCCGCACTTGGCGTTTGACTTTGCGCAGTTACCGAATGAAGGTGTGGGCTTAGCGCGCTTAGAATTTATTATCGCCAACACCATTGGCATTCACCCGAAAGCTTGTTTAGATTATGCTTCGTTGCCAGACGCGCTAAAGGCGGATGTAGCCAAACAATCGCGCGGCTACGCCAGCCCAAAACAGTTTTATATAGACAAAATGGTCGAAGGCGTTGCAACCATTGCCGCCGCATTTTGGCCGAAAAAAGTCATCGTTAGGTTGAGTGATTTTAAGAGCAACGAATACCGCAACTTAATCGGCGGCCCGCGCTACGAGCCCACGGAAGAAAATCCGATGATTGGATTCAGGGGTGCCGCACGCTACATCGCCTCAAGCTTCCGCGAATGCTTCGCGCTTGAGTGTGAAGCCATGCGCACCGTGCGTGACACCATGGGTTTAACAAACGTAGAACTCATGGTGCCCTTCGTGCGCACCCTGAAGGAAGCCGACGGCGTACTGCAAATAATGAAAGACTTCGGCCTAGAGCGCGGCAAAAATAATCTGCGCGTGGTGATGATGTGCGAAATACCGGCAAACGCCATATTGGCCGACGAATTCTTGCAGCGCTTCGATGGTTTTTCTATCGGCTCTAACGACATGACGCAGTTAACACTTGCACTGGATCGTGATTCAGGGCTAGTGATGCACGCCTTCGACGAGCGCGACCCCGCCGTAAAACGTATGCTCCAACTAGCGATACAAGCCTGCCGACGCGCCAATAAATACGTTGGTATTTGCGGTCAAGGCCCCAGCGATTATCCTGATTTAGCGCAATGGCTAATGGAAGAAGGCATAGAAGCGATGAGCTTAAATCCGGACACAGTGGTAGAAACATGGCTGCATTTAGCGAAAGTTGGGAATGCCTGATTTTAACGCTGAAAATGCGGTGAAGACGCCCGAAAACAGGCTGTCTTCAGGCACTCCGAGTGATCTAATTTGGACGTTTTCCCACTTCAACGACCTAAGCGCAGCCGCTTGGTATGAAATCAGTGTCGCCCGTGAAAGCGTATTTATCGTAGAACAAAAATGCGCGTTTTTAGACGCGGATGGCGCAGATCTTGCTTGTTGGCATTTGGTAGGAACAGTAGATAAAGAAATCGCCGCCTACTGCCGAATTGTTCCACCGGGATTGAAGTACGCCGAACCTAGCATTGGCAGGGTTGTGACCACACTAGCATTTAGGTCGGGTGGGTACGGGAAAGCGTTGCTAACCGAGGCCTTATCGCGCTGCGATGCGATGTTTCCCGGTTTGGGCAATAAAATCGGCGCACAAATGTATTTGGAAAAGTTTTACGCATCATTTGGGTATGTGACTACTTCGGCACCCTATGATGAGGATGGGATATTGCATTTGGAGATGGTACGGGCGGCGTGAGTTTTTGGTCGTATGACTTTAACGTCAACGACTTAGACACCGACGGTACAAGAATGCTACTTTTAAAATCTTAAAATAACGACGAAAATAAAAAATGAAATTTTCCCAAAAACAAATTTTTACTGTTTCATTTTTAGCTTTTGTGTTGTCCGGATTTTCTGGGCTGATCTATCAATCAATCTGGACGCGCTATTTAAGTCTAGTGTTAGGACATGCTGCATTCGCCCAAACGTTAGTCCTTGCACTTTTTATGGGCGGCATGGCTTTTGGAGCGTGGTGGGCGTCAAAACTATCTAGCAAACACGGCTTGCGTGTGCTCAAAACTTACGCGATTATTGAAGTGATAGTCGGAATTGCCGCCCTTAGCTTTCATTTCATTTTTGTTCACGGTACCGAGTTTGTGCAGTCATCCATATTGCCCAACAGTGAGATAGAACTTGTTATTACTGCAACAAAATGGGTGTGGGCGGCAATACTCATTTTGCCGCAGTGCATTTTACTTGGCATGACGTTTCCTCTATTGAGCGCAGGCTTGATTCGACTCAGCGAAAAAGTAACCGGGGAAATTCTCGGAACGCTTTATTTCACCAACAGCATCGGTGCTGCGGTAGGCGCGTTATTCGCGACTTTTATTCTGGTGCCAACGGTGGGCCTACCCGGTGCAATCGCAACAGCTGGCATTATTAATCTTCTTGCTGGATTACTGGTTTTTTTCGTTTCGGTCGGCGAAAACCCAACACCTAAAGCCGTTCCTGTTGAGCCTAAAGTCCAATCAAACGAATTTAATGCTCGTCGTTTGATTCTGTGCTGCGCTTTTTTTACAGGCCTCTCGTCATTTGTCTATGAAGTCGCATGGGTTCGGATGCTGGCGCTTGCCCTTGGCTCAACAGTGCATGCGTTTGAAATCATGATTTCGGCATTTGTTGCGGGGTTGGCGCTTGGGAGCTTATTTATAAGAAAGCGGATCGATCGCGCCTCCAACCCTTTAGTCATTGCTGGATGGGCACAGATATTAATGGGCATTGCTGCGCTTAGCACTATTGCAAGCTATAAGTTCTCTTTTTATGGCGTGGAATTATTATTATCCGCACTTGCACCATCAGAAGGTGGCTACGCATTATTCAATCTAGCCAGCGCTGCAATAGCAATCTTGCTCATGTTTCCAACTGCGTTTTTTGCTGGGATGACCCTCCCCGTCTTTACGGCGGCCCTGCTACGCAATGGCGCTGATGAACAAGCGATTGGAAAAGTCTATGCGGCTAATACGATTGGTGCTATCTGCGGGGTATTCATTGCCGTGCACCTATTACTTCCATTTGTTGGAATGAAATCCGCAATTTTGATAGCCGCCTTAATTGATATCGCCCTAGGTATTTTAATTTTTAGACAACTTGGTAATTTGCAAAGGCCTGCGCACGCAATCCTCGCTGGATTTAGTGTGATTTGCGTATTCGGTGCACTTCTAACGCCAAAATTTGACGAAGCTGTGTTGGCGTCGGGCGTATTCCGGAGAGGAAAAGTCGCGCAAACAACGGAACCGAAAGTTGCCTATTATCGCGACGGTAAGTCCGCAACAATTTCCACTTTTTTGACAGGTAGCAGCCTCTCTATCGCGACTAATGGCAAAGTTGATGCAACGGTTCAAATGGACACCAAACTGCCGCCTACCGCCGACGAAGAGACGATGACTATTGCAGGCATATTGCCAATTGTGTATCTACCAGAGGCAAAAACCGGCGCGAACATTGGATTTGGGTCTGGGATCACTTCGCACATATTGCTCGGCAACCCGAAGCTTACTGCACTCGATACAATTGAGATTGAGCCTGCAATAGTAGAGGGCGCACGCGCATTCGGTTCGCGCTCGCAACGTGCTTATACCGATCCGAGGTCAAAAATAATATTTGCTGATGCAAAAACGTACTTTTCTGGAAACAATAAGCGCTATGATTTTATTTTTTCTGAGCCTTCGAATCCTTGGGTTAGCGGAGTAGCCAGTTTATTCTCCGATGAGTTCTATCGGTTTGTGCCACGGCACTTAAATGAAAATGGGATTTTTATACAATGGATTCAACTTTATGAAATTGACTTCACCTTAGTTGCATCGATTCTTAAAGCCTTGGGGAATCATTTTGCTGACTACGACATGTATATTGCGAATGGGAGCGATTTAGTTATTGTTGCAAAACCCACGGGTGCGCTTCCAGACAAACGGGGTGGTTTACTTTCTTCGCCTAGCTTAGTTAGTGAACTTAGTCGGCAGGGTTTGAGCACATTGGGTGACATCAATCTTCGTTTCATAGCAAATAAGAAACTCATCACCCCTCTTGTCAATTCTTCGCCGATTGCCGCGAACTCTGATTACTATCCAGTAGTGTCACACGTTGCACCCAAAAATCGCTTTACGCGCGCATCTGCACGCGAGCTTTTTGAGCTAC
This sequence comes from Betaproteobacteria bacterium, assembly GCA_031409495.1. GTDB lineage: Bacteria > Pseudomonadota > Gammaproteobacteria > Burkholderiales > Usitatibacteraceae > JANMDR01. The sequence goes on from JANNXI010000175.1 coordinate 13,419, forward strand.
CGCTTACACCACTACCATATGATGAAATACTTCTACCCAAGCAGAAACTGCCAGTCGCGCAAGAGAACTTGAACGATAGTATTAGGAATCCAAAGGTTATGATGATTGCTAACGCTCGCGCTGTGGCTAGGGTACTTGCAAAAAGAGAAGCGGCATCAACGATAGCAGATTACGATATCCGCCAAAATGCTGAATTAATTTTGCTCGCGCGCGGGAATTGTGGCGCCATGAAAACCGACAACATTACTCTTTCGGCTCTGATAAAAGTGGGCGCTCTCATTGCAAGCTCCCTGCCGAAGGACGCGGCGACTGCAGCGTTTAAGTCTAGTTGGCTCGATTGCCCCAAGGATAGCTTACCTGAACATTTTAATTTGGCTCATGATTTCTTGTTTGCGATTGCAAAACGTGACACAACCGAACTTGCCTATTTTGGGAAAAAAGTGCTCCTGAACAATGATCTCAGAAACAATGCCGTGATGGCTGAGTTAGCGCTGTGCGCAGTCGCTGTTGCTCTTATTGAGCAAAATAGTCCCTTAGAAGCCGCTAAAATCATGGAAATGAATCGAAACATACCGTTTTCACAAGGAACACGAGCTCTGCGATTACTGCTCGCATCCCTTGTTCAGGCAAAATAGCGCATTGCCAACTTTACCAAGGCTTTAATTTTACGGCCGCGATTGATTCTCCCGTTCGCACATCTACGATCATGGTAATGTCTTCGCGGATCGCCCGAAAGGGCAAAAAGCCCAAGTGCTCTGGTGATCGGCCGTAGCGCTCAGCCATTCCGCTTATAACAGTCACTTCGTTCGGATTTAACGCCTTTAGCGCCGCCAGCGGCTGCGCCTTTTTGGCTACAGACGGCTTTGAGTGGGCATAATCCGCATAAAACTGCGGTAACAGATGTATATCGGGCCCACCACCAAGAGAGGAGTTGATCAGTTCCAACTGCTCTTTGGAACTCTTTGGAAATTCTACCCCGATGAGCTTAGGACCCGTCCAAGTTGAAGGATGAAACTCGGGGCTTTGCGCCTTCAAGGCGCTATCTGCTGAGATATCAAGCTTTCTGACCAATTCAAACCGGTCTTTTACATAGACAATATAAACTGGCCGCACCGCAGCGATTGTAGATATTCCATAGAAAAGAGCACTGATTTGACAGCATGCTATCACGATCAAATCGAAGGTAAGTCCTTTCTTACCCGAGCGAAAGACAATGAACGTTAGCAGCGGCCCCAACACAACATCAGCCGATCCAATTAGTAGCAACAACCCATGACCACCCAGGACCTCAAGCAAAGGGGATGGAAACCAAACGAACGACATCAGCGCGACAATCGAGATCACAAAAAAGCAGCTGAACATGAAGTGCACTGCAGTTGCTCGTAATTTTGTCATTATTTTTTATGCCTTTTTAGCGGGTAGATACAGTCTGCTTTGAAAATGCAGTCACTCTTTCGTTCCTGCTCCGTTAATCCTGCGTCCCGGTTTGCGAAAGTAAAATTTTGGCACTAAACTTCTTCGCAATATTTGGGATGACGCTGATGCATATAAACAAAAACCGATCAGGCCAAATTTCCTGCGCAGCTGGTTCAATTTTTACTCCATTTTGAAATCATTAATACTGTAAACGCAAACTCTCACAACTCGTCGTTCCCACAAAGGCGGGAATCAAGTGTCGTCCGTCAAAGCCGCTAGATTTCTGCCTTCACAGGAACGACGAAGCACTAAGATTTGTCATAATGATTATCGCTTTGAAGTGCGAGTTACATTAACTTTAAATTGTAAGCTGCATGGGTCTTACCAGGCTTTTGCACCCGCGATAAAACCGATAAAAAGCCCTCACATTGCAATTGTATCCTCCCGGGCGCTGATGATCTAGATGCAGCAGAAGCCCAAACTAAAAATTAGTGCGAAAAAAAAGCCCCTCCGAGGAGGGGCTTTTTTACGTCCAGACAAATTATCCGCGGCAAGAACCAGGCAATAGTTTAGGATCAATTGAAGTACCATCGG
>JANNXI010000176.1:0-3152 GCA_031409495.1 Betaproteobacteria bacterium
TATTGCCTTGGATGATGTGCATACGATGTATTACGAGCAAAGCGGCAACCCTGATGGTGTGCCGGTGCTGTTTTTACACGGTGGGCCGGGCTCGGGGGCGTCGGCTGTGCACCGGCAGTTTTTTGATCCTAGCTTTTACCGTATCGTTATTTTCGATCAGCGCGGGTCTGGAAGGTCAACGCCGGTGGGGGAATTGCGGGATAACACCACGCCGCATTTAATAGCTGATATTGAACGCTTGCGCACCTTGCTAAACATTGAGCGCTGGGCGGTGTTTGGCGGTTCGTGGGGCTCGACGTTAGCGCTTGCTTACGCACAACACCATCCACAGCGCGTGTCGGCGTTGGTGATACGCGGAATATTTTTGTGTAGAGAAGCGGAAATTGAGTGGTTTTTATGGGGCTTGCGGTATATTTATCCTGAGCCTTGGCGGCAGTTTGTGAGCGTGTTGGACGAGGCTGATCGTGCGTCGTACAAAACAATTTTGCACGCGTACTACGCCAAGCTTACCCACGCAGACGCTGCCGTACGCATGCCAGCGGCGCGTGTATGGAGCGCCTATGAAGGCAGTTGCTCGGCGCTTATCCCCAGCGCCAGTTTAGTGGCGGGCTTCGCGTCCGACCGCGTGGCTGCGGGCTTGGCGCGCATTGAAGCGCATTATTTTATGAACGATATATTTTTGCCGAATAATTTTTTGATGGATAACATCAACAAAATTAGGCATATACCCTGCACGATTGTGCAAGGCAGGTATGACGTGGTGTGCCCGATAATTTCGGCAGATGAGCTGTCACGTGCGTGGCCTGAAGCGGATTATTACATCGTGAATGACGCCGGGCATTCAGCGTTTGAGCCGGGAATCCGCGCGCGTTTAATTGCAACGATGGAAAAGTTAAAAAGTAGGCTTGATGCGTAGTTAAGTTTTGCTCTCGAACCACGTCTGAAGATGTCCTATTTTAGGGCATCTTCAGCGGTTTTATTGCAATATTTAGGGCTCTACTAAATTTGCAACTTGCCGCATTTACAACGTATATAAAACTCGACGCGTTGCCGATGCGGTGGTTGGTTGAAAAGCGCAATCAGCATTTCCGTTCGAACGCTTTTCGTAATTCAACAATCTCGCGGGGATTTCCTTGAAATCTGTCTGCACCGCATTGGAATTGATTCGTTTGAATGGTGTTAGCTGCTTGAAGCGCAGCACCTAGTACCGCTTCGGCGGTTTTCAAGTTGGGATCACGTTTATCCAAAATTGCTAATGCCAGCATCCCATCGCCCTTTGCAGCTGCACTAACTGCAGCATTTGGAATAACGGTGGATGCGCCTTTCCAAGTGGTATCAACACTTCCGGCCAACAAGTAATCATTGAGCGGTGTATCCATTTCGCGCTGCATGGCAATCGCTGGGCCGACTGACATGTAGAGCACAAAATTTAGATTGGCGTCCTGATCATCTGCGAGCAGCGTTTTCCGTTCGTGCATTGATACGGCAATTTGGGTGAGATAACGTGCGATGGCATTCGGTGACATTGTTTTGACTTCGTCGAAGGTTAAGTATTTAGGAACAGGCTTGCCGCGCATTTTCAATATTTCATCTAGTGACGGGAACAACCTAGATTGCTTCCAAGCTAGCTCTTCTAAATTTCGGTATTCCAAAATACCGAAAAATCTATCGTTGAAAGTTCGTAGATACTCTTTTTCTGCAGGACTGCGCTTTATAAGTGCGTCGTGAAAGGTGGGTTGGGTTTCCGCACCCCGTAGCGTATCTAAAGCGTCTGTATAACTGGTGGCGGCCACGGCCTTCTTTTGCGACTGCGCTGTACCTGAAGGAATGCTGTCACGGCCTGAAGGCCGTGCTTTTATAGCGTCGCTTGCGTGGATTTCCCCTTCTGTCATTGGTGGACGCAACGCAAAAATTATGCCCACCAAAGCGATCAAAACAGCGACAATCAATATTCCGGTTTTGTTTGCAGTCATTTTAAACTCACTTAGGGCAGCTGTTATCTTCAAGGTTTTTATGGTATGTGTAGCAACCCAATGCTAGCGCTGACGCATCATAAGCGTTAGTACCTAGGGCGACCACTGTGCCATGATATAAAGAGGCCATTTGCCCGCAAACTGTTGGATCAGCCGCAGAACTACAAGCGGCGCTCATACTACCTCTAAAACTTTGGTCACAAGATTGCTGGCTCGCCGCTTGTGTACCGTAACAAGCGTCGTGTTGATTACACGAACCCAAAAAACTTGCCCCTCTCGCGGGTGCGTCGACATTGCCCGTAAAGTTTAAGCCATGTTGACTGGCCAATGTTGCCCATGCCGTAGCTCGGGACGCCCATCCTGTGCCACAGCCGTTTCCAGTGACGCCATCCAAACCAGTTACCGAGGGTTTATCGCCACAACCAGAGGGTTTAGTCTTTTTAACGGCGGTGCAAATTTGGTCTTTAGTCAAAAACACTTCGTTTTGATCGCCTGGATTATTACTTTGCTGTAGCAACCCTGTGATTTCTCGGGTGAGTGCAGCGATAACATAGGCGCAAGCGTCACCTCGACATAAAACTTGTCTGCCGTCAGTGCGCGTACCCACAACCTGAATTGGTGGCATTTGCTGCTGTGCCGTAGCCAACGGAGCTAAAAAGTTCGTGACGAGTGCGATGAAAAGAAGTCTAGTGTAGAAAAGTGCGCTGAGCCTAAATTTATTACCAAGCGCAAACACTACTCTTACCTTAAAATTTAACTTAGTTTGTTGTTTGCTGTTTGTTGTTTGTTGTTTGTTGCATATATCTCTCAGTATTATCTAATTAAATAAAAGTTCATGGAATGACACATAGAAATAGTAGCATGTAAGCTAAAAATAAATTTTATTTTTATAAAATTAATTATGCCCGTTCAAATTTAAGGCGGTAATACCGCACAGCGACTTTACATTTAATGGTTTGGAATGAGAAACTGGTTGCCGGCAATTTCGTTGAGCATTGATCCCAATACGCCCAAAGTATTCTGATTGATGGCGCCAACAAACCTTGCGCAGCTTAAGGCTGAAGGCTAATGGTAAGCAACAAAAGCATGGATAGTTTTGAAAATTTGTTTTTATTGCGATTAGGCGGTAAGCGCGGTGCATTGACCAACAAAGAAAAAGCGGATAAGGCGTGGGCGAAT
>JANNXI010000177.1:0-2990 GCA_031409495.1 Betaproteobacteria bacterium
TGTGTACGGCCAAGGCGAAAACCACAAGGGGCGCATGGCTTCGGTGGCGTATCATTTTTTTCACCAATATCGGGCGAGTAAAAAAGTGGCGCTGTTTGCGGGCTGTGATGGCTATGAAAACGGAGAGCAGCGCCGTGATTTTGTGTCGGTAAACGATATCGTTGCGGCCAATTTATACTTTTTTGATAACCCAAAAAAATCGGGTATTTTCAACCTGGGCACAGGGCGTTCGCAGTCGTTTAATGATGTTGCCGTGGCAACAATTAATGCGTGTCGCAAATTGGATGGTGATGGCGCTTTAACGATTGCCCAAATGCTGGAGCAGGACCTAATTACTTATACGCCGTTTCCGGATGCGCTTAAAGGCAAGTACCAAAGCTTCACGCAGGCCGATATTGGCGCCCTGCGTAGCGCAGGTTATGCCGCCGAATTTGCTACGGTAGAGGAAGCTGTGGCGCAATATATTCCGTGGTTGGCAGCACGTTTGTGACACATTTTTGCTGAAATTGGCTGAAAACCCCTGTATAATCAGGTTGTTGCGATTTTTGGGATTAAGTTCCTTGGTTGCCTAAAAATAATCAAAATAACGCTAATTGCATCGACGCAAAATTAGGTGATGGGTTTTTAGCTTTCGTTTGCGGTTGTTTTACGCGATTGACGTGCTGTCAACCACGGCTCCGGGGTCGCGTTAGGGAAAGTGCGAATCCTATGATTTATTGACCCAATTGATCCTATTGATTTAATGAGCAGAAAATTCGCACCGAAATAGCGTAGACGACGCCCAAGCTCAATTGCTGCCCACAAGCGGTATAAAAGCAAAAAACGTGCGGCGAGGCTTTCGGGGCAATTGTTTCTATTTTAACTTTTACTCCATGGAGTTCCACATGAAAAATATCCTCGCAATCGTATTCGCGTTTTTTGCCAGTGCAACAATGGCATTTGCCGCCGTAAACCTAAACACCGCCACTAAAGACGAGTTAATGACACTCAAAGGTATTGGCGAAGTCAAAGCGCAAGCCATTATTGATTACCGCACCAAAAATGGCGCGTTTAAGTCAATGGCCGATGTAGATAAAGTACCGGGCATTGGCGAAGGCACTATGAAAACTATGGGTGCAGACGCAACGCTCGCCGGCAAAACAACAGCCGTAGCAGCACCTGCCAAAGCTGCTGATGCAAAAGCCGCTGCTCCAGCCGTAGCAGCACCTGCTAAAGCCGCTGATGCAAAAGCTGCTGCTCCAGCCGCAGCCGCACCTGCCAAGGCTGCCGATGCAAAAGCCGTCGCTCCAGCCGCTGCTAAAGCTGACATGAAGAAAGACGAAAAGGCCATGGCTGCTGCAAAGCCAGCTGCTGCAACGAAAGAAATGACTGCTGATGAGAAAAAAGCTGCTGCTAAAGCTGAAAAGGCTGAAAAAGCTGCTACCGCCAAAGCCGAAAAAGCGGCAAAAGCTGATGCCGCAAAAGCTGAAAAAGCTAAAGCTGCTGCTGATAAAGCTGCAAAAGCTGACGCTGCTAAAGCCGCAAAAGCCGCGCCAGCAAAGGTTGAAGCTAAGAAAGAAATGGCTGACAAGCCAGCTAAGAAAGACGCTGCAGCAGCAAAAGCAGACGCTGCACCAGCAAAAGCTGACGCTAAAAAAGATGACAAACCAACAAAGTAATCATGTATGATCATAGTGATTGGTATCACACTATTTAGCAACACAAGGTAAGCGATAAGAAGAAGCCATAAAAAACAGGTTTCTCAAATAAGACGCCTCTAAAATAGGCGTACTCTCTGCAAAGGGCTCCGTGTAAAAACGGAGCCCTTTGTTTTTGGGCGAATCACTTCCCGTGATGGCGCATGGTTTTGAGTGCGGAGCGCACGGGCAATTTCCTGCGATAATCATCGTATCTGTCACCATACAACACTTAAACTTGCCATGAATCTCAGAAACGCTGCGCCATTTCCGACTCTACAAGCTGCTATCGGCAACACGCCATTGGTTGCCCTGCAACGTATCCCTGGTCATACCAGTAATAAGCTTTTAGCTAAGCTTGAGGGCAACAATCCAGCAGGATCAGTGAAGGATCGCCCTGCGTTTTACATGATTTCGCGTGCGCAAGAGCGCGGCGAAATTAAGCCCGGCGACACCTTAATTGAAGCCACCAGCGGCAACACCGGCATTGCGCTTGCGATGGCCGCCGCCATTCTCGGCTATAAAATGGTGTTGGTAATGCCTGATAATTTGTCTATCGAGCGGCGCCAAACCATGCGTGCCTACGGTGCCGAGCTTATCCTCACGCCAAAGGCCGTAGCCATGGAAGGCGCGCGGGATTTAGCCAACAAGCTCGTGCTTGAACGCGGCGCGTTTATGTTGGATCAATTCTCTAGTCCCGATAATCCTTACGCACACTATGCCACCACCGGCCCAGAAATTTGGCGCGACACGGCAGGCAAAGTTACCCACTTTATCGCCACCATGGGTACCACCGGTACTATTATGGGTGTGGGTAAGTACTTAAAAGAACAGAACCCAAGTATTCAAATTGTCGGCGTTCACCCCGAAGATGGATCTAGCGTGCCCGGGATTCGCAAATGGCCTGAAGCCTATTTGCCTGCCATCTATAAACGTGCGCAAATTGACCGCATTATCGAAGTAAATCAAGGTGATTGCGAAACCATGGCGCGTCGCATGGCCGCTGAAGAAGGCCTATTTGCGGGCGTTTCCAGCGGAGGTGGATTAGTCGCTGCGCTGCAAATATCACGCGAAGTTGAAAACGCGGTCATCGTACATATTGTTTGTGACCGCGGTGATCGGTATCTATCTACCGGTGTATTTCCAGCTTAATCGTCCTCAACCTGCGCATTAAAATAGCGAAGTCGTCATCCCAGCGCAGGCTGGAATCCAGTCCACCCAGTACAATTTTTTTGTAGTTAACTCGACTACGTAATATCTATGCACCCAATCCTAGTTTTCGACATTGAAACCATCCCTGACGTGTCCGGCCTG
>JANNXI010000178.1:0-12382 GCA_031409495.1 Betaproteobacteria bacterium
GGGTGCTCGCAGTTCAAGGTATTGCCGCAGCCCGTCACGTTTTCATAATGGTTTTTATCATCGTGCTGCAGGCGATAATAAACAGCATTATCTAACCCTCTAAAGCTCAATGTTGGCCCAAATTCATTGCCCTCTGGCGTATGGTTGTACACCACATCAAGCACCACCTCTAAGCCGTTGATATGCAGGGTATCCACCATTGCTTTAAATTCTTCAGTCACGGCAGTGGGGTCTTTTGCCACCGCAAAACGCGGATCAGGGCAGAAAAAACCGAGCGTGTTATAGCCCCAATAGTTACGCATGCCGCGATCAACCAAGGCTGGCTCATCAACACAATATTGCACGGGCAGTAGCGACAAGGTGGTAACGCCCAGCCCTTTAAGATGCGCAATGGCGACTGGATGCGCCAAGCCCGCATAGGTGCCGCGCATATTTTCTGGCACATCAGGATGCTGCTTGGTATAACCTTTCACGTGGACTTCATAGAGCACGAGATCGGCGACGGGGATGCGCGGCGATGGCGGTCGGGCTTTCGAATTGGCCGTAACACTGACAACAGGGGCAACCCGGGCTTTCAGCGCGTAGATGGCATTATCGCGCGCATCAAACGAACGCGGTCCGTCAGGGTTCCCAAGGACATAACCATGGTTTTCGGCCTTGCCTACGTACTTACCGACGATTTCAGTGGCGTAGGGATCGAGCAACAATTTGTTGGCATTGAACCGATGACCGTTTTCCGGTGCGAAGGCCCCATGGGCACGAAAACCATAAACTAGCCCGTGTGACACATTAGGCAGAAAACCATGGAACACCCCGTCATAGGGGCCATACAGCGCATAACGCTTCAATTGGCGCGCGCCAGAAGCATCAAAGATACATAAATCAATACCGGTGGCGTGTTGCGAAAAGACGGCAAAGTTAACACCACCATCGCGCGCCAGTGAACCGGTTGGCTCGTGCCGACCTTCTAGGAGAACTTCAGGGAGATGAACGCTCATGTAATTTCAAGAAAATTTTTTTAACCATGAAGGCAAACGCGAAAACACTCGTGCGCATTTGTCCACACCCTCTTTTACTGCTTTTGCGTTTATGTACTTACTCGTTATCAAGCCGGTACAAAAAACAGCGTTGCCAGCGGTGGCAAGGTAATCAGAATAGATTTTGCGCGGCCATGCCACGGCACATTCGTTACCGCTATCCGCCCGGCCTCATTGCCTAAATTACTGCCACCGTAATAAGTTGAGTCGGTGTTTAGCACTTCAATCCAGCCTGAGAAATCGTCGGGAACGCCCAATCTATAAGCGTTTCGCAGCACCGGGGTAAAGTTTGCAGCCACCAATACTGCACCACCTTTATCGTCGCGGCGCAACCATGCAAAGCTGGATGCTTCAGCGTCATCCGACACCAACCATTCAAAACCACGGCCATCACAATCAAGCTGATGCAGCGCAGATTCTTTTTGATACAGCTTGTTTAAATCGCGCACTAAATTTTGCACACCTTGGTGCGGCGCGTGTTGCAGCAAATGCCACGGCAATTCTGCGTCATGATTCCATTCGCTCGACTGCGCAAATTCTTGGCCCATGAACAATAATTTTTTGCCCGGATGCCCCCACATATAGCCGTAGTACGCGCGTAAATTTGCAAAACGTTGCCATTCATCACCGCGCATCCGCCCAAGCATAGAGCCTTTGCCATGCACGACTTCATCGTGCGATATCGGCAACACAAAATTTTCGCTGAAGGCATAGACCATGCCAAACGTCATTTTGTTGTGGTGCCAACGCCGGTTGATCGGGTCTTCGCTCATGTAAGCCAAGGTGTCGTTCATCCAACCCATATTCCACTTGTAGTGAAAGCCTAAGCCACCCGCATAAGTGGGCGCAGAAACCCCCGGGAAGGCGGTTGACTCTTCAGCCAAGGTGATTGCCCCTGGGACAGCAGCGCCCACGAGCTCGTTGGTTTGCTTCATTAATGAAATGGCTTCTAAATTCTCGCGGCCACCGATTGCATTGGGTATCCATTCACCCGCAGGGCGCGAATAGTCTCGATAGAGCATCGAAGCCACCGCATCTACGCGCAAGCCGTCCAAGCCAAAAGACTCAAGCCAATACAGGGCATTGCCACTTAAAAAGCTACGTACTTCAGTACGGCCAAAATTATAAATGAGCGTATTCCAATCACGATGGAATCCTTCGCGACTATCTTGGTATTCGTAGAGCGCAGTACCGTCAAACTGCGCGAGGCCGTGAGCATCTACAGGGAAGTGCGCAGGCACCCAGTCGAGGATCACGCCGACATCTATCTGGTGGCAGGCCGCAACGAACGCAATTAGCCCGTCAGGCGCGCCAAATCGGGCGCTTGGCGCATATAGCCCAAGCGTTTGATAGCCCCATGAGCCGTCAAACGGGTATTCGCTAATTGGCATCAATTCAATGTGGGTAAAACCTAAATCTTTTGCATAGGCTGGCAAGGTTTTGGATAGTACTTGCCAACTCGGAAACTTACCGCCATTACCGTCACCTTTACCAAACCTCCATGACGCCGCATGTACTTCGTAAATCGAAATAGCGGCATGACGGCCGTTGGCTGCTGCCCGCTTAGTAAGGTTACGTTTCGGTGCGGGCAATGCCGCAACTTTGCTAGCGGTTTCCGGCCGCAATTGAGCTGCAAAGGCGTATGGATCGGCCTTTAGCGGCAATAGTTTGCCGGTGGGGCCTACAAACTCGTATTTGTATAAATCATTAATGCCAGCGTGTGGCACAAAAATTTCCCACACACCAGCATCATGACGCAAGCGCATTGGGTGACGGCGGCCGTCCCAATTATTAAAGCTACCCACTACGCTAGCGCGCTTTGCATTTGGTGCCCACACTGCAAAGCGTACCCCAGATACATCGCCCAAAGTGAGCAAATGCGCGCCTAAAATACGATAGGGTCGTGTGTGATTACCATCGCGCAAGGCATAAATATCGCCAACGTCAAGCTGCGGGCCGAAGGCAAAGGCATCCGCATATTTGCCTTCAGAACCGTCATGCCACTGCACTTCAAGTGAATATGGAAACACGCTTTTGCGACGCGGAACTACAACTTCAAATAAACCATCTCCGTGAATCACTTTGCAGGTTGCCGCGTTCTTACCGGTGTTGTTGTCAACCACCACAACACTTTTTGCACCGGGCAGTAACACCCTCACCCATAACTTACCATCAGCTTCCAAATGCATTCCCAGAACAGCAAATGGGTTAGCATGACGGGCATCTAAAAGGGCTGCAATATCGTTCGCATCAAGCATGATAGGGTTTTTATTAGTCAGGGATTTCACAGTTTAGCGTACCGTCTCAGCAAATGGGCACACGCCGCAAGAGCGCACTCCCGCTCCACCTTAAAGCAAGCTTTTTGACGGCGGCACCCATACCCGCTCTACGTATTCGCTCACCGTGCGGTCGGCTGAGAAACTACCCATTCCAGAAATATTAATAATGGCGTGTTCCGCCCATTTTATTGGGTTTTGGAACAAGGCATCTGCGCGCCGTTGGGCCGCATAATAGTCAGCGAAATCAGCCATCAGCATATAGCTATCACGGCTTTGCAAGTTGTCTACCAAACCACGATAGCGGCCAGTTTCGCCTTGCGAAAACTCACCGTTTGAAATGGCTTCCATTACCTTGCGCAGCTGAGCATTTTGTTCAATGTATAGCCGTGGGTCGTAGCCAAGTACTTTCATCTGTGTAACCGCTTCTTCACGCAAGCCGAATACGAAAAAGTGTTCAGCACCAATAGCGTTGGCCATCTCGATATTTGCACCATCCCATGTGCCTATCGTGAGCGCACCATTTAGGCCAAACTTCATATTGCCGGTGCCCGAAGCTTCGGTGCCAGCTGTAGAAATTTGCTCACTTAAATCAGCTGCTGGAATTATCATTTCGGCTAAGCTCACACCATAGTTTGGCAAAAACACCAACTTCAAGCGCTCGCCAACACGCAGGTCGCTATTGACCACCCGCGCGACATCGTGAATGAGTTGAATAATTTGTTTTGCAACGTGATAAGCCGATGCCGCTTTGCCAGCAATAACAACGGTGCGCGGTGTCCAGTTAGCGCTTGGGTTTTCGACAATGGCTTGGTAGCGCGCTATTACTTGCAACACATTTAGTAGCTGACGCTTGTATTCGTGAATACGCTTAATTTGTACGTCAAATAAGCTGGTTGGGTCAACGGCTATGCCCAAATTTCGGCGAATTAATGCGGCCAAGCGCTCTTTACTTTCACGCTTTGCGCTAAAAAATTCGCGGCCCAATTTATCATCGGCAGCCAATGGGCGCAAACGCGCTAATTCGGTTAAATTTTGACGCCATTTTTTACCAATATTGCGGTCTATGACTGCCGACAACGAGGGATTGGCTTGCATCAACCAGCGCCGCGGCGTAACGCCGTTGGTGACGTTATGGAAGCGGCCTGGAAATAGTTTGGCGAAGTCGGAAAAAATAGTTTGCACCATCAATTCAGAATGTAATGCCGATACACCATTAACTTTGTGGGACGCCACAATCGACAAGGCCGCCATACGAATGCGGCGCTCGCCGGATTCATCAATGAGTGAAACCCGCGCAATCATGTCGTCGTCGTTTGGAAACTTCACCCTTACTTGATCTAAAAACCAGGCGTTAATTTGATAAATAATCTCTAAATGCCGTGGCAATAGCTCCTCAAACATTCGCACTGGCCAGGTTTCAAGCGCTTCAGGCATTAGCGTATGGTTGGTGTAAGACACCGCTTCTGTCGTAATTGCCCACGCATCGTCCCACGCCAATCCGTGGTCATCAAGCAACAGGCGCATCAATTCAGCAGGCGCTAGTGCCGGATGGGTATCGTTTAAATGAATGGCGTTGCGAGCAGCAAAGTTTTGCAAAGTACCAGTTTCCCGCAGATGACGCGCAAGCACGTCTTGCAATGAAGCAGATACTAAAAACGCTTCTTGCTTTAGGCGAAGCTCACGACCGGCAGCGGTGCTGTCATCTGGGTACAGCACCCAATTTAGCGAATCAGCTGCGACCCGATGCGCGGCTGCAGCGGCATAATCACCTCGGCAAAATGCGGTAAAGTCAATGGTACCTTCGGCACTGGCGTGCCATTGCCGTAAAGTAGAAACGCGCTCGCTGTGATGTGCTGGCACGATAAAGTCGTAGGCTTTGGCAATCAAGCGTTCGGCTGGAACCCACCGCCGTCCGCCACTCTCCGCACGAACCCGCCCTCCAAATCCAACAACATACTGAAGCTCAGGGCGTGGCACTTCCCACGGATTGCCAGAACGCATCCAATCATCCGGCTCCTCAACTTGGCGGCCTTGCTGAATTTGCTGCGCAAACATACCGTATTGATAGCGCAGGCCATAACCAAACGAAGGCAACCCTAATTCAGCAAATGAATCTAAAAAGCATGCTGCTAGACGACCCAAGCCGCCATTACCCAGCGCTGCATCGTTTTCCCGCTCTAAAATATCGGGTAATTGCTGCCCTACTTTAGCAAGTTGCTCACGCACATTCGTTTCAAGACCGACGGCGGCCAAGGCATTGCCCAGCGCGCGACCCATTAAAAATTCCATCGACAAATAGTGTACGCGGCGCACGGTTTCAGCGCGTTTTAGGCGTGCGTCTTGCGCCTGCGTGGCCGTCCAGCGTTGTGCCAAAGCGTCGCGGCAAGCGGCAGCGGCGGCGCGCATACATGATTCGCTGTTCACGCCATCGCTAGATTGACCTAGCTCGCGCAAAAATGCCTGCACAAAAATTTTGTGCATTTCGTCATCGCGACTCAATTTTGTATTTCGTACAGAGGTGGTAGTAGAAATAGTCATTGTAGTTACCCTATATTGAGGTTCGACTTCACGGTAAGCCACTGCTTGCCTACCTATGTTTAGCTGCATACTGCCAACTACCCGCTTCGCAAGCTGTAGTTTTACTACATTAACACAGTTTAATTATAGTACAAGTTAGCGACTTAGCGTCAAGCAGGCCTGCAAAAATTGTCCGGCATGGTGAAAATCAACGAGAGAGGAACCTCATAATGAAGTAAAACTACAAAAAATTACGGTTAAAAGCAATCAATAACGGAGAATCGAACCGCTAATAGGCCTTTAATTACCTAAAATCACCCCGAAGATTACGATTTCCCTCAAAGAAGCGTGATGAGCAAGGAGTTTCACCATAATTGTTGTAGTTTTGCTACACTAGCAATGGTTTTACCGAGTCAAACCCTAGTTTTAATGCAAAGTGCGTTGGCTTCGTGATGCGCTGATTGCGGCGCCGCATCGGCGCGTGTATATTTACTACGGGTTGATGACGGCCAGCTGGAATCAACAAATTGACCGGTCTGATTAATAAAGTGCCAGCAAATACAAAAATTCGAGGAGCAGTTATGGCGGACGTTCGACTAGTAGGCGGGCACAAGTCTTTTGATGATGTGCATGTATTGCGCGACATCAACTTAGACGTACGTGACGGCGAATTTATGGTGTTTGTGGGCCCGTCAGGCTGTGGCAAATCCACACTACTGCGCATGATTGCTGGCTTGGAAGAAATTACTAGCGGCAGTTTAAGTATTGGCGGGCGCATCGTAAATGACGTGCCGCCGGCGCAACGCGGTATCGCGATGGTGTTTCAGTCCTACGCGCTGTATCCGCACATGAATTTATACGACAACATGGCTTTTGGTTTAAAACTGGCCAACGTGCCCAAACCAGAAATTGATCGGCTGGTGCAACAGGCTGCCAAGATTCTAAACATCGATCACTTATTAGACCGCAAACCAAAAGATTTATCGGGTGGGCAGCGCCAACGCGTCGCCATTGGCCGCGCCATTGTGCGCAAGCCTGATGTGTTTTTGTTCGACGAGCCATTGTCAAACCTTGACGCAGCGCTGCGTGTGCGCATGCGTTATGAGTTTGCCAAGCTGCATAAAGATTTAAAAACAACCATGATCTACGTGACGCACGACCAGGTGGAGGCGATGACCTTGGCCGACCGTATCGTGGTGCTATCGGCTGGCAAAATTGAACAAGTAGGGGCGCCGTTGGAGCTTTATGAGCATCCTGAAAATTTATTTGTCGCTGGCTTTATCGGTTCCCCGCGCATGAATTTTATTGACGCTGAGTTACTCACCGCATCGGCTACTGAAGCTACGGTAAAGCTAAAAGATGGCGCAACCGTGCGCTGTGCACTAGAAGGCACTTCACTTCCCGGCATTAAAGCGGGCGATAAAGTAACGCTTGGCGTGCGGCCTGAGCATTTTCTAATCGGTGCACGCGATGGTGCCAACAACAGCAATTTAAGCTATGTAAATAGTACCGTGACGTTTGTGGAATCATTGGGTAGCTCAACGCAAGCCTATTGCGATTTTCCTGGCTCCGAAGATGTGTCGTGCTTATTTGATGGTCGCACGCGAATCGCTTCAGGTGAGGCGATTCGCGTAGGCATTCCTGCTACTGCCACCTATTTATTTGACGCCAACGGTCGAGCGGCTAAACGCCAAGCGCAAGGTCAGCCTGCGCAAACTACACAGGCAGCAGCATAATGCGCTGCCCTCGCTACACAAAACTGCTTGGAAATGCCCTATTATTTGGTATCTCCAGTCTGCCTATGGTATGCGCACAAGCACAATCAGGCGCTGCTAATCCGCTACGTTTAATGGTTTGGATCAATAGCGACAAAGGCTACAACGGCTTACAAAAAGTCGGTGACGCCTTCGCGAAGGTATCTGGCATCAATGTGGTGGTGCAGCACCCTGAAGGTGCCACCGACAAATTTCAGCAAAGCACTGCCGCTGGCAAAGGCCCCGATATTTTCTGTTGGCCACATGATCGCCTAGGCGAATGGGCCAAAGCGGGCTTGGTGGTGCCGATTCGGCCAAGCAAAAAATTTCGTGATGAAATTGAAGAATCAGCATGGAAAGCCTTCACCTACAAAGGCAAAACTTGGGGCTATCCGGTATCCATTGAAGCCAACGGTTTAATCTACAACAAAGCGCTCGTGCCAACGCCACCCGCAACCTTTGCCGAGGTTGTTAAAATAGATGCCGCCATGATGGCGCAGGGTAAAAAAGCGATTTTATGGGACTTCAATAAGTCATTTTTCACTTGGCCCATGTTGGCTGGCCCGGGCGGCTTTGTGTTTGCACGAGACGCTAATGGCGATTTGGATCCGAGCAAAATCGGCGTAAACGATGAAGGTGCGATTCGCGCCGCCGAAGTATTAAAGAGTCTCATCGATAAAGGCCAAATGCCGCGCGGCGCACGCTATGCCAACATGGAAAGCGCCTTCGCCAAAGGCGAAATTGCGATGATGATCTCAGGCCCTTGGGCGTGGGATAACGCCAAGAGAAGCAAAATCGATTTCGGCGTAGCGCCAATCCCATCGGCTGACGCCATCGCGGGAAAGGTATCAAAGCCGTTTGTAGGCGTACTGGGTTGCATGATTGCAGCACCCAGCAAAATGAAGGATATTTCACGCGAATTTTTAGAAAACTACGTGTTACGCCCTGAAGGCTTGAAGCTTATCAATGATGATGTCGCTCTTGGTGTGCCAGCAAACAAAGCGTTTTATGCGCAGTTGTCAAGCGACCCAAACATAGCGGCCACGATGGAAAACGCGCGACGCGGCGAGCCGGTGCCCAACATTCCCGAAATGGGTAAATTTTGGCCAGCAGTGGATGCCGCGCTGGAAGCCATTACCAACGGATTGCAATCGCCGAAAGACGCGATGAATAATGCAGCGGCACGCATGGCAACCAAGTAGCTGCCATCAAAACGTAAGCAGCACGCGCGCGTCACCAAGTAATTTGTTGCACATTTAATGAGCAAACCATGACAGTACTCACCGCACCCTTATCCCAAGCAGCCAAACCTAGTAGTGGCCTACACACTGCCCTTAAATGGCTGTTTGTAGGCGCCTTGGCGTTCAGTATTTTGTATTTAATTTTTAATGTGTACGCGGCCGGGCAGCCCTTATGGGCGCTAGGCATTTTAATACTAGCCGGGGCTGGTTTTTTTATTTATTTGTCAGATATTGCTTTTGCCTATCGCTATTTATTTCCCGGGTTAGCGAGCATGGCGGTGTTTGTGGCTTTTCCGATTTTTTTTACCGCACAAATTGGCTTTACCAACTATTCGTCCGCACATTTATTAAGTAAAGACCGCGCCACCAACTATTTGCTGGAACAAGGGTGGCCTGAAGAAGCACGTACTATGAGCTTTTCCCTGCATCGCGACGGTGATGGTGTGCGCGTGATACTCAAACCACTCGAAGCACTTGATGGCGCACCGGAACAGCCAGTGCTGGTATCGCAAAAGCTAGATACAAGCTTAAATTTAGCAAAAAATAACCAACCACAGCTAGTTGCCCTAGATCAAAGCGGCTTTACCCCCGGCCCCGCACTGCCGCTAAATGAAGTGATTGAACGACGCACTGCATTGCAAAAATTAACGCTTTTAGCACCGGACAAAACCGCGCTTAACTATGCCGGCGTCCGTGAATTCGCGCCCATCAAGCCAGTGTGGCTACAAGCCGCTGATGGCACGCTCACACAGGTAGATACCGGCGCCACCTATAAGCCCAACATGGACACCGGCTACTTTGAGAACGCCAAGGGTGAAGCGCTGCAACCGGGCTTTAAAGTTGGCGTAGGATTTGCAAACTATATACGCATGGTGACCGACCCAGACTTTCGCGGGCCGTTCTTTTCCATCTTCTTATGGACGGTGGTGTTTTCTGGCTTAACGGTGATTTTTACCGTGGCTTTAGGCATGCCGCTAGCGGTATTGCTCAACTGGGAAGCGCTGCAGTTTAAAGGGATTTACCGCACCCTGTTGTTCTTACCCTACGCCGTGCCCGCATTTATTTCTATTCTTGTTTTTAAAGGTTTGTTCAACCAAAACTTCGGTGAGATTAACGTTATTTTTAATGCGCTATTTGGCACAAAGCCCGCGTGGTTTGCGGATCCGCTGCTAGCGAAGATCATGATTTTGATTGTAAATACTTGGCTTGGCTACCCCTACATCATGATTATTTGCAGTGGTTTAATTAAGGCAATTCCGTCCGACTTATATGAAGCCTCTGCTGTATCGGGTGCGTCACCTTGGACTAACTTTGTAAAAATCACCGCCCCTTTAATCATTAAGCCACTCACACCGCTATTAATCACTGTTTTCGCCTTTAACTTCAATAATTTTGTGGTGATTGCCTTGTTAACCGATGGCCGTCCCGACTATTTAAACACCAAGCTACCAGCGGGAACCACAGATATTTTGGTGTCATACACCTACCGCATCGCGTTCCAAGACTCGGGTCAAAACTTTGGCTTAGCATCGGCTATCTCCACCGTTATTTTTGCGATGGTGGCCGCCCTTTCATTGGCGAATATGAAACTTGCCAAAATGACGAATAAATAAAGGAGCATCACCATGGCAATCGTTACCGGATCTGGACAACGCTGGCGCTTAGTGGCAGCACACGCATTTTTATGGATGCTTATCGCCATCACTATTTTTCCATTGCTGGCAGTGGTGTCTATCTCACTGCGCCCCGGTAACTTCGCGACGGGCACTCTCATTCCAACTGAAATTAGTCTGGAACACTGGAAATTAGCGCTTGGATTTTCCTACACTGCCGCTGACGGCACAGTTGTTAATCCGCCCTTCCCTGTGATGCGCTGGCTATGGAACTCAATCAAAATCGCAACGATATCCAGCATCTTAATTGTTGCGTTTTCAACCACGGCTGCCTATGCGTTTGCGCGCTTAAAATTTCGCTTTAAGTCGGGCATCCTAAATTCTATGTTGTTGCTGCAAATGTTCCCAGCAGTATTGGCGCTAGTGGCAATTTATTCGATTTTTGAAACCATAGGCACCTACGCGCCGTGGCTTGGCATCGAAACCCATGCAGGCGTAGTATTAGCTTACGTTGGTGGCGTAGCGATGCATATATGGACGATTCGCGGCTACTTTGAAACTATTCCTGCTGAAATTGAAGAGTGCGCCAAGGTAGACGGCGCAACCCATTGGCAAGCTTTCCGCTATGTATTGCTGCCAATGGCGGTGCCGATTTTAATGGTGGTTTTTGTCCTCGCTTTCATCGGGACAATTGTCGAATATCCAGTTGCCAGCGTGCTGCTGCGCGAGGAAGCGAATTTAACCCTAGCCGTTGGATCAAAATATTATTTGAGCGAGCAAAAATTTTTGTGGGGTGATTTTGCGGCAGCGGCAGTCTTGGCTGGCCTGCCGATCACAGCGGTATTTTTGTTAGCGCAACGCTGGATAGTTTCTGGGCTAACGGCTGGTGGCGTTAAGGGGTAACGCTGTCATTCCAGCGAAGGTTGGAATCCAGTCCTTCGTTTTCTGACTAGTCCTTCAAGAGCAAATCATATGAAACCATTAGCGCATGGGCTGCTTGTAACAACCTTGCTAACGCTTTGCGGCTGCATCTCCGCTCCTGCGCCCATTGCAGTCCCTGCAGCCCCAACGGTCGCCTGCAAACCCAACCCCATTGGCACCCGCTCGCTCTACCTACGCGGTGGCTTTAACACCTGGACGGCGCATGAATCTAAGCGCTTTGCCTACGCCTGTAACCGCTACGAACTTGTAGCCAAGATCAATGGTGAGCATAGCTTTAAAATCGGGGATGAAGAATGGTCGGCAGATGCCGATTTGGGTGTTGCCGCCGCACATACATCCGCACAAACCACGCCATTTGACACCGCTATTCCCCTGATCCCAAAAGGCAAAGAGCTGCACGCCAAATTTGACGGTACTTATCGCTTCAAACTCAATATGACCGATACCAAAACCCCAGCCAACCTCACCATTGAACCCTGCATCACGCCACCACTGGGTGCAGCCACGCTCTACCTGCGCGGCGGCGTCAATAATTGGACGGCTCTTGAGGACTATGCCTTTCAATTTAGTTGTGATGCCTATTACCTAAACGTAAAAATAGACGGCACACAAGACTTCAAAATTGCCGATGCCAACTGGACAAACAATGCCAGTTTTGGCAACGCGCCCGATGACGTAGCTGCCTTGGAAGCCAATAAAGTAGCGCCTCTGGCGAGACTAAGTGATGTTGGCCGCATAAATAATCTAAGCTTCAAATTCACTGGCGAGCACACACTACGCCTTGCCTTCGCTGGCGGCCAGCCACGCTTAACGATAGGCGCAAAGACCTTTGCTGACCCTAGTGCGGTATTAGTTGAAGACCCAATTGCCTTGAGCGTCCACCATGATTCTCGCAATCTCACAGACAAATCACCCTTTGGAGCCGTTCCCGCCGCAACAAAAGTACAATTCGGCTTAACTGCAAACACTGGCGTGTCCACCATCAATTTGGTGATTGAA
>JANNXI010000179.1:0-3866 GCA_031409495.1 Betaproteobacteria bacterium
ACGGCGCAAATTTGGTAGCCGTCCATTCCCAAACTTCGCCCCAAGTAAATGCCGCGTTATCAAGTGCTGCGCATTCCCATTCAGCTTCTGTGGGTAAGCGTCTGCCAGCCCATGTGCACCAGTCTGCGGCATCTTGCCAAGTTAAATGAACCGCACTAGCGTTTAAATCAAGTGGCTGAAGATGCCCGAAAATAGCTGCTTCATAGCCATCTCTGGTACGGCGCACATAGCGTGGCAGAGCACGATTGGTGAATTCCACAAATTCTAAATACTGCGCCCAGTTGACGGCTTGTGCATCAATTGAAAATGCCTTGATGTGAATTGGCGCGGCTTGCAATTCGTTATCAAAACAAAAGCCATCAGCAGCGTCACTGCCCAATGTAATTTGCTGCGCAGCAATCGTACATTGCCCACTCGACGCAGTTAGCGCAAATGGCGCTGCGGTTTTTGGTGGCGTAAAAACCGCGACCCCCAAAGCCTGCGCCATATAAATTGCTGCTTCGGCGTGCATGGCCTCGTGCAACAAGGCTAATCTATAAAAATATAGCAGCGCATCATCGCGGCAATTTGTTGTTTCTAGCGCCTGCAAATCATCGAGGGTTTGACGCAAGGTTTTAGCTAAATACGCTTTACAATCAATAGCTTGCAGAAAAGGTAAACGCCAACGCGAAGCATGCTCAACCAGGCTTGAATCGTACCAAGCGTCAACCTGCGGCACTATTGAAGCTAAGCGCGGGTTGTAAACAGCGGGCTCACACGCAATGCCGCGCCGGCGCTGTTGGTTGCGGTGCAACCAATATTCTTGAAACCAACCGACGTGGCCAAGCTCCCAAAGCGGCGGATTTAAGGCTTCTGCATAGGGCAGGATGAGCTTATCGGCAGCAGCATAAGCGTCAAAAAGCGCCAAGGTAACTGTTCGTACTTCTTGCAAAAGTTGCGCCAACTGGGCAGGGGAAGCAGACCGCGCGGCTATTGATTGAGCAGAATCGGAGAATGGCATTTTTTGATTTGAGGGATTAAGGTAAGCTTCGTCATCTTTTTAACGAGACTCAGTTTATGCCGCTACCGAATATTGTCATAATCAGCCCTGCTTTGCGCGAAGCGAACAACGGAAATTGGCAAACTGCTGCACGCTGGCAAAAAATGTTGTCGCCGATTGCTAAAGTGCGTATCGCGAAAGAATGGACGGGCAAAAACGCTGAAGACGCCCAAGATACGGCTATTTTCGCCCTTCACGCACGTAGAAGCGCGCCCGCTATTGCCGCGTGGCATGCCAAATATGGTGTACATGGCTTAGCTGTTGCCCTAACGGGCACTGACCTCTATCGCGATATCCAAACCGATGTATCTGCGCAACAATCGTTAGAATACGCGCAAAAATTAATTGTGCTGCAAGAATTAGGTGCTGCTGCCCTGCCCGCGCATTTGCGGCATAAAACAGCTGTTATTTTCCAATCTACCACCAGCCGCAAGCCTGCAGTTAAGGCTAAATCGCTGCTGCGCGCACTGATGGTGGGCCACTTGCGGGATGAAAAATCGCCCACTACCTACTTTGCGACAGCTGAGTCATTGGTCGATAAAACTGATATTTACCTCGATCACATTGGCGATGGGCTTGACCCAGTTTTAGCTAACGCAGCCCGCACAACCGCGCTGCGCAACAGCAATTATCGATGGCTAGGCGGCTTGCCGCACACCCAAACGCGCGCCCACATTCAACGCGCCCACGTACTTGTACACGCTAGCGAAATGGAAGGCGGCGCTCACGTGATTATGGAAGCGGTATGTAGCGGCACGCCGGTGCTAGCGTCACGTATCGCGGGTAACGTGGGTATGCTGGGCGAAAACTACGATGGCTATTTTGATTTTGGCCAACCGAATCAGCTCAGTGCATTGCTTATTCGTTGTAGAAATGAACCACAATTTTTGGCGCACCTAAACGCGCAATGTGCGGCGCGGGCGCGACTATTCCACCCACAAGCTGAGCAAGCTTCGCTGCAAAACTTATTGCATGCGCTACTACAACAAGAGGCTTAGCGCACCCCATTTTATCTATGCGGGGACACGCGATGGCACCATCAGACCCTAGATATGGGCTTCACCGGCATTGCCGCTTTTAAGCTTCGCGAAAATTCATGAGACACTTCTTTCCACGCTGTTAGCGGCTAGTTCCCCGCGACCGTGTAAGCGTTGCAATCATTGCTGCGCCCGCACATTCGCCCTACCTGCGTTTAAAACCCCAAATGTCCCACTCCGACTTCCGCATCCTTAGGCACATCAACAAACGATAGCGGGCATAAATTCTCACGAATTGGTGGGATGTTTGCTGCCAAGCGCGATACCCTTTTATTCACATCAATAAATGGCTGTAGGTAGGGTAAATGCACGATGCTAAAAAGAGCTTGCTCGATCGGGTCAGCAATTTGTTCGGTTTTTTTAAGATTAAATCAAAGCATTCCGATAATGGGCACGGCACAAAGAGAAATTTTGGCACCCGAAGACTCGCCATAAGCTGTTTAAAATAGGGCGTCTACGGCAACTTAACCCATGAGCGCAATTATCCACGAACACTTATTCGTGCCAAAAAAACTATGAGGACTAGTCGATTTGGCACAAACATTAATCTATGCTGATTAAAAAACCGTAAAGGCAGCCTCAGTTGAACAAAAAGACGAAAATAATCGGGCTCATTTTTCTTGCCACCAGCGCCCTCTTTGCAAGCGGCATGTACGCGATGACACGGCCGCTGAGCTGCGCTACGTTAAAAGTTTTGTATGTAGAAAATCCACGTTTTTCAGCGTTGAATCAAGCTCAAATTAACGCGGTAACTTCTGGAGCGGTTGGGCAATTCAAAACACTTCTTGGGCGATGCGTGGCCTTTGATGCGCCAAGCACTAAGCCAATCAGCGACGTATTTGGGCGGCTCACAGCGCAGCAAATACGCGATATGCATACTTACGTGGTGCGCCAGCCCAGCACGGCTGATCGGGTAGCGCTCAGCAAGAGCATGGCCCAATCGTTAAGCGAAGAAAAAACCACTCTAGCCGAGCAAATTACCTATGCAAATCGCAGCGGCGCGATTAGTGTGGCCGCCGACACAACGCTGCCTGACTTTGCTACAAAACTCATTGATCATCATGCTGACACACTCACTAAATTTCAGCGCCAAAATGCCGCGGATGGCCGTCCAATTATTGACTTCAACCCCTACAATGAATTTTCGCACTGGTCGCGCGTGCCACACACGCCGCTTAACTATGATTTATACATCACCAATCAGCCGATCATTAGCTTGGAACGCGGCGAACCATCTATGCACGCTTCATTACGCGGCGGCATCACCAATGGCTTCACAACGCCTTGCGCGGGTTGCAAATACGGCACCGCCATCATTTTGAGCTTGTATGCGTTGTACGGAAACGATAATTTATTAGCCAGCATTCGCACCGAAGCGCCCTATTCCGAAGCTGAAAGAGCGCTATTCTCCGCTCAAGTACTTACCCATGAACTCGGACACCAGTTGCTACATCTTGGTCATCCGTTTGCGCTAGAGGATTGCGTAATGAATCCGGTAGAAGGGCAAAATTTCCGCAAGCGCAATCAAGCATTGCGAGAGGGCGCTTGCGCTAAAGAACGCTCGCCCGCTTTAGAAATTGGCGCTGTAAAGTTTCCGGGTTTGACGGCACCATTTAAGTAATATGAAAATGAAAAAGTGCCAGAAGAATCCCTTTCCATGAACATAGTGGTTTTCAAGGGTTTTCTCTTATAGGCACCAATGTCTGCCCGAGTTGTTTGGCGAGGCTTTGGAGTGCGCGGTGTTTGTTTTCCAGTATTTTAGCTTCATATCGCGCCAGACCCTCTTCAAC
>JANNXI010000180.1:0-3304 GCA_031409495.1 Betaproteobacteria bacterium
CAACTGTGCTAGAAAATTTGAAGTACCATATGGGCCAACACGCAACATGGTTGAGCCACAGGCACAATCTGCTGCCTAGCGCGATGCCGTAGCCCGGCTGTCGCAAAAAGCCGCGAGAGCCGGGCTACGGCATCGCGCTAGACAGCAGATTGTGCTTGTGGCTCAACCATTTTGCGTGTTGGCCCATATGGTAATTCAAATTTTCTAGCGCCGTTGGGCTAGTAAGTTATTAATAGTCTGTAAAAGCCCTAAATTAGGGCTTCTCCAGCTTATTTCTTGTACCCAAAACGCTGCCAGCTACGTGCTTTGATCCACCCCAAACAAGCGCCATTCGCCTAAGTCTTCAGGCAAAGTTTCGGTGCCGCGTTCGGTAAAGCGTATGCCTGATCCGCTTACTAAGTCTTTAACGGTGCTGGATACTAATATTTCGCCTGGGTTGGCTTGTTGGCTGAGTTGCTTGGCGATGTTTACGGCTTGGCCGCTTAGCCTCACGCTTACGTTGGCGCTGGTATTGGCGTTTAGTTTGGTATCCACTACATCGCATTCGCCAGTGTGCAGCCCTGCACGTATCTGCACATTTAGCCGCGGTGCGGCGGCGCAGATGGCGCAGGCGGCGCGGATGGCTCTTGCAGGGCCGTCGAAGCTGGCTTGTAGGTGTGTGCCGCGTGGCTCCATTGCCAGCAAGCGGCCATTAAACAAGGCTACTTCGCGTTTAAAAAATAACGGGTTGCGTTGCAATATTTCGGCAAGTGGATTGGTGTTGGCGTTTATGTTTATGTCGGTGTCTGTATCTGCGCCTGCGTCCGCTCCGGTGGCGGCAATGCGCACGCTCAGTACGGTAGCCAACACGCGGTTAAAGGCGGATATATGCTGCACACCGGCTAAAAATAACTCAATTTCATCCAAAATTTCATCTTGCGGGCCAACGAAGGGTAGGTGATCGATGCCGGGTAGCTCAACGAACTTTGCGTTGGGGATGTTGTTGGCAAGGTAGCGGCCCTCTTCAATTTTTAAGCAGGCGTCTCCCGTGCGGTGCACCACCAGCGTGGGTACGCGGATGGTGGGTAGCACGTGGCGTATGTCAATTTCGGTATTCATGCGGGTGATGGCCACCGCCGCGTTGGGGCTGGCCCCGTGGCGCAAATAGGCTGCCCACCATGCTCTAAATGTTGGGTCTTGGGCCATGCTGGGCGCGCGTTCTTCCAAGCCAACTGGGCCGCCCCATTGTGCGCGAATTTGTTCTAAAAATTGATCGCGCTGCGCCACGGTTGGCCCCCACGGGTAGCCTTCGCCTTGCAGGCGGCGGGCGTAGCTGCCCATCATCACTAGGGCGATAGTTTTTTCAGGATAGGTGGCGGCAAATAGGCTGCACATTGGTCCGCCTTCTGATACGCCACACAGCACGGCGCGTTTGGAGCCTACGGCGTCCATCACGGCGCGCACGTCGTCCATGCGTTGTTCAAGTGTGGGTAGCTGGTTTAAGGGCACGCGGTCGGATAATCCGGTGCCGCGCTTATCAAACAAAATTACCCGGGCAAAAGTGGCCAAGCGCCGTAAAAATCGCGCAAAGGAAGGCTCAGTCCAAAAATATTCAAGGTGTGATATCCAGCCCATCACAAATACCAAATCGATTGGCCCATCGCCCACAACTTGGTAGGCAATATTTACGTCGCCACTCACGGCGTATTTCACTTCGGGCGCGCATACAGCGGGCTGGGTGGCGGTGTGGGTAGCGTTTAACGGTGGGGTGGTGGTGGCTTCGGTTTTGGTATCCCCTGCATGCGTGCGTATGGCTATGTTGTGCTGCAGTAGCTTTAGGTCGCGTTCAAGGTCTGCAATATTTTGATAGCGGTCATCAGGCTGTTTTTCTAGCGCGCGCAGCACCATGTGCTCTAGTGCGGGTGGCGCGTGGGGGAATTTGTGGGCAAAGGGTTGCGGCTGGCGGTCTAAAATAGCGACCAAAACATCTGCAGTACTGGTGCCTTGAAAGGGCAGTTCGCCTGCCAGCATTTCATATAACACCACGCCTAGGCCAAATACATCACTGCGTGCGTCTACTTGGGTGCCGCGCGCTTGCTCTGGTGACATATAGTGTGCGGTGCCAAATATTGCGCCTAGTTCGGTCGCCATAAGCGTGCCGTTATCCATGCCCATGGGTTTAGCGATGCCAAAATCCAGCAGCTTCACGTAGCCATCGGGCCGCACCATAATGTTTTCTGGCTTGATATCGCGATGCACAATATTGGCGGCGTGGGCGGCGGCAAGCGCACTGGCAAGCTGGGTGGCAATATCAAGCGCCACAGCAATATCGCAAGCACGCCCCATCAGGTAGCGGCGTAGGGTCACGCCCTCGATGTATTCGGTGGCGATAAATTGCTGCCCATTCAGCGCACCTACATCGTGGATGGTTAATATATTCGGGTGGTTTAAGGCACTCACGGCTTTGGCTTCGCGGTTGAAGCGCTGCAGCCAGTTAGTATTGCTCGTAATGCTGGCCGACAATAATTTAAGCGCTACTTTACGGTCAAGCTGCGCATCAAAGGCTAAGTACACCTCACCCATGCCGCCTGCACCCAGCAGCGATAACACTTCATACCGGCTAGGGCTAATGTTGCAACGCACCGTATTGAGGCGCGCTTCTGCCGTTTGTGATGTTGTCGCAACTATCGCGGTTGCCGTTGCGGCGTCATTCGTGGCGTGTTGCTGCGGTGCAACGGTAAAGAAGTTAGCGTCGGCAAGGGTTTGGGTCGGATCGGTGACAGGCGGCAATTCTTTCATGGGCGAGCTTGAGTGGTAGCGCTGCAGTGAGTGAAATTGTTTTTTGTAATATAGCGCACATTCATTTAACGTGGTTAGGCGATTGCCGGTCTGTGAACTACGCCACACTGGGGTGGATAAACATCGGCAGATTGCGGTTCCGATAGGCTGTAGAAGCCCTAAATACGGGCAGCTTAAGCGCGTTCGGCGATTAAAATATAGGTCAGATTTGCAGCGTTATCGCATAATCCGATGTAACGGCTCTGCGTGCCCGCGTGTTGGATTGCACCTAACCCAGTGCATAGTGCTACTGGGTTACAAAATGCGCATTGCTTTCGCATTCGGCGACAGCAATCCGATTGTTGTTACGTATGCGCTCGGCGGTGGATCCGTAGCCCAGCTCTCGCGGCTTTTTGCGATAGCGGGGAGTCGGTGGCTAACGATTGGCCGCCTCCATGATTAATCACCACCCCAGCTATCGCAAAAAACCGCGAGAACTGGGCTACTTAAGTGCATTTTTGCGCAACGGCACAGATCGCATAAAATT
>JANNXI010000181.1:0-2991 GCA_031409495.1 Betaproteobacteria bacterium
TTAATGCACAATGCTCATCAACATATTGTGACTGCAACAGGTTGAAATAGACAAAAACCCAAGCTTATTAAACTGACTTACAATCCCTATTGGCGATGCTGAGCGAGCCGTTTGTTGAACCCTTCTAGAATGCGCAGTGGCAGCAATAAAAAAGCGCATTTTGTTCCTATCTGTTCCGCCAAACATACGCAACACCGCTGACCAACCCAATAGACTGGAACCCCATGATTGAAGACGCTGACGCATTCTGGGACGAGCTCCTTGCCTTTATAGAAGCCAAGAGCGTTATCCCGATCATCGGTCCTGAGTTAGCCATTGTTGAATTTGAAGGTCGCACTGAGCCCTACCAACGGGTGCTGGCCCGCCAACTAGCACAGCGCTTAAAACTGCCCAACATCACCGAGCCGCTATCCCTGCCCGACGTTATCAGCGCCTACTTAGCCCGCCCCGGCGCCAAACGCCAAGGCATCTACCGCGAGCTCGGCGACATCGCCGCCAAGCTCCAAGTCGCCATCCCCGCCCCTTTTTTACAACTCGCCCGCATTCGCGACCTTAACATCTTCACCAGCTTTTGCACCGATACACTTCTCGCCCAAGCGCTCAACCAAGTCCGCTTTGCGGGCCGTGCCGAAACCCTTGAACGCGCCTTCACCCCCAACGAAGCCAGCGATCTACCAAGCGGTGAACGCGATGCCCCACTGGTCTACGGCCTCTTCGGTCGCATGTCAGTGCTCCCCAAATACGTGGTGGCCGAAGAAGACATGATCGAATGGATCACCGCCCTACAAATACCCGAGAAGCGCCCCGAGCAACTCTTCGACGAACTCGGCAAGAATCACCTCCTGTTCCTCGGCTGCAACTTCCCTGATTGGCTCATGCGCTTCATCCTACGTACCGCCAAAAACAGCAAGCTATCGACTGAACGCGGCTTCTCCGAATACTACGTCGATGAAACCGCCAACGTCGGTGCACCACTCGTTACCTTCCTCTCTAGCTTTAGCCGCGAAACCCAAGTGCTAGCCGAAGACCCCGTCGCCTTCGTCGCCGAACTCTCGCGCCGCTGGCAAGAACGCCATGGTGAGCACAGTAGCGTAAGCGCCGCACCAGAACCCACCAAAATGGCCGACACCATGCCCCCAGGCAGTCTGTTCATCAGCTACGCCAGCGAAGACCGTCCTGCGGCCTTACGCCTAGCCACCGACCTACAAGCTGCTGGCCTGCCGGTCTGGCTGGATCGTCAGCAGCTCGATTGGGGGAGCGACTACACCGCACGCATCCGCACCGCCATTGACCAATGCGGGCTCTTCCTGCCGGTACTCTCGCAAGCCGCCGAACAACGCACTGGCTTTTATCGTAAAGAATGGGCATGGGCGGCCGAGCGCAATCTTGAATTCACGGGCTCCACCGTCAGCTTTCTATTCCCACTAGTGATCGACGAGACACCGGTATTTACCAGTAACGAAATCCCCAGCGCGTTCAAATCAAGGCATATCGAAAAAGCGCCCACCGGTCAGCTCACAAGCAGCCAGACCGCCGCCATCGTCGGCGCATTCAATGCCTTGCGTGCCCGTACCAGCGCAACCGCAGCGGTGGCCGCATGAACATACAAAACAGTATTGACGCGGATCACCCCTGGCCTGGCCTGCTGCCCTTCACCGAAGACAGCCGCGCCTTCTTCCACGGACGCGAAACCGAGACCAATGAACTCACCCGCTTGATTGAGCGCGAACCACTCACCGTCTTGTTTGGACAATCTGGCTTAGGCAAATCATCACTGCTCAACGCAGGCGTGTTTCCCCGTTTGCGCCGTGCAGGATACCTACCGTTATATCTACGCCTAAATCTCGATGCCAACGCCCCCAGACTGATCGAGCAAGTCTGGCAAATACTCAAAGACGAATGCGCCTTGCATGAAGTCACTGCCACCGCGCCAAGAGACGGCGATAGCTTCTGGAAGTACCTACACCGCCCCGGCACGCTCTTGCAAAACCCGCATGGCCGCCCCGTCACACCCGTCTTGGCCTTTGATCAGTTTGAGGAGCTTTTTACCCTTGGCCGGCAAACCCCGCAACAGAACATGCGCTGCCAGAGCTTCCTGCGGGAGCTAGGCGAACTGATTGAAAACCGCCTACCGCCGAGTTTGGAAGACGAACTCACCGAACACCCCGAAACGCTCGACGACTTCGACCTGCTTAAACAAAACCTGAAGATCGTATTCGCCTTCCGTGAAGACTATCTGGCCGAATTTGAAGGACTCAAAACACTAATCCGCCCGATCATGCAAAACCGCATGCGCTTAACGCCGATGACCGGCAGCCGTGCTGCGCAAGCAATCAAGCTAGCCGGGCAGGAGAAAGTCAGTGAAACGGTTGCAGCACGCATTGTGCGATTCGTTGGCGGAGCAGGGCGCGATGAATCAATCCCGCTTGATCAAGTGCAGGTTGAGCCAGCGCTACTGTCGCTGGTCTGCCGCGAACTCAATGAGCAGCGGCTCAAACGCGGCGAGCCTGAGATCAGTGCGGACCTCATTCAAGGCGACAACACCCAGCAGATTATTGAGCAGTTCTACCGGCAAGGCTTTGCCGATGTGGATACAAAGGTCAAACACTTCGTTGAAGACCGGCTGTTGACCACGGCGGGCTACCGCGATAGTTGTGCGCTGGACAACGCATTGGCCGAGCCGGGCATCACCGAGGCGGCGTTACAGACGCTGGTTGACCGACGCATCCTGCGGCGGGAAGAGCGCGGTGGGTTGGTGCGGCTCGAATTGATTCACGATGTGTTAGCGGGTGTGGCAAAGACGAGTCGGGATCAACGGCGCGCGGAGGCGGCACTAGCCGAAGCGCAGCGGCAGATTGCCAAGCAGAAGAAGCGCCAGCGGTTGTTTGCCGCCATGGCGGCGGGATTGCTCGCGGTGTTTGTGGGGATATCTTGGTTGGCCTACGAGGCGATTCAGGCAAAACGGGTGGCTGAGCAGCAGCGATTGGCGGC
>JANNXI010000182.1:0-8637 GCA_031409495.1 Betaproteobacteria bacterium
CACATCAATTAGCTTCACTACAAAGTCACTATCGGTGCCACTGCTGGACACAAATAGCAGCGGCGAAATAGGGCCGGCAATCGTTACATCTTCTTCTAGCGTTTCTGTTTTATACACCA
Organism: Betaproteobacteria bacterium; assembly: GCA_031409495.1. Taxonomy (GTDB): domain Bacteria; phylum Pseudomonadota; class Gammaproteobacteria; order Burkholderiales; family Usitatibacteraceae; genus JANMDR01. Next base: position 120 of record JANNXI010000182.1, read on the forward strand.
GCACATCAGAGCGCGTTGCCGCAAAGCGCTGGTCACCCACCATGTAGTCAGGCGGCACACCTGTTGAAATTGCATTGATGAATGGCACAGGCTTTGTCGGGTCGCTTACATAACTATCAAAACGGCTCACAGTCTTTGCGGGTGTAACCCACGTAAGGCTACCACTAGCGTCCAAATACAAGCGTTTGCGCGAAGCTTCGGCAGGCGGCCATGCGCTGGGCGTGCGCCAAATATTGGTGCCGGTTTCAAATACGTGCGCAGTGATATTGGTGGTGGGTTTACCAGCTACATCTTTCAAGTGCTTTTCAAAAAACGGCAGCAAAATATTTTTGCGAAAATGCTCACCGGTTTTTTGACGGAACTGTACGTGCCCTAATTGCGCACCATCTTCACGATTCCAGCGACCATGCGCCCACGGTCCCATCACCAAGGTATTGCTGGCAGTGGGGCTAAGCTTTTTAATGGCAGCATAGGTGCTTAATGGCCCTTGCACATCTTCCGCATCAAACCAGCCACCCACCGTTAACACCGCCGCTTTCACACCTTTTAAGTGCGCAGCAATATTGCGCGTTTGCCAATAAGCATCATAAGTATCATGCTTAACTTGGTCAGGAAACAAGGATTTTGCATCGCTGGCTAGGGTTGCCGTAATATTGGCAAGCGTGCCCAATTTTAAAAAATAAGCGTAACCATCCTTGGTGCCAAAATCAAACGGCACCGATGTTTTGGGTGGCAATGTAGGTGCTGCTTGTTGTTTGAAAAACGTATAGAAGCCGTAGTTTGCGGCCAGCATAAAGGCGCCGTTGTGATAGCTATCATCCCCCATATAAAGATCCGTTACTGGTGCTTGCGGTGATGCCGCTTTGATTGCCGGATGACCATCAATAATACTGGCACTCACAAAAAAACCGGGGTAGGAAATGCCCCAAATACCCACGCGGCCATTATTGTTCGGCACGTTTTTAAGCAGCCATTCAACGGTGTCGTACGTGTCCGTACTTTCATCTACATCAGTGGCCGATTTATTGGGCTTATGTGGCGTCATTTCGATAAACACGCCCTCACTCATATGCCGACCACGCACATCTTGATTCACGAATATATAGCCTGCCTTATCGAAATCAGTGTTTGGCCCCAAGCGCTGCGGATATTCATCCACGCCATACGGCGCCACGTTATAAGGCGTGCGCATCATTAAAAACGGATAGCTTTTAGCGCTATCTTTAGGCAGGAAGACGGCCGTAAATAGGCGCTTTCCATCGCGCATGGGAATGCGGTATTCGTATTTGGTGTAGGTTTCTTTGGGGCTTGCTTCGGCAGGTGACGGCGCAGGCACAGCAGCAGGGGCTTGTGCGGATAACGTTTGTGGCATCACCAAACAAAACGCTATAGACAGTAGCAGCGATGCGCTGGTAGCAATATATCTCATGCGTATTTCCTATGACTTAAAATTTAATCAAGCCAACAGAATACCATCATGCGGCAACGCAATTAACGGCGCATAGGGTTTTGGAGGAATCAGGAAAGCGCGAGCACCGAGAGTTCGATGCTTGGAAAATAATGAAAATCTAGTGGGGTGGCTGATGGGGTTCGAACCCACGACAACTGGAATCACAATCCAGGACTCTACCGCTGAGCTACAACCACCACTGAGAGAACCCCGAATTATAGCAAAATCAACTTTACTTGGCGAATTATTTTATACTGCTCGCTGTACATTCATCCGCGCCCTCTCAGCAACCGCCGCTTAACACGCACTTTTTCTCTGGCTAAACACTACTTCATCAGCGCTTTCAACCGCGCCCCTATTGCTTGCGCGATACGATACATGCCCAAATCGCTCGGGTGAATGCCGTCTACTGAGCTTTCGCTGGGCGCACTACCAGCGCCTAGCATGGCTTCGGCGGTGATGAGGGATACCGTGCCTGCTTTTGCGGTATTTAGTGTTGTTACGGCACGGTTAAGCGCTTCGTTACGCTTGCTGTATAGCTCATGACGGGCGGGCTTTTGATGGGCGTCGGCGTATTCGATATGTTCGGCCAAAACAATAGGCGCATCGGGGTTATTTTTCCTAATGGCGGCTACCAATAACAAGGCGCGTGCTTCAACATCACCTACCGGCATATTGGGTAGGCAATCAACTACAAAGGCTTGGGCGCGAATGCTGGCGATAATTTTTATCATTGCAGGCTCCATTTGACATGAGCCGGAGAAGCCCATATTTAGGGCATCTACAGACAATGCGCGAGCCACCTGCGCGGGGTAGGCCATGCCTGGGCGTGATGCTACTGCACCTTGCACAATGGATGTGCCGTAAAACACGACCGGTAGTTTTGCCTTGGCAAGCGCTGGCGCATCGATGCTGGCTTCAATCGGCACACCAATTTCTACACGCGAAACACCGTTATAGAGCGGCAGATGCAGACGATACTCGCGCTTGCCGGGCTTTAACCGTGTGGTAATTTCAACGTCATTTTCAATGGCTAATTTAGGGATGCCCACAGCTAGAAACCGCCATGCGGTATTTTCACTGTCCAGCTCACGTACATATAAATCCACGCCGCTTACGCCAGTTGCAGGCATGTTATGCATGGCATATTTATCGCGTCGCAGGGTCCAGCTGGCACGAATGGTGGTGGCGTCCGTTATAAAGCGCACGCTGATCCCAGCGGAGTCTTCTGATAGCTCCCATATTTTGCTACTTACCGTGCTTTTTGCTTCTGCTGGTAGCCGATCATAAGGTGTGGCGGTTTTTGTGAACGCGCGGCCTTCTATGAGCAGGGTAGTGGCATCGCGCCATTGCATGGTTACTAGCGCTGCCGGCGCACTGTTTTGGGCGCTGACTGTCACAGCGAATAGACCAAACCACAGCGACACTGAGATGATACCTAAAATCTTGCTAGCCTTATTCATCATGCTTTCCGAAACTGGATACACATTAAACATCAAGTCTACAGCAATAGCCAAAAACAAAAAGCCCGGTTTCCCGGGCTTTTTGAGCGAACAACAATATTAGGGTTAACCTAATATTACATGTCCATACCGCCCATGCCGCCCATACCGCCACCGCCCATACCGCCGCCGCCAGCTGAATCATCTTTTGGAAGTTCAGCCACCATTGCATCGGTGGTTAGCATTAGGGATGCAACTGACGCTGCATTTTGCAATGCATAACGGGTTACTTTAGTTGGGTCTAATACACCTAGCTCAACCATATCACCGTATTCGCCTGTGGAAGCGTTGTAACCAAAGTTGCCCGTGCCTTCTAGCACTTTGTTTACAACTACACTTGGCTCATCGCCTGCGTTTTGGGCAATCATACGTAGTGGCTCTTCAACTGCGCGCATGATAATTTTGATACCTGCATCTTGCTCAGCGTTGTCGCCTTTGATCTTGCCAGCGTTTGCACGGGCACGTAACAAGGCCACACCGCCGCCTGCAACAATACCTTCTTCAACGGCTGCACGGGTTGCGTGTAGCGCATCTTCAACGCGGGCTTTCTTTTCTTTCATTTCAACTTCAGTGGCTGCACCGACACGAATCACAGCAACACCGCCAGCAAGCTTCGCTACGCGCTCTTGCAATTTTTCTTTGTCGTAGTCAGACGTTGCATCATCAATTTGCTTACGTACTGTAGCTACGCGCGCTTTGATGGTTTCTTCGTCGCCAGCACCGTCGATAATAGTGGTGTTTTCTTTACCCACTTCAATCTTCTTGGCGCGACCTAGGTCGGTAAGCGTAACGTTCTCAAGCTTTAAGCCCAATTCTTCAGCAATAACGGTAGCGCCAGTTAACACGGCGATATCTTCAAGCATGGCTTTACGACGATCACCAAAACCAGGTGCCTTAACAGCGGTGGTTTTTAGGATGCCGCAAATGTTGTTCACAACCAAAGTTGCCAACGCTTCGCCATCAACATCTTCGGCGATGATCAGCAATGGACGACCTGCTTTAGCTACTTGCTCTAGTACCGGTAGCAAATCGCGAATGTTCGATATTTTATTGTCGTGAAAAAAGATAAACGGCTCTTCCAAGTTTGAAACTTGCTTGTCCGGGTTGTTGATGAAGTAAGGTGACAAATAGCCACGATCAAACTGCATACCTTCAACCACTTCCAACTCGTTTTCAAGTGACTTACCGTCTTCAACAGTAATTACACCTTCTTTGCCCACTTTTTCCATTGCATCGGAAATAATCTTGCCGATATCTGGATCAGAGTTAGCAGAAATAGCACCAACTTGGGCGATTTCTTTGTTGGTTGTGGTTGGCTTGGAGATTTTCTTTAGCTCAGCAACAATCGCGATAACCGCTTTGTCGATACCGCGCTTCAAGTCCATTGGGTTCATACCAGCGGCTACATACTTCATGCCTTCAACCACGATGGCCTGTGCCAAAACGGTAGCAGTAGTTGTACCGTCGCCAGCAACGTCAGAAGTTTTAGACGCTACGTCTTTAACCAACTGCGCGCCCATGTTTTCAAACTTGTCTTTTAGCTCGATTTCTTTAGCAACTGAAACACCGTCTTTAGTGATGGTTGGTGCGCCAAAGCTGCGCTCAAGCACCACGTTACGGCCTTTAGGGCCCAATGTTACTTTAACGGCGTTAGCCAACACGTTAACACCGTGAACCATGCGAGCGCGGGCTTCGCCGCCGAATTTAACTTCTTTTGCAGCCATGATAATAGCCTTTCAAAAATATTAGAATGCTTAAATTTAAGGGTTTACGTTGATAGTAAACGCTAACTTTTTACAGCGAAACAACCGCCATAATATCTTCTTCACGCATCACTAGAAGATCATCGCCATCCACTTTAACGGTGGTGCCAGCATACTTACCGAACAACACGCGGTCGCCCACTTTTACGTCAACTGGAGACAATTTACCGTCTTCGTTCTTCTTACCAGGACCGACAGCCAATACTTCACCTTGATCTGGCTTTTCAGCAACGGTGTCAGGAATCACGATACCAGACGCTGTTTTCCGCTCTTCTTCCAAACGCTTTACAATCACACGATCATGCAAGGGACGTAGTTTCATTGCTCACTCCTAGGGTTAAGTTCCTGATTTAACAGGAAAAAGTTACACAAAAATCGGTGGGGATGGTGGTGCCACACTACTTTGCTAGCACTCACCCTGTACGAGTGCTAATATAAGTCCATTCCCATGAAATTTCAAGTGCCAGCATTAAAAATAGATGAAGGCAATGCCTGAAGATGCCCTATTTTAGGGCTTCTTCAGGCATTTAAAAATTGTGGGTTGGGCTGAGGTTTAACCCGACAATTAACTATTTCTCAGAGATGTGGAATTACGGTTTCCGGAGTTGCAAATCGCTTTCTCCAAAGCATTCCTACAGGAGTTATCACGATGGCAACACTAACAGGTCGACTTCCCGACGAAAAACATGCTCGGCTGAAGGCATTGGCAAAAAATAGGGCACGCCCGTTGATCGACTCATCGAAGAAATGGCTACGCTCATGTTGGCTGAATTTGATGCGGAAACACGCCTTCGCCTGCGCACAAGCCAAAGTGCCGGTCAGGTTGCGCGTGGAATCAAGTTACTTAAACCTAGAATCGGCAGTTGACCGCTTGAATAACTTGGAGAGGTTCGTGTTTATTGATTTTCGCGGTTTCTATACCGTCACCATTTGGGTGAGAGCGCTACGAATGTGATTGCACAATTTTGAAACTCCCTAGCCGCGTTGCTCCTCCTAGCAGGGTGAAGCCTGCGTCGTCGTCGCGCCTTGCTAGGAAGTCCCAAAATCGCACACTCACATCCGTCCAACTGCCGTTTCTAGGTTAAAAAAGCGGCTGGTGCTTAGCGTCGGCAAATAAAACGTTGCCCACCCTACGACACTAAACCACCGGCCGCCCCGCCGCATCGCCCAAATCCCAAAACACCCCCGCCATGATCGCCAACCCTTCGCGTGCCAGCGCACAGAGCATGTGTTCGTTCGGCGCGTGCTGCGAACAGGCAGAATACGAATGCGGAATCCAAATGGTCGGCAATCCCAGCGTGTGAGCGAAAACCTCATTCGGCAATGAGCCGCCGAGATTCGGCAGGATCGCCGGTTTTGCGCCGGTGGTATTGGTGATACTCGCCACCGCCCAACGAACCCACGGCGAATCCGGGTCAAGCCGCGTGGCGTGCATTGGTTCTTCACGCGCGGGTGTCACCACCACTTGCGGAAAACCTTCACGAATCAAATGCCGCTGCAATGCCGGCACCACATCGTTTGGATCGGTGCCGACAACAAAACGCAAATGGCCGCGCGCCCAAGCTTTGCTGGCAATGGCATTCACCGGAAAATCCGCATTGCCGACTTTCATCGCCAACACGGTAAAACTCGACCAGCCAAACACGCGCTCGGCCGGGCTCAAGCCGGGTTCGCCCCAATCCAAATCGATGTCGGGTGAATCATCCCCACCAGAAGGCTCACAATCGAGCAGCGCCGCGCGCACGGCAGCGGGGATACTGATCGGTCGCCACTCGGGCACCCGAATCGCACCATTTTTATCGGTGATGCTAGCGAGTGCATGCGCCAATACAATACCGGGATCGGTGATCAGCCCGCCCCAGTTGCCGGAGTGATGCGCGCTTTCACGCAGATCAATCGTCAGATCAAAATTCATCGCGCCGCGCGAGCCTAAAAATACGGTCGCGCGATCCGGTTGCAAGCGCGGCCCATCGGAAGCAATAAACACGTCAGCTTTTAATGCCGCCTTGTGCGCTTGGCAAAACGCATCGAGCCCCGGCGAGCCGATCTCCTCACCCATCTCAATGAGCAGCTTTACATTGAAGCCAAGCGTACCACGTGTATCAAGCACACTCTTGAGCGCCGCCAAATTGATGGTGTGCTGCCCCTTGTTATCCGCTGTCCCGCGGCCGTAGAGACGCGGGCCATCCTCAAACATCTGCCAAGGGTTGAGGCCAGCACGCCATTGCGGCTCAAGCCCGCGCACCACATCACCATGGCCGTAACTCAACAGAATCGGCAGTTGCTCCGCCTCAATGCGTGTGGCGATCATAAAAGGCGTTTTACCGACCGGGCTGGCAAACACCTCGCAGACAAAACCAAGCGCCTGTAATGATGGCGTGAGTTCATCCGCCAGATATGCACGCAACACATCGGCGCGATCCGGATTTTGGCTCTCGGTGGGCATCGCCACCCGCCGAGCGAGATCGGCGTGGAATTGCTGGCTATCAAAATAGTGCTCGGCGGATTGAATGGCGGCGGCGCGGGTCATGGGTGTAGTCCTGATGCGGCAGGTTGTGTAGTGATTATCGAATTACAACACTAGTATTGGCGGGTATTTTGGCGCAGAAATAGCTGGAACGGCACGGAGTATAGGAATTTTCAAACGCTATTTTTCGAGATTCATTACTGTATCGGTCGGCCAGTGAGCGGTCAAGCAAGCGGCATTTAGGTTGTATAGGATTTGCGAAGAGCGCGGCATATCATTCAGCGGGGTAACAACCGTCAGACTAGCTTTGCGGCTGCCGCAGATTATGCGTTCTTTCGCGATGCGCTCGTTGAGGCGGCGGGGCGCTTTGGTTTGGCTATTCACAGTTATGTTTGGATGACCAATCACATTCATCTTTTAGCCAGCCCGCTGTACAGCGACAGCATCCGTAAAACGCTGCAATCAGTAGGCCGGCGCTATGTGCAACACTTCAATTACACCTACAAGCGTACCGGAACATGATGGGAAGGCCGCTACCGTGCCACGATAGTCGATACTGAGCCCTTTTTTTGCTCAAGTTGAGGCATTACATTGACATGAATCCGGTACGCGCGGGCATGGTGTCGCACCCACGCGAGTACGATTGGTCGAGCTATCGCAGGGTGATGCAAGGGTGAACAGCGCTTGACTTGAACCGCACCTGCAGTATCCGGCGCTGGGCAGTAGCGAAGAAGACCGATGTGTAGCTTACGAACAGTTGTTTACGTTGACGACGCCTGAAGACCTACTAACCGCGATTTGCGATGCCACCAACAAAGGCTGGGCATTGGGTGACACACGGTTCGCAGCGGAAATAGCGATCTTATCGGAATGCAGGACGATGTCAGAAGGCCGAGGTGGGCCGCGCATTGCGGCGGCAGCAGGCGCAAAGGATGTGGAATAATGGAGTCTGACCCTCATGGCACTCGGTTAAGCCCAGACGCCCTGTAAAAGTATGCTGAACACGCAAGCAAGCGGTAAAAAGCGATGGGTCGCACGCCCTTGGAAACGACCCTTTGCAGGAAATCAGATGTCGCCGGTTGCTGAGAAACGTAGTCAATTGGGAGCCTCGCCGCTTAACCGAGTGCCACGAGAGTCTGACCCCATTTTTTGCCAAATGATAGCCAAAATCTGGTCAAGTAAATGCCTGCCAAACGCCTTTCCATGAACATAGTGGTTTTCAAGGGTTTTCTCTTATAGGCACCAATGTCTGCCCGAGTTGTTTGGCGAGGCTTTGGAGTGCGCGGTGTTTGTTTTCCAGTATTTTAGCTTCATATCGCGCCAGACCCTCTTCAAC
>JANNXI010000183.1:0-7309 GCA_031409495.1 Betaproteobacteria bacterium
ATAGAAACACACAAACCGTGGCGCGATAGTCGTCAAATGGTCCTGCTGCGTGTGCAGCCTGCATGATGCCGCCCAGCATGGGTGTCGCCGCGACGGTACCCATTATTTTCATGAATTTGCGACGGTCAGTGTGCAGGCTTACTGCGTCAGTAGGCGTAATAATTTTAGTCATGATGGCACCTTATTTTTGAACCGTATATTCAGGGGAGTTAAGAATATGCCAGAGCACTTGATACACCCGATCACGCGCTTGATTGGTGGCGTTGCTGTCGGTTAGCTTGGTAGCAACTACAACCATTTCGGATTTAAATTTAGGGCTCATTTGGCCTGCCATAAACGTCATATTTAAAGCTTCTACCATTACCAGAGGGTTGCCGGATAGGTTGGTGTAGTAGCTGTAGTCAGGGTTGGTGCGCTTGCCGGGTTCATCGCCGACGCCAAAGCCACCCAAAATACCCCACTTTGAAAAATCCGCAAAACCGCCGATCGTCGCACTGTTGGTGATTTCGAATTCTGGCCCAACTAATTTTGCTGTTTCAATCGGTCCTGTAGGTGCAAAATCGGGATGGTAGAAATTAAAAACTGATGGCGCCCGTAGGGGGCTTTGACCAATCGCATCGGAGCCGCTTAAATCCCAAATTGAGCTATAGCTCCCCGAGGCCATTTTGCCGCCAAAGGCACGATGCGCTTGGGTAAAGCGCATTATGGGTTCACGAACCTTACCGAAGAAATTTTGCTGCCTTTCCAGCGGCGCACGCGCTTCTTCATCCAGCAAAATCGCAGTAATCACCGCTTTCATATCACCGCGTACACCGCTGCCGTTATTGTTGAATATAGTGGCGACCCGCCGAACATAGCCGCCGGTTGGGTTACTTGTGACAAGGCGTTGGATCAACTGCGCAGTGATAAATGGCGCGACGTTTGGATGATTAAAAACATTGTCGATTGCGTCTTCAAGGTCTTTTTCAGCCGTTTGCCCAGCGGGTAAATTTTGCTTGAAATTGGCGGAACCTGGATACACCAAGAGGCTTTTGGCACCCGTATCATGGGCGGGGCCGATGATGTCGCGCTTGTTGTCGGCCGAACGGAAGGTGCTAGTCCATGGCTGCATTGGCGCTGACCATGCAATACATGCCTTTTCACCGCTTGCGGTATCCATGGGGTATGGCACATCAGGATAGAGCCAGCGCCAAGTTTTTGTCTGGTCTTGCGCAGCAAAGGTCCAGCCGGTGAGGGCACGCGCTAGGTTTTGCGCGGTAGCTTCAGAATACGTTTCTACAACTTTACCGTTCACTAATTGGGTGGTGCCGTCGAGATTGAGCATCACTGTGCCGATTGAAAACAGCTGCAGTAATTCGCGCGCGTAGTTTTCATTAGGGATTGAATTTAGTATCGCGTCGGCTTTGCCGCTTTGCTTCATGTCGAGATAATCACCCATCGCGGGGCTCATAGTCACGTCACGCAAAATATCACGGAAGTTACCGAAGGCGTGGCGGCCGAGGGTATCCAAATAAGCGCCAGTCGCACAGGGCTGGTCTAGCAGGGTGTTTTGATTGAGGGAGATGACGACAATTTGCGAAAGTGCATTCACTACGCGTTGGCGTAGTTGATCGTTAGCTTCAAAATACTGCTTCCAAAGCAAGCCTGACATCACGGCCCAACTGCGCTCAGGATAGTCTGCACTTGCCCGTACTTGGGGCAGGTACAATGATTGGGGCATGTTCACTTGTTCGGTAATAAAGGCGCTGGCGCCGAGCGCGGCTACTCGCGCTATTTCGGCCTGCGTGGCGCCAAACGTGGCTTGGGTAACTAGGCGTGATGCATCTTCACGCGTCATGCTGGCCGCGGGCACGGTGACACCGGGTGGGGCAAGTACGTGGCCGTCGGTGCGGACATATATCCATCCGCGCGTGCTCGTCAGCACGTTCTTTTCATTTTCATCCGTAGTCCAAAGAAACTTATCAATGGGGGGCAAATACAGCACATAAAGAGGTAGCGAATTTAGGCTTGCGGCAGCTGGCTGAGTCAATATGTAGCAATCAATTCCGTCAGAGGAGTTTCCCGGGATAACTTTCATCCTTTCGTGCTCGAGGAAATCGGCTGTCCAGTGGTGCCAGCGCTTAGTGCTGTTATAAATGCGATAGTAAGGTGTTAATGGGATTCCCGCGTAGCTACCGCCTTTGTCTAAACAACGGTGCGCAAGATTTTCTTGGCTCCAATTTCGCGTGGCAAGAACGTTGTATTCATTTAAGTCTGAGGTGTATAAATGGGCCAGAGTGGCAGGGCTGTACAAGCGGTAGCGCGGCTTTAGATTTTGCGCGACGGCCTCTATTGCAAACGCAAATAGGATGCACGCCGCAAGGGTGCGCACCAGTTTATGAGCGCGCAGACTGTTTTGCCGGTTTGCCGTGGAGAGGGGCGTGTTGCTTTGATGTGCAAACTTCATTGAAGCCTCGTTTCTATAACAACAAACAAAAATCCAGATTCAGCTGGAGATTAGGACACGTGAGTGATGTTGTCAGTGTCTAACTTAACAGTTTTTGCTGATAATTGGTGACGATAAAGGGAATCTAACCACCAATGTGCGCGCGAGCACCTTTAGGGCCTCAAAATTACTTTTACTTGAGGTGATAGGTCATGGTTGATTTAGCCGATAATTGTGCTTCCTTTTCCAACACTTCCGCGCCATGAGTAAAGCTTTCACTAAAGAATCCGAACACGACGATGACGACGACGCCTTTCCTGCTGCGTTAGCTGTTCCTGCAGGAAGCAAAAACTACATCACGCCCAACGGACATAAGCGGTTGAATGCGGAGCTGCTGCATCTGCTGGACGTTGAGCGCCCGCAAATGACAGCGGTGGTTTCTTGGGCAGCTAAAAATGGCGACCGCAGCGAAAACGGGGATTATTTATATGGTAAAAAACGTCTGCGTGAAATTGATCGGCGGATTCGGTTTTTAAATAAGCGCATTGATAATGCCGAAATTGTTGATCCCTTAGCGCCGCGTGAACCCGATGCCGCAGAACGCGTATTTTTTGGTGCCACTGTCACCTATGCCGAGCTGGGTGGCGCTGAAAAAACAATCAGCATTGTAGGGCTTGATGAGCTTGATTTAGCGCGAAATTATATTACCTGGATATCGCCCCTAGCCCGTACTTTAATAAAAGCCCGCGAGGGTGATACGGTGCTGCTACGTGCGCCGGCCGGCAACACTGAGTTAGAGGTTATTGCCGTGGTGTATCAAGCGATTCATATTGATCCTTTTGTACCCATGCTGCTTGATGTGCCCAGTCCCAACGCGGGGCGGTAGGGATGCTCGTTTTAAAACTATTTTTAGTACCGTTCTTTTTGGGCATTATTTCCTTAGTAGGCAAATACTTGGGCCCAAACTTTGCAGGCTGGTTAGCGGGTTTGCCGGTCATTGTGGGGCCAATATTATTTTTGGTGGCAATTGAGCAAGATGCCCAATTTGCGGGTGCTTCCGCTGTTTTTACCTTAGCTACCGTTGGTGCGGTGATGGCTTTTGCGCTCACTTATGCATGGTGCGCCACGCGGCTATCGTGGCCGTGGGCAGCACTGGGCGGCTTGACGGCATGGTTTGCAATGGCGGCGCTGATATTTAGCTTCACTTGGACTTTGCCGCTTGCAGTTACTTTTGCGGCGGCGGTGTTGATTGTTGCGCCTAAAATTTTCCCAAAATCCCAGACGGTGACCAAGCTGACGCCGTTACCACATGGTGAGTTATTTTTGCGTATGGCCGTCGGCGGGCTGCTTACCTTCGGCATTGCGACCTATGCGGCGAGCTTAGGCCCTCGCCTTAGCGGTATTGCCGCGTTGGCGCCTGTACTCACGCCTGTGCTGGCGGTATTTATTCATCGTAGATCGGGCGCTGACCACGCCATTGCGCTCCTGCGAGGTTTAGCGCGCGGCTTAATCACCTTAGCAGTGTTTGTGGCAACCATAGCCTGGTGTTTGCCGCAATGGGGTACGGCTTTTTCGTTTAGCGCAGCGATTGTGGTTGCGCTCGTGTTACATGCTTTGGCCTTGTTTTTGGCGCGAAAAAAGATTGGCAAATAGCATTGAGACTTTTCACTAGGCTAAATATTTGTCTGAAGAAGCGCTAAATGCTGCGTGTCACGACCTGCGTAAATGCGGGCATCGTTGCGCATTAGTTACAGTTAATCCGCAAACGCTACAACGTGATCAATTTCGAGCTTAATGCCGATTAACTGACCGATTTCGTGATTGTGATGTGACGGTACGAGCGACAGCACGGTGGCACCACTGCCAAGTTTTAAGGTGTACAAAATGTCGGCGCCGCGGAAGGCTTTGTGCAAAACGCGAGCTTGTTCTGGGCTGGCGTCGTCGTGCAAAATATCGTCGGGGCGCACCAGCACACTCAAGTTGCTACCTGCAGAAAAATGCTGACTAGTGTCTTCGGTAATACGCATTGGCCCAAGCTCAGTATCAATCAGCCCTTGGGTATTCATCCGGCCTTTGAGCAACACGCCCTGACCGACAAAGTCGGCTACAAAGCGCGTGGCTGGGCGGTGATATAGGTTATAGGCGCTAGCCCACTGTTCAATCGCACCGTTGTGCATGACACCGATTTTATCAGCTATTGAAAACGCTTCGTGTTGGTCGTGGGTGACGAGTAGTGCCGGTACGTGTTGCGATTTCAAAATGGCGCGTACTTCTAGCCCAAGCTCCTCCCGCAGGCTCACGTCTAAGTTTGAAAACGGCTCATCGAGCAGCATCAGCTTTGGCCGTGGCGCAAGGGCGCGGGCAAGGGCAACACGTTGGCGTTGGCCACCCGAAATTTCATGCGGATACGCGCGCGCGGATGCTCGCAATTGCACCAACTCAAGCATCTCTGAAACCCTTGTTAATTGGGCGTCTGTGGGCATTTTACTGAGCCCAAAAGCAATATTTTTTTCAATCGTGAGGTGCGGAAAAAGGGCGTAATCTTGAAACACCATACCTAGCCCACGATCTCGTGTTGGCGTATTCAAGTTAGCGGCGGTATCTGTCACGGTTTCGCCGTAAAGGGCAATGCTGCCCTGCTGCGGCTGGTTTAAACCCGCGATGCAACGCAGTACCGTGGTTTTACCGCAGCCACTGGGGCCTAACAAACACGCAATATCGTCACCAAAAATGGATAGTGATAGATCGTGGCAAACTGCTTTTGCCGCTGCAACGCGCGCATTCCGCGGCGCATAGGTGAAAGTAAGGTTGCTTACCCGCACAACTTCTTGCGCGTGCGACTGCCCGAGTGGTCGTGAAGCTGCACTCGGGTGGCTTGTTTCGATATAAGCAATGGCGGGTTGCACGTTGTTTGCGTCTCTTGTGTTGTGTTTCGCGTGGTTTGGCGGGATAGACTTGAGCGTATTAGTTTTGAGCTTAAACGATTGAGAAATTGACTCAGTAACGATAATCATACGCTTTCTAAATCTAAAACGCTTGACAAATGAGAATGATTTGCATTTAATGATATATTGTTCATGTGCGCAGTATCATTATTTAATTCTCAGGTGGAAATCTATGAAAAATCAGCTAAAAAAAGTGTCAATATTGGCAACCGTGATGGTTAGCACCTTGTTTTCGGCAAGCTTGGCAACACAAGCGTTTGCGCAAACCAACGGTGTCCTAAATTTGTATTCATCGCGCCATTATCAAACCGATGAGGCGCTTTACGCCAATTTTGAAAAGCAAACGGGGATCAAAATAAATCGTGTAGAGGGCCCAGAAGACCCGTTGATCGAGCGCATCAAAAATGAGGGTGACAAAACGCAGGCCGATGTCCTGGTTACTGTTGATGTGGGTCGGCTTTGGCGTGCGGAGCAGTTAGGCTTATTTGCGCCAATTAAGTCGGATCTGTTGATTGAGCGCATTCCGGCTGAACTACGCAGCCCAGATAATCTATGGTTCGGGTTTTCAACCCGCGCGCGGGTAATTTTTGCAAGTAAGGCTGACTTTAAGGCTGATGAAATCAAAAACTATGAAGATCTGGCCGATCCAAAATACAAAGGCAAAGTGTGCACACGATCGGGCGGTCACGTCTATAGTTTGTCACTGCTGAGCTCGATTATCGCGGCGTCGGGGCCGGTTGTGGCGCAAGATTGGGCGAGTGGCGTGGTTGCAAATTTTGCCCGCGCACCTAAGGGCGGCGACACCGATCAAATTAAGGCCGTAGCGTCGGGTGAATGTAAAATTGCGTTGGGAAACACATACTATTATCTCCGACTACTAAAGTCCGAGAAGGCCGAAGATCGGGCGATTGCAGATAAAATGCATATTATTTTTCCGAACCAATCCGGCCGTGGTACCCATATGAATATTTCTGGCGCGGGCGTGTTGAAGCATGCCAAAAATAAACAAGCTGCGGTCAAGTTCTTAGAATATTTGGCGAGTGAGTCAGCACAGGAGTACTTTGCGAACGGCAATAATGAATTTCCAGCCGTCAACTTTAAAGTGAAGGGTAATCCGCAATTGGTAGCACTGGCGAATTTTAAAAAGGACACCGTTAATATCGCCTTGATTGGAAAAAACACGCCAGCGGCACAGCAAATTTACGATCGCGCCGGATATAAGTAATTTTTGAGCATTTGAGTTTTAGAGTTGTGGAAGCGGATGTTGTAAAATTAGCGCCCTAAACTTGGTAACGCTAATTTAACAATGTCCCCTTTTAACTTTGAAAGTATTAATATGAAATTTCGCTTAGTTTCTCCGCAACAGTTGCTAATCGTAGCCACGGCTGGTTTAATACTTGCCGGATTAGTTGGATGCCAATCCATGGAAGAGATGCGTGCGGAACGCGCAAAAAATGGCGAGCGGGTTGATCGCATGACCGGTAGCAACATTCCGCGCAAGGATGGCGCCAGCGACGTAAAAGTCGCCAGTGGCGAAGCGCTTCGCGGTATTGAGGCTGCCGGTGCGGCTGCCGCCGCTGCGGCGAGTGGCGGCGGAAAATAACTACACTGAAAGGTTTGCGATGAAAATGTATACTAGATTTGCTTGCTTCAAAGCTGGGGCACTAGCGGTAGGAATAGTCGTTACGCTAGCCGGTTGCGCGACTGATAAAGCGTTTCAGGATGCGATGGCCAAAAAGGAAGATAAAGAAGCCGCTACTGGTTCCAGTATCATGCGTAAAGACCGCAGTAGCGATGTCATCGTGGTAAGCCCTGACGCATTAGCAGACAAGCGCGGCAATCCTGCTGCACCGAAGGCTGGTAATTAACGCCTGATCCGCTAGCGATTCTCGGTTTATTAGAAGTGGCGCCTTGGGGAAAAACAGGGCGCTATTTTTTT